>JAFYBM010000065.1 GCA_017540225.1 Oscillospiraceae bacterium | reverse complement strand
GGAGATCGAACAGTTCACGGATATTCTTTGTCAAATCATTTCGGAGGGATAAGATGCTGAATCAGTTTTCGAGAACACAGCTGCTGCTCGGACAGGAAAACATGGAAAAGCTTGCAAAATCGCGTGTTGCGGTCTTCGGCATCGGCGGTGTCGGCGGATATGTCTGTGAGGCGCTTGTCCGCAGCGGTGTCGGTGCGTTTGACCTGATCGACGACGACAAGGTCTGCCTGACAAACCTCAACCGCCAGATCATTGCAACAAGAAAAACGGTCGGGCAGTATAAGGCAGAGGTCATGGCAGAGCGCATGAAGGAGATCAATCCCGATACGGATATCCGGATCCGCAAATGCTTTTTCCTGCCGGAGAATGCCGATGAATTTCCGTTTGCAGAATATGATTATATTGTGGATGCGGTCGATACGGTCACGGCAAAGCTTGCGCTTGTCATGAAAGCGCAGGAACTGCATATCCCGATCATCAGCAGCATGGGTGCGGGCAGCAAGCTCGATCCGACGGCATTCCGTGTTGCGGATATCTACAAAACGAAGGTCTGCCCGCTTGCGAAGGTCATGCGGATCGAATGCCGCAAACGCAGGATCAAAAAGCTGAAAGTCGTGTATTCCGAGGAAACACCGACACGCCCGATCGAGGATATGTCGATCTCCTGCCGGACGCACTGTATCTGTCCGCCGGGTGCGCAGCACAAATGCACCGAGCGGCGCGATATTCCGGGCAGCACCGCATTTGTGTCGTCGGTTGTCGGGCTGATCATCGCAGGAGAGGTCGTGAAAGATTTATGCAAAGCATAACACAAGAGATTGCAGACCGCGCAGAACTGCTGCGCTGCGCAGAATCCGGCGAGGAATGCAGCTTTGAACTGAACGGAAAGCGGCACATTCTCTACGGCTGGGGACAGTGCGACGGCATTTTTCTCAATATTGCGGATGAAAACGGCGAGATTCTGTGGCAGGCGGTCGGCAGGAGCCGCGCGGAATGTGCTGCAAAGCTGCGGCAGGATCTCTTTGCTGCATGCGCGGAGTGATAGCCTGAAACTATCACCCGCAATGACTTTTTCGCATTGGACAAACGCCTGCGCCTGTGCTATAATAAAGCCATACCAAACGAAAGGAGCTGTACAAATGTTTCCGAAAAAAACACTGTCACAGCGCATGTTCCGCCCGGTACCCATTTGTACAGAGCGAATGTGGAAAGCCGGACGATGTTGATGCACACGACCGAAGCCTACAGAATACCTCCATTCTTTTTGCTGAGAACACCGCGATGTCCCTCAAAAAAGTATCATTTGCTTTCATAAAAAGGACACCGCATCCTTCACGTGTTGATCCGCCTGAGCTTTCATTCGGTTCAGGCGGATTTTTTATAAAAGCGGCATGTGAAAATATATCGCGTTAAATTCCTAAAACCTATTGACTCTGTATGAAATATGTGCTATAATAAAGCATACCGAATCAGTATGCAAACCGCACGATGCTGAAATCAGAGGTGAGAATCATGGATCCTACACTCAGACAAGCAATCTATGACAAATATATCGCACCGACGCAAAAGCAACGACCGGACTGTATCGGCGTTGAAATTGAAATGCCTGTTGTGAATCTGGCAAATGAACCTGTTGACGAAAAGGTCGCGCTTGCGGCAGCGGAGCAGTTTGCAGCGCATTTCGGATTTCAGATCACCGGACGGGGCGCAGACGGCAATTTCACTTCCGCGCAGGACAAAGCAACCGGAGATATCCTCTCGTTTGACTGCTGCTACTCCAATCTGGAGTTGTCCTTCGGCAAGGCACACGATCTGCTGGAAGTCAAGGCGCGCTTTGAAGCATATGCGCGCTTCCTGAACAGCGAACTCGGCAAAAGCGGCTATACCCTCACCGGAATGGGCATTCACCCGAACGCCAACATCAACCGCAATCAGCCGATCCAGAATGAGCGCTACCGGATGCTCTATCACTATCTGCACTCGTATCCGCAGCATGCCGATGAGGTCGAAATGCGCTTTCATCAGCGTCCGGATTTCGGCACATTCACAAGCGCATCACAGGTGCAGCTGGACGTCCGCTTCGATGACCTGACCGATGTCATCAATGTATTCGGTCTGCTGGAGCCGTACAAATCGCTGCTGTTTGCAAATTCCTATCTGCCGGATTATCCGGACTGGCTCTGCGTGCGGAATATGCTCTGGGAGCGCAGCATGCAGGGGTATAATCCGCACAATGTCGGTATGTTTGAGCAGAACATCACGACGATCGACGAGCTGATCGACTATATCGGTACACAGTCGATCTACTGCACGATGCGCGGCGGAAAATACATTGATTTCACGCCGGTTCCGGTCGATCAGTATTTTTCGCAGGATACGGTCGAGGGCGAATACTTTGACGGCGAACGCTATCAGAAAATCGTGTTCACGCCGGAGATCGGGGATCTCGAATATCTGCGCACATTCAAATTTGAGGATCTGACCTTCCGCGGGACGATCGAATACAGAAGTTCCTGCTGTCAGCCGCTTTCCGAGGCGCTGACCGTTGCCGCATTCCACACCGGACTGAAGGAGCGGCTGCCGGAACTGAAGGAGCTGCTGGAAAAGGACACTGTGATCTACCGGCACGGCTTCAGTGCGGCAGAGCTGCAAAAGCTGCTGTCCAAGCGCGAAAAGCCATGTTTTATACAGGATGCGCTGATCGAGCACCAGCTGATCCGCATTCTGGATCTGGCATCGGACGGTCTGCAATCGCGCGGACTTCACGAGGAATCTTTGCTTGCACCGCTCTATGACCGTGCAAGAAGGCACAGCAATCCGGCAAATGATATGCTCAGCGGGCTCGAAAACGGTGTGCCGCTCAGAAGCTATATCGAGCAGTATGCAGCGATTTGAGGTGTGCCTATGAACAGTCATTTTTTTGAAGGAAAATTCGGCATCGAGCGCGAAACGCTCCGCGTGGACAGCTTCGGCAGACTGGCACAGACGCCGCATCCGTTCGGCGATGATCCGCATATTACAAGAGATTTCTGCGAAAATCAGATCGAGCTGGTCACGCCGCCCTGCGAAAGCATTGATGAGGCGCTCGCTGCACTCGGTGCGCTCGATGCAAATGTGCGGGCTGTCCTCGCAGAACAGGGCGAGCATCTCTGGCTTTACAGTAATCCGCCGCATATTGAAAGCGAGGATGAAATTCCGATCGCGGCGTTTCGCGGCAGGCATTCTTCCAAGCGGCTGTACCGCGAATATCTGGAACAGAAATACGGCAAAAAGCTGATGCTGTTTTCCGGCATTCACTTCAATTTCTCGTTTTCCGAAGCATGTCTGCGCGCGCTGAATCCGCAAAATGAAGATCCAAACCGCTTTCGCGACGCGCTTTATCTGCGGCTCTATAAGCAGCTCATGCGGCACAGCTGGCTGCTTGTCATGCTGACGGCTGCAAGTCCCTACTATGACGCATCGCTCGATCAATCCGGCGAACGCGGGATCATCAAGAGCCCGTATGCCTCCATGCGAAACAGCGTGCGCGGCTATTGGAATCAATCGCTGCCGGTGCTCGATCACCGGAATCTGCAAAGCTTCACGGACAGCATCCGGACATATATCCGCAGCGGATCGCTGCATTCGGCGAGTGAACTGTATCTGCCTGTCCGGCTGAAACCGCGCGGCGTCAACTCGCTGGAAAGTCTCGCCGAAAACGGCGTTGACCATATCGAACTGCGCATGTTTGACCTGAATCCTGCTGCGCCGCTCGGCATAGATGCGCGCGATCTGCAATTTGCGCATCTGCTGATGCTGTATCTGCTCTCGCTGCCGGATTTTGATTTTACGCCGGAATTGCAGATGCAGGCGGTCAGCGCGCATCAAAATGCAGCGCTGCTTGAACCGGATGCCGCGCTGACGGAACAGGCTGACGAGATCCTGCATAAAATGGAAGTGTATTTTTCTGAATATGAAGATGCACGGAATGTCATTGCATTTGAGAAAAACAAACGGTATCAGCCGCAGACATACAGCAATGCCTGCTGCTGTATCAGCAGATGAAGGAAGGTGGGAAATATGTGCGAGCTGCTCGGCTTCACAGCATCCAAAAAGACAGATATTTCTGCGTATCTGAAAGCATTTTATGCCCACAGCGTGACAAATCCGCACGGCTGGGGCATGATGTATGAGGATGGCGTCAGAGTCATTCTGCGCGAAGCCGTCAGCGCAAACGAAAGCACATTTCTCGCTGATTTCATTGATTCGATGCAGCCGCAGAACATGCTGCTTGCGCATATCCGCTATGCGACGGTCGGCACGGTCAGAGAGGAAAACTGTCACCCGTTCAGCGGCATGGACGATTCCGGCAGAGAGTGGACGATGATCCACAACGGCACGATCTTTCACGGTGAACACAATTACCGCTATGCCGCGCAGCAGCAGGGCGACACCGATTCCGAGCGCTTTTTCCTCTCCATGATGGATGCGGTCAATCATCAGCTTTCCGGCGGCATCCCGACAGACCGCGAGCGCTTTGAAGCGATCAACCGGTTCATTGCCGACCATGCGCCGCGCAATAAGCTGAATCTGATGATCTATGACGGCGATCTGCTCTATGTCCACAAAAATCTGAAAAATACGCTGTGCTTCAAGCGATTGGAAAACGGGATCCTGTTCTCGACCAAACCGCTTGACAGCGGTGTCTGGGTGCCGTTCCCGATGACACAGGTCATTGCATACCGGAACGGACAGGAAGTTTTCCGCGGTGACCGGCACAAGGGCGTTTTTGAGCCGCCGCTGGACTATATCACCGTCAACGATGCGATGTATATTTGAGCACGCTGTTCCTGTCTGCGGCAAACTGCATCAAAAAATGCATAAAAATGGATCGCCGTCTGCAACAAATAACGCAGACGGCGGTTTCTCAATATTCACTTTCCGAAGAAGCTATTTTTTCTTTTCAGCGGCAGCACATGTACCGCACAGCAGCAGACCTGTTTTCAAAAGCAGAAAGAAAATCAGAAATCCGGTATCAACGCCGGAGAGTGTTTTGGCGGCAGAAAGTCCGGAAAGTGCGCTGTATAATGAAAATACCGGAAACACGCTGATTTTTGAGGCAAGGATCGCACTGCATCCGATCAAAACCGCCCATGCCGTAATTGCAGCAGGCTCTTTGCGGATCAGTACAGAAAGCAGGCAGAGCAGCAGTGCTGCCGCAGGTGCAGCCAGAATCCGGATGATGCCGAACAGGATCATGCAGCCGGAAATACTGCTTTTGATCGTGCAGGATCCAAACCCGGTCAGGCTTTGTACCGGCACAGCCAGTGTTCCGAAATCCCAGCGAACGGAAAAGATCCCCCATTGCAGCACCGTACACAGCAGCATCAATGCAGCGGAAACCGAGCAGGCAGTCAGCAGTTTTGCAAGTGTGATCCGTTTTTGCCCTGTGATTGTCGGGAATAAGATCTGTTCCATACCGCAGTTTGCATCACCGAGCATCAGAAGCGGAAGCAGCAGAGCCATGCCGATCAGTGCAGCCCAGTTCATACCGAATTTCTGAAAATATTCTGTTGCTTCAATATCATAGGTCATTTCAGGCGCGTATTCTTTGCAGGCGGAAAGCTGTGCATATTTATTCTGGATCTCATTGAGTGCCGCGGTTTTCAGGTTTGCAAGCATCATTTTCTGATTTTGTTCCCGCATTTCCTCAGAAGAAAGCTCCTCGTATTCCATTTTGTATTCACCGAGCCGCTCTGAAACAATCAGTGAAGCGTGTATAATGCGTTCGGTTTCTTTGGAATACGGCCCTGCATAAAGTTCCGCATATTCTTTATAAAGCTGCGTGTCGAAGCTGTAATACTGATACGGCTTTGCAAAGCAGGCAATTCCGATTTGCAGCAGAACAGTGCAGAGCAGGATCAGCCAGCCTTTTCTTGCAAAGAGCAGTTTTTTCATTTCATATTGATATGCGGCTGCTGTTCTGCTCATGATGCATCGTCTCCGAACATATAAAGATACACATCTTCCAGCAAAGGCTTGCAGGAAACTGCGTCCGGATGCGGCTTCGTATCATTCACGATGCGAACCGCTGTCTGCATATTCCTGCTGACCAGACTGGAACGCGGATATTCGTCCAGCAGATGTTCGATTCCGTCCTGATCCGGCAGGACCTCCCAGACCTTTCCCTGCATTTCTTCGACTAACGCCGGGATTGCCGCCTTTTTCAGCAGCTTTCCGTGGTGGATCAGCAAAATCTCTTTTGCGATCGTTTCGATATCCGAAACAATATGTGTGCAGAAGATCACCGTGATCTGATCGGAAAGCCGGCGCACCATGTTTCGGAAGCGCACGCGCTCTTTCGGATCCAGTCCGGCAGTCGGTTCATCTAAGATCAGAATTTTCGGATCGTTGATCAGTGCCTGTGCAAGTCCGAGACGCTGACGCATACCGCCGGAAAAGCTTCCGATCTTTGCATCCTTCTTCTCTGTCAGATTGACAGATTCGAGCAGCTTCAGGCAGCGCTTTTCCGCATCCTTCCGCGGGATTCCCTTCATCTGTGCCATATAGCGCATCAGATCCATTGCGGTGAAATTCGGGTAGAATCCCGGATACTGCGGCATATAGCCGATGATATCGCGGAATTTATCGTCCATTTTGCTGATATCAGTGCCGTCATAATAAATACATCCGTTTGTCGGAGCGATCAGTCCGACAAGAATATTCATCATCGTGGATTTGCCTGCGCCGTTCGGACCGAGAAGCGCATAAATGCCGCTTTCCAGATCAACCGTGAACCGGTCCAGCGCAGTGAAATTTCCGTATTGCTTCGTGAGTTCTTTGAATTGTAGCATAGATTCCCCGCCTTCAAATTCTTCTGTGCCGGGTGTCTCTCGTCCAGAATGCATAGGCAGCAGACAGCAGAAACGCCGTCAGCAGGCAAGTGCAGAGAACGGAAAGCAAAAACTGCCCGATCGGAAAACCGAATACATTCACGGTGTTATATTCCGTAAGATAATTGCTTAAATAGGAGAGCTGCATGATTCCAAGCCTGTTCAGAACAGTCTGAACCGCCGGCACATTTTCAAATAGTTTTGCGATCAGGATCGGAATTGCTGTCGTAATACCGGAAATCGCAAAGACGGTCACGTTCTTTTTGCAGAAACAGGAAACCAGTGCAGTCAATGCCAGAACAAATGCCCCGATCACAGCACGCATGGCAAAAACCAGAAGCGCGTAATCTAAAAATGTCAGCGCATACGGACAATTCCGGAACAATACGCTGCTTTGCAATGCCGCAGACAGCATACGGATATTCATACCGTGCCAGAACCAGCTCAGCAGAAACGTAAATGCAGTGTAGATCAATGCAAACAGTACCATGCAAAGCAGTCCGCCGCAGATTTTTTTCCGGAACAATCCTGCTTTTCCTTTTTTGGAGCTGAACAGGATCTGATACATTCCGGATTCATATTCCGCAGAGAACAGCGGAGAAAGCATCGTACATAATACTAAGAGATAGAGGTAGTGAAAATAGCCGCCCTGTTCCAGCAGCAGCAGAAAATATTCCATAGATGAAGCATCTGCGAGCTTATAATTCCGCACACGGTTATACAGTTTGATTGCATGTGCAAGATCACGCCTTGCAAAATCACTGTCTGCCGTGTTCATTTCGTTATACATCTGACGGATTACATTCGGATCATTTTTATTTGCTGAAATAAAATCCTTCGCCAGATCCCTCATATGATACAGTACCCGCCAGTCATGGTAATGGGATGAATTGATATCAGAGGCGCTGCTGCCGAGCTGTTCCAGTTCACGTTCGATCAGCGGAAGCGCTTCTTCCGGCGAATAATCATAATAAGCAGCGGTTTTCTGGCTGTTTGATCCGGCATCGGCAAGTGAAGAACGGTCGCGCAGCACAAGCAGCAGAATTGCAAGCAGCGTTAATCCGAGTACGATCCAAAGTTCTTTTCGCTGAAACAGTTTTTTCAATTCATAGATCACGGCAATACCGCCTTTCCGTTCCGGTCATACAGTCCGATCTCGCCGGATTCTCCGGAAGGCGCTGCCGGTACAGTGAGCAGCAGATCCCGCACAGCCGCAGCAGGTACCTGCGGCAATGCCGGAAGCTCCGTTACACTGCCGTCATCCAGATCCATACAGCGCACGATCCCGTCCAGATGATAGTAAAGCCGGTTATCTGTCAAAAGGCAGGCATACGGTGATTCCTTTGAGAGTTTGTCCGTCTTTGTGATCTCGGTCAGCGTTCCCGCCGCCGGATCATAGGCGTAAATTGCCTCTTTATACGGAAAATAGACATTTCCCGCATAGGCGTACCAAACAAACGGATAATCATAATATAAAACAGAGGATTTTTTCCGTGAAGGCAGCAAGCCTTTCAGAACATTCCGCTGTGTCTTTCCGGTCGTCAGCGAATAGCAGCAAACATTGCCGTTCATGTCAAGCCAGCAGAGTGATTCGCCGGTCAGCAGCGGATTATACATATCGTTTGCGATGAAATAGCCGCGGTCATGCATTTCACTGTCATAAAGATGCATCTCACCGTTGTAGCCGATCATGAGCAGATCATCCCGCAGGCGCATGGCGGTTCCGTCGTTCATGTACGTTGCATATTTTCCGCCTAATCCTGCACTGTCGGAAACCGCCTGATAATACGGCAGATCAAGCAGCAGCTTCCTGCTGTCCGTCAACGGATCCCAGAAAAAGATCTGAAACAGATCTTCTGTCTTAAAAGATGTAATAAAACCGTGATCGGCATAGCTCATCAGTTCCAGCGAAGCATTCTGTGTCAGCGGATACAGCGGGCAGTCTGTCGAATGATGGGAACAACAGACGCGCTGGCACACAGCAGATGCCTGCCCCGTTTTCAGATCGTATCTGTAAAGCGCAGAAGTATCGTACTGGAAGCTCGGTATATTTGCAATATAATAGAAGCTCGTATCATCATAGTAAAACCGGAGGCTCCGGCATCCGGTCTCACTGATCTCTCCGAAGCCGCCGAAGCGGTTCTGACCGGCTGCGGTTCTCCTGCCGGAAAATGTGCCGAAAGAAGACAGCAGGCAGAACACAAACAATCCGCAGAAAACAACGGATAATAAAACAGATTTGATGTGCAGCATCGTCGGTCAGTCCGTAAAATCAGCGTATACGGGAGAAACCGTACTCATATATTGATCAAACATCAGTTTGTCATTCTGATATTCCAGAAAACAGAACTGGAGAACTGCCTGATCGCCTGCATGAAAATCGGAATCGACCGCAACGGTTTTCAAATAGTCGTGATCGGAAAAAGAAAGGATTGCGGCAGTTTTTCCGCCGAAAGCCGGCATCGGTCTGCCGTTGTTCAGCGCAAGGCAGATGCCCGCGCGGTTGCTCGGTCCGAGGTCATTATTGATGTTCTGAATCGGGAAGCTGAACTTTGTATCCGATTTGAGTGTTACATGGCGGAAGTCATCACCGGTTTTTACCCGATATTTCGGATCATAATTATCCAGCGAAGCAATGTAAGTGGTAAGCTGATCCTTGCTTTTGCCGTCCGTTGATTCCGTATTGACGGAAAGCGAGGATTCTGCGGCAAAATCTGCAGGTGCGTCACCGTCTCTTGCTGCCTCTGCATCCCAGTAGCCCGTAAAACACTGCGGAGAAAGATAAAGCGCACGCTCTGTGCTGTAAGGAACGATCCAGAACGTCATTTCATTTTCACCTTTCTGAACGGGCACATTTGACATATCAAACGGCAGAACAATGTCAGTATCTACCGGAATATCCATAGTCAGAATACCGCTGCTGCTCTTTTTTCCGTCAACAGAAAAATCATAAGGCTTTCCGTTGACCGTCAGCAGCATGACGGCAGGAATATTATAATCTGCATCATCAGTATAGGAGTACATCAATAAATTCAGATCCATTTTTACAATGCCGTTATCAACAGGAAGATTTTCTTTGTCCACCCGTTTCAGGGAGTCGGAATCCGTACATTCCGTGAAATCCATGAGACTTTGTTCTACGACATCATATCCGTCTAAGCCGGAAGCGGCTTCTTCTGCTGCCATTTTGGTCATAAAATTCCGCAGCGGATATTTGGAATCGCCTTTGTAATATTCGGAATAATCATCATCTCCGCTGTCCCCGATCTGTTCCGAACTGATTTCGGAATTGTCGGAATCCTGCGGCGTATCTTCTTCGGAGGATGCACGTTCCTGTTCGTTCTCTGTATTCCGGCTGCTCTCCGTGCTGTCCGGATTATAGAGTGTCTGAGGAGATTCTCCGCAGCCGGAAGCAGTCAATGCAAGAGATAATGCAAAAATGATAGCTGATAATTTCAAATATTTCATGCCAAGGCTCCTTTTGTTTATATATTGTACTTATATAAAAACAAGGCACTGCGGAAATAACCGCAGCGCCTTGCGCTGAACGAATCAGAAATACCAAGTCTTGTTGATGCCCTGTGCACTGCCGTGCATCTCGCCGCTGCCGGAGCAGGTAGCAGATGCAACCTTGTCTGTATCCATAACGCTCTGAGATCCATGGAAGGAAATCTTACCGCCGTTGGACCACATAAAACCGTTGCTGAAACGGTAACCATCACGCAGGCTGCAGCTTGCATGCTTGCTGATAAAAGAAATACCGTGATAACTGTAGCGGTTGGTGAAAGACGGACCTGCAGCGTTTGCGTTGAGAGCACCAAATGCAGAGATAGCCATAACGGATGCGAGAACTGCTGTAGTAAGTTTCTTGAACTTCTTCATGATTTTTGTCCTTTCAAATATTATAACATAGTAGTGTGGCGGTTATACAGTTCGCGAACGTATATTCAATTTTCAAAAATGCATTTTCACTTTGTATTCTAATCGAAACAAAGCGGGAAGTCAAATCCGGTTATCCGCGGTTTCATAAAATAATTGCGGCAATTTTTCCTGAATCCTTTCGGATTCTCCTATTTCCTCCGTTTTGCAATATGCTAAGGAAGCATTGTCTGATATTGACGGGATCGCGCAGCATCACTGTTCCGATACAATGACAGCATGCACTTCACAGCGTATGATCGACGAATGGATCAAGCAAGTCTCCGTCTGATGATCCGATTCGTAAAAAAGTGAAGACTGTTTTTGTAACATACGCAGAAAAAAAGAAAATGACTTGTGCGCCTGCCGGAATCCTGATATAATGTAATCAAAGACACCGCGAAAGGAGAGACAATATCATGAAAACACGGAAATGTGCTGCATGCATCCTGAGTGTTCTGTTTTTCGTCACCGCTGCGCCGGCACAGCATGCCTTTGCGGGAAATGCAGAGGAAACACCGGGCTGTCAGCTGCAAACCATTCTGATCGACAACGACGGCAAAAATCTCTGGACGACAGAAAGCTGGGGCGGTGCGAACATCCTGCCGAATACAAGCTGGACAACGACCGATGCGTATGATTATTATTACAACGGTACGCTTTCCTTTGAAGCAAAAAGCAACGGCACGGAACCGCTCAGCTTCTGGATCGGGCTCAGTTCTCACCGTCACGACGATACCGTTTCTCTTTACTGGACGGATCTGGAACCGTATAAAGGAAAAATGATCGCAAAGACGGACTGGACAAGCTATACACTGCCAATCAAAGAGCTGCTTGATGCGAACCCTGACAGCGGATTTGATCTTGCAAATCTCTGGAAAATCTGTGTATCAGCAGTCAAAAAGGGCGAAACGGTCTCTTTCCGGAATGTGAAGATTTCTTCTCCCGATGACGAGCGGCAGTATCCGTTTATCAAGGTCAATCAGGTCGGGTACAGCACGCACGGTGCAAAAACTGCGCGCATCAGCTATTTTGAAAAATTCGGCTCGCTGGACGGCAAGACCTATGAAATCGTTGACAAATCAACCGGAAAAATTGTTCTGAACGGGACATTGCCTGCTGCCGAACTGAACGATCATTTGTCCGGCGAATCGGTGCATATCATTCACTTCGATGCGCTGCAAACGCCGGGGACATACTTCATCCGCATACCGGATGCCGGATTATCTGCATCAGCACGTTCTCCGCGGGATATCGAAAACGGGCTGAAAACCGATACGCTGACTTCATTCACGTTTGAGATCGGCGACCGGATCTATGACAGCCTGCTCAGCGACATGACGAAATATTATTATTATCAGCGGCAGGGGCTTGATCTGGATGAAGCCTATGCCGGAGATTTCGCAAGAAAAAATCTGCATCCGAACGATGCGCAGGTGAAAAAGTGGTCGGACCGCAGCAATCCGGATGCGGAAACCTTTGATCTCACGCAGGGCTGGTACGATGCCGGCGACTACGGGAAATATACTTCTCCTGCTGCGACTTCCGTTGAAAATCTGCTGCTGG
>JAFYBM010000064.1 GCA_017540225.1 Oscillospiraceae bacterium | reverse complement strand
GATCGGTTTATTTGCAGAAATCGCGGTCAGCGTCGGCAGCAGACCGACCATGCCGACTACGGAATTGAGCAGCGTATCGGTGCTTTCGTGCCGTGCAATTTCGCATAAACCGTCCATTCCTGCCAAAAGGCGGCAGCCAAGACCGGCTGCCGCTTCTTTCAGTGCGGGATAACGGGATTCATCTGCGATGCACAACAGCTCCGGGCGCAGCTGACGCGCCTGCTGCACCAGCTCATCCACGCGGGTATTGGCTGCAAGCGCCGTCACGCGGATATTATGCTTCTGCGCAACTTCGATTGCCTGTGTGCCAATACTGCCGGTCGAGCCGAGAATCGCAACACTGTTTGTCATAGATGAAGCTCCTTTTTTTACGATAATTCAAAGAAATTGGTTGCCTGCACAAATGCCGTGAAGAACGGCAGAACGAGCAGCACGCTGTCAAAGCGGTCGAGCACACCGCCGTGACCGGGCATAATATCGCCGTAATCCTTGATGCCGAGCTGACGCTTGAGCGTGGATGCGGCGAGGTCGCCGAGCGTACCGAGCACTGCGCAGACCATGCTGATGAGCACGGCTGCAAACCAGTTTACGCCCATTGTGACGCCTTTTTTCGTCATGATCGAGCAGTAAATGCCGCTGAACACAGTAAAGAATACGATATTTGCGCAGATGCCGCCGATAAAGCCGACGATTGTTTTCTTCGGGCTGATGGCGGGGCAGAGCTTTGCCTTGCCGAATGCGGTGCCGATGAAATACGCGCCGGAATCCGCGATCCATGCGCCGCCGAGTGCCAGCACCAGATATGCGACACCGTGTGTCTCATGGGTGTTGTTGAGCGTGACGGCGGCTGCCATTGCCGGCGGGATCAGGAACATACCGGTCAGAAACGCAAAGAATGTGCGGTCTGTCATGCGTTTCTTATGGCGGACATAATCAAACAGCACGCAGCAGATTGCTGCAATCATCATCATGCTGCGGTATCTTGCGGCGATGCCGACCTGTATCAGCGGCAGCAGTGCAGCATAGACAAGCGCAGAAGTGGAAGAAAGATGATAGCGCAGCAGATTATTGACGCGCAGGTATTCGTAGAGCGCCATGACTGAGATGATGGCGGCAGCGATCGGCAGAAGGATCGTATTATGCAGAAACAGAACGATCAGTGCGATTGCAATGCCGATCGCAGCGGTAATCAAACGTGTGACCATAATTATGTGTTTGCGGCACAGAGTGCGCCGCGCCTCCAATCCAATTCATATCTGCATTTGCAGCATGGCGGCAAATACAAATCAAAACAAATCAACCTTTTGGGAATGCCGGCTGCTTCTATGATATGCAGCGGTTTCCGCATTCATGCCGGATCACAGTCCGCCGAAGCGTCTTGTGCGGCGGGCGAACTCTATGATAGCCTTATCCAGCTCTTTCTCGTCAAAATCCGGCCAGAATGTATCACAGAAATAGAATTCCGCATATGCGCACTGCCAAAGCAGGAAATTCGAGATGCGCTGTTCGCCGCCCGGCCGGATCAGCAGATCAACATCCGGCATCTCTTTTGTATAGAGATGCTGTGAGATCAGATCCTCGGTAATCTCCTCTGGCTGGAGCCGGCCTTCCTTGACGAGCTGTGCAAGCTCTCTGGCTGCGCTTGTGATCTCATGACGGGAACCGTAATTTGCGGCGATGCCCATTGTCATGTTCTCATAATCGCGTGAATCCTCCTCCAGATTGGAAATGCCGTTCCGGATATCCTCATCGAAGCCGCTGCGATCGCCGAGCAGGATCAGCCTTGTGCGTTCCTCCGTAAACACACGGGCATCCATGAGCTGCTTTCGCATCAGATTCATGAGCTGATGTACCTCGTCCTCCGGTCTGTTCCAGTTTTCGGTTGAAAAGACGTAAAACGAGATATACGGCACACCGATATTGAGTGCATAGCGGGAAATTTTCCGGAATGTCTTGACACCCTCGATATGTCCGTAGGTACGCGGCATTCCGCGCTTTTTTGCCCAGCGGCCGTTGCCGTCCATGATGATTGCGATATGCTTCGGCATCATGTCCGCCGGCACGGGCGGTGTCATGGGTTGCTTTGCCATAATAAACTCCTAGAAAGCGCCTTGATTACAGGCTCATGATCTCTTTTTCCTTCTCGGAAACAATCTTGTCGATCTCCTCGGTATAGCGGTCGGTCAGAGTCTGCGCCTTTTTCTCGGCATTTTTCTGATCGTCCTCGGTGATTTCGGAATCCTTCTTCAGCTTTTTGAATTTGTCCATGAGATCGCGGCGTTCGTTGCGGACCGCAACCTTTGCCTCATCACCGTATTTCTTTGCGGTTTTTGCAAGCTCCTTGCGGCGATCCTCCGTCGGCTGCGGGAACACAAGGCGGATGGTTTTGCCGTCGTCGGTCGGGGTGATACCAAGATCAGAGGCAAGGATCGCCTTGGAGATCGTGCGGATCGTGGTCGGATCAAACGGGGTAATCAGCAGATTGCGTCCCTCCGAGACAGAAACGGATGCAAGCTGATTGATCGGAGTCGGCACACCGTAGTAATCGACCGGAATCTTATCCAGCACAGCAGGATTGGCGCGGCCTGCGCGGATGGAGCCGTATTCCTTTTGCAGACGGTCAACCACTTTTTTCATGGCCTTTTCGGAAGCATCCAGTTTTTCTTTCAGAATTTCGATCATTTGGATTCATCTCCTTAACAAAAATAATAATACCATATAATAGTATGGTGCAGAGACAGTTTTTATTCCGGCAGGATCAGCGTACCGAGCTGTTTGCCGGTGCAGGCATCATAGATATTATCCGGACGGCTCAGGTCAAAGACCAGCATTGTCATACCGTTGTCGCGGCACATGGCGGCAGCGGTAGAGTCCATGACGCCGAGCTGATTGTTGACGACCTGCGTGAAGGTCATGGTTTCATATTTCTTTGCATCGGGATACTTGTTCGGATCCTTGTCATATACGCCGTCAACCATCGTAGCCTTCATGAGGATGTCGGCTTCGATCTCCGCAGCGCGGAGTGCAGCGGCAGTATCGGTCGAGAAGAACGGGTTGCCGGTGCCGCAGCCGAAGATGACGATGCGTCCCTTTTCAAAGTGGCGGATTGCACGGCTGCGGATATATGGTTCCGCAACATTGGTCATGCTGAGTGCGGTCTGAACGCGAACCTCTGCACCGAGGTGCTCCAGTGCATCTGCAAGGGCGAGGGCGTTCATGGCAGTTGCAAGCATTCCGATGTGGTCTGCTCTGGTGCGGTCCATCGCACCGGAGGAGCGTCCGCGCCAGAAGTTTCCGCCGCCGACCACAATGCCGATCTGTGCGCCGGCATCGGCACAGCGCTTGACTGCGCGGCAGATCGGAGTAATGACATTGTAATCGAGGCCGGTCTTTTTGTCGCCGGCGAGCGCTTCACCGCTGAGCTTCAGAAGGATACGCTTATATTTCAGTTCCATTGGACAACCTCCGATTTCAAGATATATAACACTATTATACACGATTTTCACCGGATTGTAAAGAGGAAACGGAAAAAAAGTCTGAAAACCGGCATTTTGCGGCCGAACGGAGCATAGAATACCCGTTTGCCCATCGCTGCCCGAAAGCCGGAAAATGGAGCTGTTTTTCCGTCGGGCAGAAAAATTTATGAGAAAAAACGGCGGATCGTTCTCCCATTTGCTGCCCAAAAGTGCGCAAAAGCAGCTTTCAGGCTCCGAAACCTTGTTTTGCGGGGCAAAATGTGTAATGAACCCAAAAACGGAGCGCACAGCCCGAATATCTGGGATAACAGCCGGATGTTCCGAAAAGTGCTACTAGATATTGTGTTTTCCGCGCAGAAAATACACACGATATGGTAAATGAAAAAACCGTCATTTTAACCAGAAAAATATTGAAAAAGCGGAGCAATTTTGCACCTAAAAAGTGAAAAAACAGGCTGTTTTTTCAGGCGCCACGGGCATTTTGCGCATCTCTGCACAATCGGAGAGGCATCCGCTGTCCGATTTGCGATTTCAGCGCGACAAAGCGATGTTTTCTTCGTATCTGCGAAAAAAAGATGATGTGCAGAAAATGCAACAAAACAAGTGTTTGATGCGCAAAAGATCGCCGCTGAAGCCGGAATTTGCGCAGAATCGCAGAAAAAAATGCTTGACTTTCAGCGGAAAATGATTTATAATATGCTTGGGAGTCAAAGGGAGCTTATCCCATAAGTTTTCCATCTGGTTTATACCAAATGGGAGCTAGAGCTTGCCTTCGACATCCCAAAACGCAAAAACAGATACAGAAAAACAAAAAATGTGCAGAACAAAAGAAAGAAGCAGCAGGATGATTGGTACCACCCGCTGAACCGTCTTTCGCAATACAAAGTCAGCGCCTGAGGATAATCAGGCGGCTTTGTATTCTCCGGCGGTTTTTCGGGATCTCCCGCCGCTTTGCGGAGGGAGGCGCCGTCTATGGAACAGGGTACGATGTCAGGACGTCAGACTGTTCTGATGGACGGCCGCAACCGTATCAGCTTTCCGGCGGGTTTCCGCGCTGTCATCGGCGACTGGCTCTTTGTATCCCCCGACCGTTTCGAGCGCCATTATCTTGTCGTTCGTTCGCAGGAGGATTACAATGCAGAGCTGGAGCGCCTGGCAGCGGCCGTCAGAGAGCAGTTTGCGGATGAGGATCCGGACATTATCGAGGATGAGGTCGAGGATGTCCGCAGAATGTTCGGTGCCATGACACAAAAGGTTTCTCCCGACAAAAACGGCCGTATTACACTCGGCGATGAGCTGATGAAGTATGCGGGGCTGAAAACCCGCGTGGCGGTCGTCGGCGTCGGAAGCTATGCGGAGCTCTGGGATGAGGAGACGCTTGAAAAGCATCTTGCGGCACGGGCGGAGGCTCGGGCCCGCAGACGCGAAAAGCTCGAGGAATCCAAGCGCGCAAAGCGTGAATCGGAATCCTGACATGAGGCAGGGGATATGATCGACAACAAAGTTTATCATGTGCCTGTGATGCTGGCGGAGGTGCTATCCGATCTTGCCGTGAAGCCTGACGGGATCTATCTCGACGGCACGGCCGGCGGCGGCGGTCACTCGTTTGCGATTGCTGAACAACTGACAAACGGCGGACGGCTGTTTGCAATGGATCAGGATCCGGATGCAATCGCAGAGGCGGGGGCGCGGCTCAAGGGTCTGCCCGCAGAGATGGTACACGCGAATTTCACGGAGCTGGGAAATGTTCTGGCGGCACACAACATGAAAGCGGACGGTATTCTGCTTGATCTCGGCGTGAGCAGCCATGAACTGGATGAAGGCGCAAGAGGCTTTTCCTATCATCAGGATGCACCGCTCGATATGCGGATGTCACAGACCGGCCGCACGGCGGCCGATCTGGTGAATACGCTCTCCGAGCAGGAACTGAGCGAGATCATTTTCCGCTACGGCGAAGAAAAATATGCAAGACAGATCGCTGCACAGATCATTGCAGCGAGAGCGGACAAGCCCGTCATGACAACAACGGAGCTTGCCGATATAATCAAAAAGGCGGTGCCGGCAAAGGTGCGGCGGGAGAAAAATCCCTGCAAAAAAACCTTTCAGGCGATCCGTATTGCGGTCAACGATGAACTGAACTGCCTGACAGTTGCGCTGGATGCGGCGTTTGATGCGCTGAAACCCGGCGGCAGACTTGTGATCCTGACGTTTCACAGTCTGGAAGACAGAATCGTCAAGCAGGCATTTGCCAAGCGGTGTACGGGATGTACCTGTCCGCCGGAATTTCCGGTCTGTGTCTGCGGACGCAAGCCGGAGGGAAGGCTTGTTCACCGCAAACCGCTGACAGCCTCCGCAGGGGAGCTGGAACAAAATCCGCGAAGCCGCAGCGCAAAGCTGCGTGCCATAGAAAAATTATAATCGCATTGCCCACACAAAGGAAAGAAAACAACACAACGAGTGTGACCTTTGTCGCTGCGGCCGGCCGTATAAAAATAAAAAAGCCGGCCGGCCGGAACGACACGCAGTACCTTTTGGGAGGTGACCTCGGTGACAGAAGAATACTGGTCGGAATTTGCGGATTACGCAGAATTCGCAGCACAGCGTGAGGATCATCTCGAATCCGAGGCGCGCAGACTGCAAACCCTGCGGAACCTCGCAATGAGCAAGGCTGCGAAAGCACGCAAAAAAAAGAAAAAGCAGCGTTCCTCCGAAGGGAAACTGACTGATGCGGAGCGCCGCGAAATCGAAAAGGCGCGTATCCGTGATGAACGGCAGGAGCGCGGAAAACGCTCTGCGCAGAACCGCAGCGAAGCGGCGAAGGGTAAGGCACAGCAGGCCGATCCGCCGCAGCCGAAGAAACCGGAACCCGATAGGGAGCCGCGCCGCAAGGCACCTGATTTCACGCAGGAGCCGGAGATCGACATTGCGCTTCCGCCGGAGAAGCCGAAGACAGAAAAAGATCAGATAAGTGCAAACAAAAAAACAAAGCAAAAGAGCAGCAAACGTGCATCGGCTGCCGGACGCTACGGCGCGGCGGCATCTGCACGGCAGGGCCGGATTTCATCCGGCGGTGCCGTAACGGTCGGGATCCTGACCGGTCTTCTGATCGGAACGGTGATCTACGGCCGTGTGCAGACAAATGAGGTCTATACTGAAATCGCAAAGCTCCAGTCCGAATATGATGATCTTGTGGCAAGAAAGATCAGCATGAAATCGGAAATGGAGGGAGAGCTGACAGTCAAGAATATCAAAGACTATGCAGAAGGTACACTCGGGCTGAAGCCGCTGACGCAGTCGCAGATTGAATATATTGCGCTGCAAACGGAGGATGAGGTCGAGATCTCCGAACCGGAGGACAACTTCTTCGTTACGGTCAATGATTATCTTGTCGGCATCTGGGAATTTTTGCGCGGTCAGTAACATAGATATAAATTGTGACACAACGGGAGCATTCCGAAAGTCTATACAGAGAGAATACCGGCAAAAAGCCGGAAGGAATGGGATCGGATCACAAATGTGTAGAACAAAAGAAACGGAGCAGCACGGGAGAAGGTATACCGGATCCTGACAGCGGCAGAGGGCAAAAGCTCTGCCGCTGCGCTCCGCACTGCAAAAGAAAAGAACAGACGGGCGCTCCGCAGAGAAATAAAAAGCTGCGGGATCTCTGCCGGAAAGCCGGTATGCAAATGCAGTCTCGGCTCGTCTGCAAATGTGGGCGGGAGCAGTATTGCTGTCGCCTGTTTTCTTTGTTGCGGTAATTCGCTGGGAAACAGTGCGCATTGCTTCCCGCATCATGCAAACTGATTATGATTGGGGTGAGATAATTGCCGGAAAAAACGGAAAATCATCCGAAACTGATATTTTCAAAAAAACAAACGTGGAAACGCGGCTTTAAGTCGAAAGGCCCCTCAACCAGCATGAAGCTGCGCTCCTTTGTTGTGATTCAGGGCCTTGTGCTGCTTTCGGCTTTTGCGCTGATCGGTAATCTTGCCCATATTATGCTGATGCAGCATAACGAATATACCGATCTTGCAAATTCCCGTCAGTTCGGCACCGTTACGATCCCTGCAAACCGCGGTACGATCTATGATGCAAAGGGTGCCGTGCTTGCACAGAGTGCGACTGTATACAAGATCTTCCTTGATCCGGGGCTTTTCAAAAAGGAAATGAAGCTCGTGGAGAAGCGCAATAAAGAGCTGGAGGATGCCGCACAGAAAAAGCGTGAAAACGGTGAGGATGCAAAGGCCGATATTGTTGATCCGGCGGTCGTGCGGGAACAGCTCACACAGTATCTTGCAGATATTCTGGAGCTGGATGTCAAGACGGTCAGCGACGCCTTTGACAAGGAGAGCAATTATGTTGTTCTCAAAAAGCAGGTCGAAAAAAGCCGCGCCGACCGCATTATTGAATATATCAGCAATATCACCGTACCGGGAAGCGCACGGCCGATCACACTCGCTTCCGTCAGCCGTGAATCTGACACAAAGCGGTATTATCCGCAGAATGAGCTTGCGGCATCGGTGATCGGCTTTACCAACGCCGACGGACGCGGCTTCTACGGCGCGGAAAAATATTATGATGAATACCTTTCCGGCATCAACGGGCGCAATATCACCGCACGCGATGCAAACGGAAATGATATGCCGTACCGGTATTCCAAGACCTATCCTGCACAGGACGGCGACGATGTTTACATGACGATTGACATGACGCTGCAAACCTATCTCGAAGATGAGATCTCGCAGATGGTTGAGAAATTTCAGGTTGCCAAGCGTGCCTGCGGCGTTATGCTCAATGCAAAGACCGGTGCCGTTCTTGCGATGGCATCAGTCGGCGGATTCGATGCGAATGCGCCGTATGAGATCTATGACCCCGCTGCGGCGGCAAAGATCAGGCAGATCCGCAGCGAAACCAAGAAAAACGAAGCGCTTGCGGCTGCACGGGAAACGCAGTGGCGCAATAAATGTGTGACGGAGACATATATCCCCGGCTCTGTCTTTAAGGTTTATACCGCTTCGGCCGGCCTTGAGGAAAAGCTCGTCGATTATTATAATGACAGCTTCTTCTGCAACGGCGAGATCACGGTTGTGCAGGGCGTTCCGCCCATTCACTGCACCGGCATACACGGCGCACAAACCTTTGAGATGATTCTCAAAAACTCCTGTAACCCTTCGTTTATCCAAATCGGCCAGCGGCTCGGCAAGGAAAAATTCAGTTACTATTTCGATGCGTTCGGTCTGACCGAAAAAACAGGCATTGACCTGCCGAGCGAAACCAGCTCGATCTATACAAAGCTCAGCGATATGGGACCGATGGAGCTGGCTGCCAGCTCCTACGGCCAGAACAATTCCCTGACCCCGATTGAAATGGTAACAGGCTATGCGGCTGTTGTCAACGGCGGTTATCTGCTTCAGCCCTATGTTGTCAGCAAGGTTGTCGATCAGTCCGGCAATGTGGTGCTCTCGCGGGAAAAGACCGTGCGCAGACAGGTTATTTCCGAGGAAACATCCGCACTGATGCGGCAGGCACTGCAATATGTTGTCGATAACAACAACGGCAGCAATGCCTACATCAAGGGCTACAAGATCGGCGGCAAATCCGGTACTTCCCAGAAGCTGCAGGGCTATGTGCAGGTCGGCATGGAGGAATATGTCGCATCCTACTGCTGCTTTGCACCGGCGGATGATCCGGAGATCGTGCTGCTCATCATGGCGGATGAACCGAACAAGGCCATCAGCTACTACGGTGCGACGGTTGTTGTGCCGTATTCCCGTCACGTTATGGAGAAGGCGCTGCCGTATCTCGGATATTATCCTGCTTATACGGCTGAAGAAGCAGCGCATATGGACATCACGGTGCCGCTGCTGATTGACAATACCGTTGCCGAGGCACAGAAGAAGCTCTCCGACTGCGGGCTGAACTGTGAGATCGTCGGCGGCGGAGAATATGTCAATATGCAGATGCCGATCACCGGTTCTGCGGTTGCCAAGGGCGGAACCGTCATGATCTATACCGGAAAAACGGCCGATCCGGCACCCGCTACGGTTCCGTATGTGGTCGGACACACGCTGACAGAGGCGAATGCACTCTTTGCGGAGGCCGGACTCAACTATGTTGCAAAAGGCTCGCTGCATGAGGATGCGCGCATTCTGCTGCAAAGCATTGAACCGGGAACGGTCGTTGACAAATGGACGATTGTGACCGTGGATATGGGACACAATGAAGATGTCGGATAAATGCTGACACCGCTCAATCCTTTCTTTTTCCTGCCGGACCGTGCCGCAGACAGTGCGGTCCGGCGGGACAACTGCAAGGAATACCGAGCGTGAAATAGAAAGCCGGTGCAGAGCCGGTAAATGATGAACGGAGTATATCATGAAGCTGTATACTTTACTGGAAACGCTGCAAACACCGCTTGCAGACAGAGAAATCACCGGTCTGACGGACAACACATGCAAGCTGGAAGCCGGCATGATCTTTGTCTGCATCCGCGGCGCAAAATTCGACGGCCATGAGGCTGCCGAAGCCATGCTGGAAAAGGGCGCGGTGCTCGTGATTACGGAGCGTGATCTCGGCCTTGGTGACCGGCAGATCGTTGTCGGCAATACGCGGGCGGTTTACGGCGACCTTTGCGCGGCATGGTACGGGCATCCGGAGCGCAAAATGCGCTTCATCGGCGTGACCGGCACCAACGGCAAGACCACGACCGCAACGCTGATTAAGGAAATGCTGAAAAAGGCAGGCAAAAAGGTCGGTCTGATCGGGACGGTGCAGTATGAAATCGGTGACAGGATCCTTCCGTCTCCGAATACGACGCCGCTGACGGATGCATATTTTTCGCTGCTGAACGATATGGCGGAGGCGGGCACAGAGATTGTCGTGATGGAGGTTTCCTCCTTCGGTCTTGAGCAGCACCGCATCGGCCCGACGCATTTTGAAACGGCGGTCTTTACGAATCTGACGCAGGATCATCTTGATGTTCACGGCACGATGGAGAACTACTATCTTGCAAAGCGGATGCTGTTTGATATTTGCGATACGGCAGTCATCTGCGGCAATGACGACTACGGCAGACGGCTCTATTCCGAGATCACCTGTGAGAAATATACCTACGGAATCCGGCAGAAGCCGGAGGACAGCTTTGATATTATGGCAGACGGCGTATCCCTCAGCACAGAGGGAACAAAATTCACGCTGCATCTGCACGGCGAAACACTGCCGCTTTCCATGCGGATGACCGGAATGTTCAATGTCAGCAATGCGGTTGCGGCGATTGCGGCCGGCAGAAAGGCCGGTGTTCCGATGAACGTCATGACAGAGCTGCTGCTTGATTACAACGGTGTGCGCGGCCGCTGCGAGGTCATCCCGACGGCACTGGACTTTACCGTGATCTGTGATTACGCGCACACGCCCGATGCACTGGAAAAAACACTGGCAAGTCTGCGGGAATGCACAGTCGGACGACTGATTGCCGTATTCGGCTGCGGCGGCAACCGTGATGCGGCAAAGCGCCCGAAGATGGCACGGGCAGCGGCGGAATATGCCGATTTTGTGATGGTCACAAGCGACAATCCCCGCGATGAGGATCCGCTTGCGATCATTCAGGATATTCTGGCGGGACTGAAGGATTGTGATGTGCCCTATCAGACGGAGCCTGATAGAGCCGAGGCGATCTATCTTGCCATGCGGCAGGCTAAGACCGGCGATGTTGTCGTGCTGGCAGGCAAGGGACATGAGGACTACCAGATCATTGCGGGCGGCGTACATCTGCATATGGATGAGCGGGAGCTGGTTGCAGATGCCGCAAAGCGGATCTTTTCGGAAAACGCGGCAAATTAAATGCGCTGGAGGAAAAAATGCCTATTTGGTTGACGTTATGCGCAGCGGTGACGGCGGCGGTCATTGCAGCACTGTTCGGATTTATTCTGATTCCGTTTCTGCGCCGCATTCATTTCGGACAGACAATCCTTGAGGAAGGCCCTGCATGGCATAAATCCAAGCAGGGAACGCCGATCATGGGCGGCTTTCTCTTTATTATCGGCAGTCTTGCCGCAACCGCGCTCGGCTATACGGTCTGGCGGCTGACCGGCGGAACGGACATCACCTCGCACGAATCATCGACTCATGCGCTCCGGCTGCTGACAGTCATGCTCTTTTCGCTGTTCTATTCCGGTGCCTGCGGCTTTACCGATGATTTCATCAAGGCCGTGAAAAAGCGCAACGAGGGACTGAATCCCAAGCAAAAAATTCTGTTTCAGGTTGTATTTTGTGCGGCGTTTCTGGCAATAATGTATGCACTGGGCGATCACGAGACAACGATTGACCTGATGTTCTGCAAGCTGAATTTCGGCCCGTTCTATTATCCGGTCATGCTGCTCTTTATGATCTATATGATCAATGCGGTCAATCTGACGGACGGTATTGACGGACTGTGCGGCTCGGTGACGGTTGTTTCCATGCTCTGCATGACGGTGCTCTGTGCATCGTTCGGGGAGCTGGAGCTTTCACTCTATGCAATTACGATTGCAGGTGCCTGCATCGGCTTCCTTGTCTGGAACCTGCATCCTGCTAAATGCTTTATGGGCGATACCGGATCCATGTATCTCGGCGGTGCATTCACGGCACTCGGCGTTGCCTGCCGGATGCATCTGCTGCTCGTGCTGGTCGGCATTGTGTATGTGCTCGATGCACTGAGCGTTGTGATCCAGACATTGTATTTCAAGTACACAAGACGCAAATACGGTGAGGGACGGCGCATCTTCAAAATGTCTCCGATCCATCACCACTTTGAGCTTTGCAAATGGAGCGAATACAAGATCGTCATGGTCTTTTCCCTGTTCGGACTGGCCTTCGGCGTTCTGGCGGTGCTTACGCAGATCTGAATGAATTATAATCAAATTTCGGGAGCGATGACTTATGGCGGCAAGCGGAAAACCGAATATCAGCGCAGGCAGCAGACCGCGTGTGCGCCCTGCCGGAAAGGGCAGACGCCTCATCAAGAATGATCTGGACGGCGTGCTGCTCGGTACCGTGATCGCGCTGCTGGTCATCGGTATCCTGATGATGTTTTCGGCCTCCTATCCGGCAGCGATTGAGGACGGACTCAGCGGAACCTATTACGCAACGCGGCAGCTTGTGTTTGCGGGTATAGGGCTTGTGCTGATGGGCATTCTCAGTGTAGTGAATTATCATATTTTTGAAAAGCTCTGGATCTCCGGAACTGCATTCGGTATCTCTATGCTGATGCTGATTCTGGTGCTGATTCCGGGCATCGGCTCGAAGCAGGGAACATTCGCCCGCCGCTGGATTGCGCTGGACGGTCTGGGCGGACTGACCTTTCAGCCCTCCGAGATGATGAAAATTTCAATCGTGCTCTTTTTCTCTATGCTGATTATCCGGAACGAGCACCGCATGAAAACATTTTGGTACGGCATTGTGCCGTATATGCTGATGCTCGGTGCTGTGGCCGGACTGATGATGCTGGAGCCGCATTTTTCCGGTACGCTGATTATTGCAACACTTGCACTGACGCTGATTTTTGTCGGCGGCGCAAGACCGCTGCACTTCGGCATTCTCATTCTGATCGGTGCGGCAGGTCTGACGGCCGTTGTGCTCTATCTGATGAAAAGCAAGGGCATAGATTATTTTCAGGACAGAATCTTATCTTGGCTTGATCCGTTCAATCCGGAATATATGCAGAATGAGACATGGCAGACCTGCCAGTCCCTCATTGCAATCGGTTCCGGCGGAATGTTCGGGCTGGGGCTTGGCGGCTCGCGTCAGAAGTATCAGTATCTGCCGGAGGCGCAGAATGACTTTGTGTTTGCGATTCTCTGCGAGGAATTCGGCTTTGTCGGCGCGGTGACGGTAATTCTGCTGTTCTGCCTGCTGATCTTCCGCGGATTCTATATTGCGACAAAGGCAAAGGATAAATTCGGGATGCTGGTTGCCGTCGGCTTTACCATGCATATCGGCTTGCAGGCGCTGCTCAATATCGCGGTCGTCAGCAATGCGATTCCGAATACCGGCATTTCGCTGCCGTTTTTCTCATACGGCGGTACGGCACTGATGATGCAGCTTGCGGAAATGGGTGTTCTGCTCAATATTTCCCGTCAGGCAAAGCTGGAGTGACACAGTGTAAGAGATTACAGCGAAACAGATAGGCAGCACGGCCTTCTCTGTGCGGTACTGCCGAAAAGAAGGAGAAAAATATGAAGATCATGATTGCCTGCGGCGGCACGGGCGGCCACATCAATCCCGGTCTTGCAATTGCGGACATCATCCGCGGGCATATGCCGGATGCGGAGATTCTGTTTGTGGGAACGCCGGACGGCATGGAGGCCGAGCTGATTCCGGCTGCGGGCTATGAAATGGATTATGTTCATGCATCGGGCATTCAGCGGAGCATAAGCCTTGAGAATGTCCGCCGGAATGCCCGCACGGTGCGGTATATGATTACCGGCGGAATTCATGCGTTTACGATTGTCAAACGGTTCCGGCCGGAGCTTGTGATCGGCACGGGCGGCTATGCTTCCGCGCCGGTTCTGAATGCGGCGCAGGCCATGCATATTCCAACGGTTCTGCATGAGCAGAATGCCTTTCCCGGTGTGACGAACAAGCTGCTCGCACGTCGGGCGGCAGCCGTCATGATGACCTTTGCGGAGGCAGAAAAATATTTTCCGCACGGAACCAAAGCGGTGATGACCGGTCTGCCCGTCCGCGGGAGCATGACAAAGAAAAACCGTGAGCAGGCAAGGCGGCAGCTCGGTGTCGGCAGCAGCATGACAATTGTATCCTTCGGCGGCAGTCAGGGCGCGAAATGTCTCAATGACATGATGCCGGATATTATGAAATGGCATCTGGATTCCGAAATGGACATCCGGCATATTCATGCTTACGGCAAGCACGGGCGCGATTCCTTTCCGGAGGCACTCAAAGAGCGCGGCATTGCCGATGATCCGCGGCTGCGCGTGACGGAATACATACACGACATGGATGTCTGCCTTGCGGCAGCAGATCTCATCATCAGCCGCGCCGGCGCATCGACACTCAGTGAGCTGGAAGCGGTCGGACGGGCTTCGATCCTGATCCCGTATCCTGCTGCGGCAGAGAATCATCAGTATTATAATGCAATGGTACTCGGCAAGGCCGGCGCTGCCGTTGTCATTGAGCAGAAGAATCTGACGCCTGACCTGATGAAAGAGCATATTGCAGCGCTTTACCGTGATCCGGAAAAACGGCTTGCCATGCATCAGCGTGCCGGCGCACTGTTCCTGACAGATACCAACGATCGCATCTGGAATGTCATTTCTGACATTCTCGGAAATAAAACCTGATTTGTTTTCACGTTTCGGCACCGTTTTGCATAATCTATAAGCAAACGGCGGGGAACCGCCTGAGCTGAGAGGTGATGCAAGATGGCAGAGGAGATCCTGCGGATTCGCGGCGGTCTGCCGCTGCGCGGGGAAGTCACGGTGCAGGGTGCGAAAAACAGTGCATTGCCGCTGATGGCGGCGGCGCTGCTTTGCAGCGGAGAGACCTGCTTTACGAATGTTCCGCAGCTGACCGATGTTTATGCGGCAAGCCGGATCCTGAACAGGCTTGGCTGCCGCTGCCATATAACGGGGAATACTGTCCGGATTGTCAACAGCGGCGAGGGCGGCTGTGAGATCCCTGATGCGGATATGCGGGCTATGCGCTCGTCCATTATGTTTCTGGGGCCGGTGCTCGGCAGCCGGAAGGAATGTATTTTGACTATGCCGGGCGGCTGTGAGCTGGGTCCGCGCCCGATTGATCTGCATCTGGATGCGATGCGGCAGATGGGAGTCCGGATTCGCAGCTTGGACGGTGTGATGCACTGCAAGGCGGGAAAGCTCTGCGGAGCGCATATTCATTTGCCGATTCCTTCGGTCGGTGTGACGGAGAATATCATTATGGCGGCGGTCGCGGCAGAGGGAGAAACGGTGATTACCAATGCGGCCTGCGAGCCGGAGATCACGGATCTTGCGGGTTATCTGAATGCCTGCGGCGCTGCAATTTGCGGGGCAGGGGAGCAGACGGTCGTCATTCAGGGCGGAAAAAAACTGACCGGCACCGAATATCGTGTGATGCCTGACCGCATCGCCGCAATGACATATTTATGTGCGGGAGCGGCGGCGGGCGGTGCTGTCTGTTTGCGGGATGCCGAGCCGAAGCATCTGGAAAGCTGCCTTGCGGTGCTGGAACAGGCCGGATGCACAGTCGGAATCTGCGGGAACCGCATTTTTCTTGATCGAAGCGGGACGCTGCGCAGTATCCGGTACATAAAAACAATGCCGTACCCCGGATTCCCGACGGATGTACAGGCATTGATCTCGGCGGTGCTCTGCACGGCACGCGGCACGAGCCTGCTGGAGGAAACGATTTTTGAAAACCGCTTCAA
The DNA here is from genome assembly GCA_017540225.1 of Oscillospiraceae bacterium. Lineage (GTDB taxonomy): Bacteria > Bacillota > Clostridia > Oscillospirales > Ruminococcaceae > Firm-04. The sequence continues at coordinate 17,908 of JAFYBM010000064.1, read as the reverse complement.
GCATATGTCCGAGCTGATGCGGATGGGCGCCGATATTCGTGTTTCAGGCAGAATTGCGGCAATCAGCGGCGTCAAAAGCCTGAACGGCGCGGATGTTTCAGCGGCGGATCTGCGCGGCGGCGCGGCACTGGCCGTTGCGGCAGCGGCAGCCGAGGGTGAGACGGTCATACACGGGCTGCATCACCTTGACCGCGGATATGAAAATTTTGCGGAGACTTTCCACAATCTCGGGATCCGCGCAGAGCGGGTGTCGTTTTTCGCCTCAGAGCATGAGAAATCACGCCTGAAGCCGAAAAAATGTTGAAAACTCTGTTGAAATGGTGAAAAACCGGCCTTCAGACGGTGCAAAAGGAGCTGTTTTCTCGTAGAATCGCAAATATAGTGTTGAAAACTATGTGGAATTTGTGGGAAAACCGGCTCTGAAACAGCATTCTGTATTTCAAAAAAAACGGCAATAAAGTTACAGAAGGGAGTGACAGCGGGTGCAGGATGTCGTCAAAACAAATGTCAAGCGGCAGCAGAATACCAAGCGCAGACGGCGCCGAACCCGCCGTCATACTGCCTACATTGCGCTGGTTGCGGTGCTGGTGCTTGGCATCGGTGCGGCGCTCTCTATGACGCTGTTTTTCAATGTCAGCGAGATCGTCGTATATAATGAAACCGATACACCGGATGAGGAGATTATTTCGCTCAGCGGCATCAAAAAAGGCGACAATCTCGTCCGGCTCGATACGGCAATCGCTGCGGAATCCGTGCGGCAGAATGTCGTATATGCGGAAAAGGTCGAAATTGTGAAGAAGTTTCCGAATATCGCGGAAATTCATGTGGAAAAAGCGGTTCCGGTTGCAAATATCTCACAGAGCTACGGCTATCTGCTTGTCAGCGCTTCGAACCGTGTGCTGGAGGAACTGAAGGAGGCACCGCGTGAAGGCCTGATTATTATTTACGGCTACAATCCTGCGGAAGGCTCGATCGGTATGGTGCTGCGCTCCGAGGACGAGAAACGCGACAATGTTCTGAAAACGATGACAGCAGCCGTCACGGCGTGCAGCGATCCGCGCATCTGGGCAATCGACATGGCTGACCAGAGCGATATTCTTGTGTATTTCGGTGAAAATGTGAAATTCCATATGGGCGGCAGTATCGACGCGCTCTATAAGCTGCGCTTTGCTGCGGCCACAATTGACCGGATCAAGCCGGACAAAAAGTACATCCTGACGATGATCGGCAACAATCAGATTTCCGTTGTGCCGGAGGATGCAATTACGATGAAAACAGGAACAAGCCGGATTGCTGATCGCGGAGATATTGCGAAAACAGTATCAGATTTAACAGAATGAAATTAAATAATGTGTCGAATGTTGTGAAATAACACAAAATGAGGAAAACTGCTTGAAATTGCAGCAAACTTGTGTTACAATGAGAGTATGTTTGTAGGCGGCTCTCTTGAGCGGAAACCCTTTGGGCTGTCGAAATGGAGGAACTTTGATGACTGATTTTGTGTATGAAGATTCATTTGACCCGCAAGTGAATATCAAGGTCGTCGGCGTCGGCGGCGGCGGCGGCAATGCACTGGACTGCATGGTTCAGGCGGATGTGAAAAATATTGAATATATCGCAGTGAATACCGATGCAAAGGCACTGCTGAACTCCAAGGCTCCGACCCGTATCCAGATCGGCGCAAAGCTCACAAAGGGCCGCGGCGCGGGCAACCGCCCCGAGGTTGGCAGACAGTCTGCCGAGGAGAACCGCGATGAGATCAGCAACGCACTCAAGGGCGCTGATATGATCTTTATTCCCGACGGCATGGGCGGCGGCACCGGCACCGGTGCAGCACCTGTCGTTGCACAGATTGCGCAGGAGCTTGGTATTCTGACCGTTGCTGTCGTGACAAAGCCGTTTGCATTTGAGCGCGAGCAGAAAATGGCCCAGGCTGAGCGCGGCATTGATACGCTCCGCAAGTATGTGGATTCGCTTGTGATTATCCCGAATGAGCGTCTGCTCGTCGGTGTGGACAAGCCGCTGACTATGCGCCAGAGCTTTGCAATGGCGGATGATGTTCTGAAAACCGGTGTGAAATCCATCTCAGATCTGATCGTTGAGGACGGCTATATCAATCTTGACTTCGCTGATGTTTCCACGATCATGAAGGGTGCCGGCTATGCACATATGGCAATCGGCCACGGCGCGGGCAAGAATAAGGCGGATGAAGCTGCAACAGCTGTTATCTCCAGCCCGCTGCTTGAAACCTCCATCAACGGTGCAAAGCGTCTGCTCATCAATATTGCAATGAGCGAGGATGTACTCTCCGCCGAGGTCGATGCAGCGACGCAAAAGATCACGGAAACCGCAGCTCCGGGCGTCGAGGTCATTCTCGGTACTGCGTTCAAGGAAGATATGAGTGATGAGATGATCATTACGGTCATCGCGGCAGGCTATGAGGATAAGGACAGAGAAAGCAGGATCGACGATGTTCCGCTCCCGACTGAGAAGGAACCGATCAAGGTGAAGAATCCGTTGGTCGATAACTTTGCTGCCGTGGAGCCGCGCAAGCCGGAGAAACAGCGTCCGGCCTCCGCAATTCCGCGCCTTGACGATGACGATGATCTTTCCGAGATCTTCAAGATCCTTGATAAGAAATAATCACATTGCGGCAGATTGCTCCGAAAGGCAGTCTGCCGTTTGTATAAAGAAAGGAAGGCACTGCAATGTTTCTGAAAATGCGCGAGAAAAGCGAAAAGCAGCCGACTGTCATGCGGACAACCGCTGTCGGCAACGGATTTGTGAAGGAAGACGTCATGAAATATATTGACGAACTGAACGTCAGACTGCTTTCAATGGAGGAGCAGAACCAGGATCTCCGCAAGGAACTGGAAGCAGCCAGAAACAGAATCCGTGAGCTTGAGAATAACAAATAATAAACACTCCAGAAAAAGGAAACGGACTGACAAATTGTGTCAGTCCGCTGTTTTTTTGTCGATTCTCCCGGAAATCTCAAATGATATATGGTAAAATTGCACGAAAATCAAGCTGATATTTCTACACCGAACGTCTTGCAAAAATACGCAAAATATGTTATCATATAATATGTACTTGCAGGGTACGGTAAAACGGGCGGCTTCTGCGAAGACTGCATCCGCGAACAGCAACGCGATTTTGTCCGTGTATCCTGCGGCAACAGCTATATCATTTTTTTGCGGAGGATTGGAGCGTACTTATGGATCAGCCAAATGTTTTGAGAACCACGAAAATCGGTGGCGGTTTTGTCAAGGAAGATGTCTTAGCTTATGTCGATGAATTGAATTCACAAATCTATGCACTTCAGGAAGAACGCGACGAATTGAAAAAGAAGGCGCAATCCGGCGGCGGCCTGGATGATGCCAAAATTGCTGAGTATGAATCTGAGCTGACCCGCCTCCGCGGTGAGCTTGGTACAACCAAAAATCAGCTTCGCGCTGCGCAGGATGAGCTGAAAAACCGTCCTGTCATTGAGGGCAGCGGCGAAGGCGGTGCTTCCGAGGCGGAGCTTGCTGCTGCAAGACAGGAAGCTACCGATGCCAAGGCGGATCTCGCTTCTGTTCAGGCTGAGCTTCAGCTTGCACAGGAGGAGGAGACCAATCTGAAAAATCAGATTACGGAGCTGGAAAGCCGCCTGACAACACTGAATGAAGATAACGAATCTCTGCGTCAGGATCTTGCGACTGCAGCTGCACAGGCACTCTCTGCCTCCGGCGGCTCGGAAGAAGCTGCACAGCAGATCGCTGATATGCAGGCACAGCTCTCTGCGGCGCAGAGCCATGCTTCGGAAGCTGACAGTGAGCTGGAAAGACTGCGCGCAGAGCTGGATGCAAAGAATGCGATGATCGAGGAATCCTCCGGTCTCTCCAATGAAGCTGATCTGCAAAAGCTGGCGGAATATGAGGCAATGATTTCCGAGCAGAGCGCAAGCCTCGCCGAAAAGGATCGTGAGCTTGAAAAGCTGCGTCAGGAGAATGATGACCTCAAGGAGAACAGTGCGGATTCCGGCTTCGATATGAGCGCACTGTTTATGGAAGCGCAGATGACCGCTAAGAAGGTCGCTTCTGAGGCGAATAAGAAGGCAACTGCCATCACCAAGTCTGCTGAGGAAAAGGCCGAAAAGGCAATCGCAGAGGCAAATGCACAGGCCGAAAAGACCATTGCCGATGCCAATGCACAGGCTGAAAAGACGATCGCAGATGCAAATAAGCAGGCTGAGGAAACCATCAGCAGTGCAAACAGCGAAGCGGAAAAGAAGCTCAATGATGCAGATGCACAGGCTATCAAAACTGTCGCAGATGCTGAAGAATCTGTTCGTGCTTCCATTGAGGATGCAGAGCGGAGAAATAAGACAACAACTGAGACTGCAAGAACAGTCCGTGCATTGCTGCGCAGCGAGATCGACAGCGTTTCCAAGAAGTTCAACGAGATTTCTCTCGTGCTTGAAAACCTGACCGGTCAGGCCGGCAGCCGCCTCACCGAGGCGAAGAATGTCATCAGCGAAGCACGCTCAACGGTCGGTGATGATGATTCTGTTCCGAGCTTTGAGAGCTTCGATGAGGTCGCTTCCAAGGCCTTTGAGAAGGTCGGCAAGACAGAATTCAATTTTGACGATCTAGCTGAAAGCGCCGGTGAAACCAGCGGCTGGAACTGATGGAATTTCACTGTAATGTGACGGAGCTGCCGGCGCTTGTACGGGAACAGCAAGCCCTGCACGCCGGCGACCGCGTCATTCTTTCCGGAACGGTTTATACCTCGCGGGATGCCGCACATAAGCGGATCGCTGCGGCAATGCGCGAAAACGGTGAGCTGCCTTTCCCGATGCAGGATGCCGTGATCTATTACGCGGGACCGACAGCTGCACCGCCAGGACGGCCGATCGGTGCCTGCGGGCCGACGACTTCGAGCCGCATGGATCCCTATGCGCCGATGCTGCTGGATGCAGGTCTTCTGGCTATGATCGGCAAGGGCGAGCGTTCTGCGGCAGTCTGCGATGCAATTATCCGGAACCGTGCCGTTTATTTCTGTGCGGTCGGCGGAGCCGGTGCGCTTGCAGCGTCCCATATCGCAAAATGTGAGGTCATCGCTTATGACGACCTCGGCTGCGAATCGGTTAAAAGGCTGGAATTTGCAGATTTTCCGCTCTTGGTTGCAATTGATTCACACGGCGGTAATCTGTTCCGTGACGGACGGGCTGCATTTGCAGCAGAATCCTGAATTTGTTTCTTTTGCTGAAAAATGAATGTTGAAAGCTGTTCACTATGCCGTTTTCTTTGCAGAAACGGTCAAATTGCTTGACAAATGAACAGCTTTCGGTTATGATGATATTGGTCTTTTGTTTGCCGGTGCGGTTCTGCGTATTGTGCAAACTGGACAGGTGCGGGATTGGGTGTGTTTCCGCAGTGAGGAGGCTGTCAGAGTGCAAGTATCTTCGGTTGACACGCTTCGTTCACTGACGGACGAAACACTGGTTTCTCTTTGCGGGACAAATCCGCAGGCATTTGAGATCCTTCTGGAACGGTACCGGAATACGGTCGTGCAGATGGCTCATGCGTTTGCCGGCCATCCGGCAGATGCGGAGGATTATGCACAGGAGGGAATGCTCGGATTGCTTGCAGCAGTTTCGTCCTATGACAGAGAAAGAACAGCCGGATTCCGAACCTATGCAGCAGTCTGTATTCGCAACCGGATGCGGAATATTTCAAGAATGGAGCGCTCAGCCTCCCGCGGAAACGGCGATCTGCCGGCGGTTTCTCTGGATGATCCGGAGAACAGCATGGCAGATACACTGCCGGATGCTGCGGATACGCCGGAGCAGGCATTCTATGAAAAAGAACGTATTTCTGAGCTTTATGCGAAGTTGACAGATGTGCTGAGCAAGCAGGAGCGTGAAATCTTCTGGCTCTCTGTGAGTGGATTTTCCTATGAGCAGATTGCTGAAAAAGAGCACGTTCCCGTGAAAAGCGTTGATAACGCGATTCAGCGTGCAAGACGCAAGCTCCGCGCCGTTTGGAGCCAGAAAGAAACGGCAGCTGACAATCACGCAGAACCGTGAAAGCAGCCCGAAGCAAGTCCGGCAGACTGCCCCTGAACTCCGGAAGGCAGGGCTATTCCCTTCCGATCCGACTATGACCCGGCAGCATTTCTTCCAGCGCGTGCAAGTTTATTTCACCTGCAACCCGATTTCGCTTCAGAGCATCGCCAGCAGGCGGTACATGAGCAACTGTGATGGCGTAAATTCCGTCGAGGTCCAAATTTCAAGAATCGAGGATTATTCAAATGTACGAAGACAGAACCTTAGTATGCAATGAGTGCGGACAGGAGTTCGTATTCACCGCCGGCGAGCAGGAATTCTACGCTGAGAAGGGCTTTGCAAATGACCCGAAGAAGTGCAAGGCTTGCCGCGATGCAAGAAAGAATGCAGGCAAGACCGAGCGTGAATATTTCACTGCTACCTGCGCAAACTGCGGTAAGGAAGCACAGGTTCCTTTCCGTCCGCGTGAGGATCGTCCGGTTTATTGCAGCGAGTGCTATGCACAGCTCAAGAACCAGCAGTAATTATTGAACAAACGGGCGCGGCTTGTTCGCGCCCTCTTTTTTGAAAGGAATGATACCAATGCAAATCACAAAAGATACAATTGTCGGTGATATTCTGGATATTGCGCCGGATACTGCGCCGCTTTTTCTGGAGATCGGAATGCACTGCCTCGGCTGCCCCGCATCCCGCGGCGAAACGCTGGAGCAGGCCTGCGCCGTTCACGGTGTTGATGCCGATGAGCTGATTTCAAAAATCAATGCAGCTATGGCATAATAATGACTCGGGCCGTCGGGATGACTCGGCGGCATTTTTCTGCTCGATCGAAAAGGAGACAATTTCCAATGAACCGCAAAGAACTCAATGAAATACGCAATCACTTTAATCCGGAAGCAAAATATTTTGCGATGGAGAAAGTATTGACGGCATTTGTGGACAGCCAGCGTACAGTCCGCGGCGTCAATATCCGCAATGCAGGCAGTATCCCTTCGCCGGAGAGCCAGATCCTCTATGATACGATGAAAAAGGTGCTCAATGTCAATCTCGGCAAGCAAAGCTCGGAGCTGCCGTTCCGTAACCATGCATACGGTGAGGACGGTGCGCAGACAAGGCTTGCTGCGCTGCTGCAATCGGAGCTGAAGCAGGAGGATGTTGCGCTGAATTTTCTCGGGAAGCTCGCAGAAACGGTTGATTCCGATGCGCCGTATGCTGTACTGATGGCCTACTGCACCTACGATCCGCCGCGAAAAAACAAGATGGACGAGCTGGAAACGGATTTTACCGATCAGACCTTCCGCTATATTGTCTGCGCGATGTGTCCGATCGCAAAAACGGAGGGGATGCTGGTATACAATCAGTTTGACGATGAGATTCTGCGGCAGGAAAACCCCAATGCGGTCATCAGCAAGGCGCCGCAGGACGGCTTTTTCTATCCGGTTTTCTCTGACCGTGCAACGGATGTGCATCATATCCTCTATTATACCAAAACACCGAATACGCCGAATGAAAATCTCGTTGATGCGTTTTTTGAATGCGATGTGGAGACAACAGTTGAAGAAGATCAGGCGGACATGAAAACGGTGCTCGGTGCGCTGCTCGGCGATGACCTGACCTATGAGACCGTGACGACCGTGAACGATAAGCTGAATCAGATTGTTGCAAAAAACAAGACCGACGATTCACCGACAGAAGTCACCGGCCGCATTCTGCACAGAATGCTCTCGGAGGCAGGTGTGCCGGAGGAAAAGCTGGTCGATACCGAGAAGGTTTTTGAGGAGCACGTTGAAAGCTCCTTGAAGCCGGAGCGTCTGGTTTCACCGAAAACGGTCATCAAAACGCCGGAGATCGTTGTCAATGTGAAGAATGAGGCGAAGGATAAAGTGCGGCTTGATAAGATCAACGGGCGGCACTGCATGGTGATTGAGCTGGATGATGCTGTGATCGAGGTCAACGGCTATGATCTGAAGGTTCCCGGAGTCGCGGAGGATACTGCGGCGCCGTGGTAGAAGACAGAGGCTAAACAGGCTTTATTAACAAACAGACCGGATAAATGCAGCATGGCATTTGTCCGGTCTGTTTATCAGTTCTTTTGTTGTGCGCGGCGTGCGAAATGCCTTTGAATGCGCTTAGCGCAAAAATCGTAGATTCCCTGCAGGATCAATCCAGTGATGATCGAGCAGCTGAATACACAGATGACAGTCGCAGGCGCGTATGCGAACCGCGCCGGAATATCCGGCACTTTCGCGTTAAGTCTGCCGTAAAAGATGCAGTCATAGACATATGAAATCAGGTATGCGGCAAATGTTGCATTGCTGATGCGCTGTAATATTTTCGCAATGACACGGTTTTTGCAGGGAATATCAAACATCAGCAGGAACATCATCGTGCTCATCAGCGCGACCGGCCATGCTGCGTAATCCTCAAAGTGCCATGACTGCCATGTGAAGCCGCCGTCGACGTTCAGCAGCGTCTGGTGATAGGTCGTCAGCGAAATCCAGATCAGCCCAGCGAGAAACAGCACAAGCTCGATGCATTTCGGCAGCACCCGACGCTTTGGCGGATAATCGCGGATATATACGCCGATCAGATAGTATGCGATCGGATAGCAGCGGGCGAAATAGCCCGGAAGCAGCTTGATCTGTGTTGCAAATTCTGTGCCGATATACAGTCCCTGCGAGACCATCGTCAGCAGAATCACGGTAATCAGCAGGATTGTTTTGTCGCGGCGTGTCTGCAATGCATGATAGCCCGCATTCAGAAACGGAATGATGAAAAAAATGGAGAAATAATACTCAACATACCAGCCGTACTGTGCAGCGGTATACATCAGAATGCCGCGCAGCACACCCCACGGTGTGATCTGTTCTTTGATAACGATTCGGTTGAAGGTCAGGCAGATTGCGCTGATAACCAGATACAGGATCAGCACGCGCAGAATGCCGAGATAATAATGTGCGCTGAGTGTTTTGTTTTTCATGAGATAGCCGGTCGTAATCATGAACAGCGGCACACAGTTGAATGCGATATAGCGCATGAAAATGTGCGGCAGACCGAATTCTGATGAAATCGGGGTTGTGTAAAAGCCGCTGTGCAGGAAAAAGTGAACGGCGATGACCAGAAAGCAAGCAGCTATTTTTACAATGTCAATTCCGGCAAAACGCTTCGTCACTGCTTTTTTGCGGTGCTTTTTTTTCTTTCTGATGCGCGTCTTTTCCTCTGCGGCGGGTTCCAAATATGCTTCCAATCCGATTCTCCTTTACGGTTTCCGGGCTGCATCCAGTGCAGCTTCTGCGGTTTGCAGCAGAAGTGCAGAATCATCATCGCCGCCCATGATGCGTGCAATCTCCCGAATGCGGGCATCGCGGTCAAGTACGGTGACCTCCGTGCTGGTTGCGGTATCGGTGCTGTGCTTTTCGATCAGCAGGTGATGATTTGCCTGTGTGGCGAGCTGTGCAAGATGCGTGACGCAGATGACCTGATGATGCATGGAAAGATCGCGGAGCTTGCGCCCGATTTTCTGTGCGGCCTTGCCGCTGACGCCGGTGTCGATCTCATCAAAGATCAGTGTCGGAATCGCATCGCGCTCTGCCAAAACGGCTTTCAGTGCCAGCATCATACGGGAAAGCTCACCGCCCGATGCAATCTGTGCAATGGGCTTTGGCGGCTCGCCGGGGTTTGCAGAGATCAGGAATTCTGCATGATCCATGCCGTTCGGTGTCAGCTTGCCCTGCGTCAGATCAACGGAAAGCTGCACACGCGGCATATTGAGATAGGTAAGCTCCTCACCGACACGGCGCGCAAATTCTGCGGCGAGCTTTTGGCGGTGTGCTGTGAGCTGTCTGGCAAGCTCGGTGACGCGATGCAGCCGCTCGGTGCGTTCCTCGGTCAGCGTTCTGAGCCGGTTGGAATCCGATTCGATTGCAGAAACCTCGCGCACGGCATCCTCATAGATCTGCCGCAGACCGTCAGCATCGGTGTGGTATCGAAGTGCCGTCGAATTGACTGCATTGCGGCGGTCGTTGAGCTTCTGAAATTCAGCAGGAGAAAGCTGTCCGCCCGCATAGTCGCTGACGTCATCCGCAATATCTCGCAGCTCAATATTGAGTGCCTTCAGGCGTTCAAGCAGCGGCTCCGCCTCCGGTTCGGCAGAGGTCAGCCGCGCAAGCTGCTCGCAGGCCAGTGCCAGTGCATCGGAAAGGTTTTCTTCGCCGTCCGTTAGCATCCGGCAGACATTGCCCGCCAGCTCCGCCGTATCCTCCGCACGGCTTGCAGCCTGAAATTTTGCTTCCAGCTGCACATCCTCCTGCGGCTGCGGATCCAGCTCACCGATTTCTTCAATGGTTTCCTGTAATTGCTGTAAGCGCTGCATTTTTTCCTGTTCCGCTTTTTTGAGCTGATTGAGTGTGCGGGCACAGGCTTGCAGCTGCTGGAACTCAGTTTGATAGATATGCAGCAGGCTGTTGTCATCACCGAAGCTGTCGAGCACATCCAGATGCCGCTCCGGCCGCAGAAGAATCTGGTTATCGTGCTGACCGTGGATATTGACAAGTGTTTCACCGAGTGCGCGCAGGAGTGCGACAGGTGCCGATTTTCCGTTGACACGGCCGGTGCTGCCGCCGTCCGCAGAGATTTCGCGCGTCGGGAACAGCTCATCATCCTCGGTGCTGAAGCCGTATTCTTCGAGAATTGCCTTTGCCTCCGGAGAAAGCGGCGCGAAAACCGCCGTAATCACAGCCTTTTTGCAGCCGGTTCGCACAAGATCCTTGCTTGTGCGCTGGCCGAGCACGGCCTGTATGCCGTGGATCAGAATGGATTTTCCTGCGCCTGTCTCGCCGGTGAAAGCATTGAAGCCCTGCTCCAGCGGGATGACAGCCGATTCAATTACGGCCAGATTTTCAATAGAGAGTTCCCTTAACATTCCTTACCCCCAGATCTGGGATTCGAGCGAGCCGATGAGCTGCTTTGCGCTTGCCTCCGAGCGTGTCAGAATAAAGATCGTGTCATCGCCGGCGATCGTGCCGACAATTTCCGGCAGCTGCATCCGGTCGAGAACAGCACAGGCAGCCTGCGCCGAGCCTGCGTGGCAGGTCACAACGACTGTGTTGATTGCATAGTCAATTTTGACGACAACATCCGAGAGAAGGTTATTCGGAGCGGACGGTGCAGTATGTGCTTTGGTATAGCAGCTGATGCCGCTTGCTGTGCGGCGCTTGCGCAGTCCGAGCTGCCGGATGTCGCGTGAGATCGTTGCCTGTGTGACGCTGAAGCCCTGTGCTTCAAGAATGTCGCGCAGTGCTTCCTGTGTGCTGATTTCCTGTGACTGAATAATCTGTAAAATTGCTTCATGTCTTGCATTGGGCATGAGTTTGCCCTCCTTTTTGTCATTTTTGGCGGGTCAATGCCGCCGCGGATGGAATCATGCTTTCAGCGGGCGCATGAGCTTGCCGCTGAGTACATCATAGAATGTCTGGCCTTTGCAGGTAATGAACGGAATACTGTGATCCGCACGCCGGACAGTAAAGGACTGTGTATTCCGGAGAATTGCTGTTTCCGCGCCGTCCGTGTGAACACGCAGACCGCCGTTTCCGGCACCGCGGTAGGTAACGCGGATGCTGCGTGTCGGTGCAAACAGCATCGGTCTTGCAAACAGGGAATGCGGACAGATGAGATTCATTTCGATCAGTGCGAGATCCGGCTCCATGACGGGTCCGCCGGCAGAAAGTGCATATGCAGAGGAGCCGGTCGGCGTGGAAAAAATAATGCCGTCTGCACGGAATACGCCGATCTGCTGACCGTCAACCGCAACAGAAAAATCGCAGATCTTGCCATTCATGCGTGAGGCGTAGATGTCATTCAGTGCGATGCAGCCTACATCGGTCTGAATGCCTGCGGAATCCGGCAGCTCCGCTTGCAGAAGCATTCGCTCGCTGCGAGTGTAATCGCCGGTTTCAAGCCGTTCGAGCATATCAAGCTCATCGGATTCAAATGCAGCGAGAAAGCCGAGCGTGCCGGTATTGATGCCGACCAGCGGGACAGGTGTCTTATGATGTGCCGCAGCATCCCGCAGGATCATGCGCGCATATCGCAGAATCGTGCCGTCGCCGCCGATCGCAATGACAAAATCCGCGTCCTGCAAAACGGTGTCCTCCGGCAGAAACCGGATATATCCGACTGCATCAAATTGCTGCCGGAGTGCTTCATCCATGATGATCTCACCTGATAATCCGCGCAGCTTTTCGCATACTGCGAGTGCAGTGCGATGTGCAGCGGGTTTTGTGAGATTGGGGAAAATGACATATTTCATAAGCGGTTCCTCAGTGTGATTCACTGTTTGCAATGCGCTGTAAATGCAGCAGATACTCGATATTACCGCTGCCGCCCTGAATGGGGGATTCACAGTCATGGAGCGGGATAAAACCGCATTGCGCAGCGAAATCACGAATCTCCCGCAGCACGCGCAGGCGGATCTTTTCCTCGCGCACGATCCCGTGCTTATTGAGTGCCTGTCTTCCGGCTTCAAACTGCGGCTTGACCAGCAAAACTGCTTCGGCCTCCGGTGTCAGCAATGCGGCAAGATGCGGGATGATTTGTTTCAGGGAGATGAATGACACATCACAGGCTGCAAACTCAGCAGGCAGTCCCTCCGAATCCGGCGGGAGTGTGCGGAGGTCGGTGCCCTCCCGCACGATCACACGCGGATCTTCACGCAGCTGCTGTGCAAGCTGATCGTGACCGACATCGACGGCGAGCACCGATGCAGCGCCGTTTTGCAGCATACAGTCCGTGAAGCCGCCGGTCGAAGCACCGATGTCGAGGCAATGCTTGTTTTTCAGCGGGATCTTCCATTCCGCGAGCGCAAATTTCAGCTTATAGCCGCCGCGTCCGACAAAGGGCAGCGGTGCTGTCAGTATGATCTCGTCGGCATCTGTGACCTTTTGCGAGGCCTTCATACAAACAATGCCGTTGACGGTCACGGAGCCTGCCGCAATCGAGCTTTGGGCGCGGGTACGCGACTCGCTCAGCCCGCGCTGCATCATGGCCGCATCAAGCCTCTGTGCTGCCATGATAAAGCTCCTTCGCAAGTGCAAGCATTTTCGGCACACTCAGTCCGACGCGATCCATACATTCGCAGACAGTTCCCTGCGGGACAAAGTTTTCGATTGCACGACATCGGAATCTGCCGTTCCAGTCGCTCTGCATCAGGCGGGAGGCAAAGATTTCGCCGATACCGCCGATCGCATAGCCTTCCTCAAAGAAGCAGATTTTCCTGTATTTGCGTGCGATTTCGAGTGTATGCTCCGGAATCGGGAAAATGGTTGTCAGCTTGAGCATACCGCAGGGGATGCCCTCTTCGTGCAATTGCTGCATGACTGTGTAGACCTGCTCGGAGAGCCGTCCGTAGGTGATAAGCAGCAGCTCCTCATCCGAGATATGCGAGCAGACGGTTTCCGGATCAAGCGGGAAATGTGCAGATTCGCTGCCGCGCGGGTAGCGGATTGCGGTCAGGCCGGTATCCTGAAACAGCCCCTGCCGCAGACAAGCCTGTAATTCCGGATAGGTCGCCGGCGCATAGATCTTGCAGCCGGGAATTGCGGTCAGCATCGCAATATCAAAAATACCCTGATGCGTTTCGCCGTCCTCACCGACAATGCCGGCGCGGTCAACGCCGAGCACAATATGATAACCTGCAATGGCCGTATCATGCAGCATCTGGTCAAAGGAACGCTGTAAAAATGTCGAATATACGGCGAAAACAGGCAGCTTACCCATTGAGGCGAGTGCTGCGCAGAAGGTCATGGCGTGCTGCTCCGCGATGCCGACATCGTAGAATCTGTCCGGATGATCGGCGCAGAAGAATTGCAGGCCGGTGCCGTATTTCATGGCGGCGGTGACAGCAAAAATGCGTTCATCCTGCTTCGCAAGCTCGGTCAGCTCTTTGCCGAAAACATTGGAGAAGCAGTCACCGATCGAAAGCTCCGGATCCTTGGCATCGACGTCAATGCGGGAAACGCCGTGAAATTCAGGCGGGATTCCGTGATATTCGCCGGGATTTTCCTCGGCGGGGGCATAGCCCTTGCCCTTGATCGTTTTGACATGGACGAGCACAGGTCTGCGGTAGCTTTTCGCAACCGTCAGCACCTCATCCAGTGCCTCGGAATCATGGCCGTCCACAGGGCCGAGATATACAAATCCCATATCCTCGAAAATCGTTGTCTGAACGAGGTTTTTGCGCAGCTTGTCTTTGGCGGATTTCAGTGAAACCGCCATTTTGTCACCGATTGCCGGCGCCTTTCGGATGACGCTTTCGACCTTCCATTTTGCGCGGACGTAATCCTCGCTGCTGCGGATCTTCGCAAGGTATTTTGCGATTGCACCGACATTTTTCGAGATCGCCTGATTATTGTCATTGAGAATGACGATCAGGTTTGATTTGGATTTTCCGGCATTGTTCATGCCCTCATAGACCATGCCGCCGGTCATGGCGCCGTCTCCGACGACGGCAACGGCATAGTGTTCCGTATCGCCGGAAAGCCGCATGGCCTCTGCCATGCCGAAAGCAGCAGAGATTGCTGTGCTGCTGTGTCCGGTGATAAAGGTGTCATGCGGGGATTCCGAAGGCTTCGGGAATCCCGCCAGACCATTCTCCTGCCGCAGCTGTGGAAGCTGATCTGCGCGTCCGGTGAGGATTTTATGCACATAGGCCTGATGCCCGACGTCCCAGACAAAACGGTCATCGGGAGAATTAAAGTTTCTGTGCAGCGCGAGTGTCAGCTCAACCACGCCGAGATTGGATGCCAGATGGCCGCCCGTCTGCAAAACGGTGCGGATCAGCATCCCGCGAATCTCCTCGCAAAGTGCATTACACTGCGGCAGGGTCAGATTTTTCAGATCTGACGGCAGCTCCAGTTCACGCAGCGAGACATTCTGCGGCGTATATTGACGTTCTTTACTCATTTTTTTCTCCGTACAGTCAAGTTACTTGCCTCAGGCTTCGCCCGGCTTTGTCTGTCCGTATTCCGATACTGTCAGTTTTGCCTGATCGAGTTCTTTTTTGCATTCTGCGGCGAGCTTTGCGCCCTCGCCGTAGAGCTTCACGGCTTCCTCAAGCGAAAGGCCGCCTTCTTCGAGCTTTGCGGTGATCGCAAGAAGCTGCTGCATACCTTCTTCAAATTTCATGCTTCTGTTCCTTTCCGGATCTCCGTGACCGCAGCGGTAACAGAGCCGTTTGCCAGCGGTATTGTGAGCGGATCGCCGGCCTGAAGGGAATCTGCACGGCGAACCAGCGAATTTTCGTGATAAACAAGTGCATAGCCGCGCTGTAAAATTGCAACGGGACTGAATGCTTCGAGCTTCGCAAGCTGCATTTGCAGGCTGTCCTCCTGCTGCTGCAAATACTGTCCGGCTGCGCGGCGGAATCGTCCGGTCAATGCAGTATACTCTGCGGCAAGAAGCTGCAAACGCCCCTCTGGTGATACTTGTATCAGTTTTTGCCGGAGTGTCTGCAAGGAATGTGCTTTATTCTCGTATATCGCAGAAAAAGCGCGGTCAATCCGCTGCATCTGCACAGAAACCGCATTTTGCAGCGCGGAAAGCTCCGGAACAGCCAGCTCTGCGGCAGCGGAGGGTGTCGGCGCACGCTGATCTGCGACCTCATCTGCAATGCAGTGGTCGGTTTCATGTCCGACGGCGCTGATGACCGGAACCGGTGAATCGAATATTGCTTTTGCAACGGTTTCCGACTGGAAGGCCGAGAGATCCTCATTGGAGCCGCCGCCGCGTCCCATCAGAATGACGTCACAGTGATCGGAGCCGGCGATTTTCAGCGCATTTGCAATGGATTCCGGTGCCGCATCGCCCTGCACAAGCGCCGGATAGATACAAACCTGTACGATCGGGCAGCGACGCTCCAGAATTTGCAGCATATCATGCAGTGCAGCACCGCTGCGGGAGGTCACAATGCCGATTTTCTGCGGCAGGGGAGGCAGCGGACGCTTGCGCGCCGGATCAAAATAACCGAGCTTTGCGAGCTTTTCGCGGCGCTGCTGCAAGGCGAGTGCCTGCGCACCGACACCGTCCGGCTGCATATCCGTCACATTGATCTGATAGGCGCCGTCGCGCTCATATAAAGTGACTGCGCCCTGTAAAATAATGTGCATCCCGTTTTCCGGCTGAAAGGGGAGTCTGTCCGCGTGGCTGCGGAACATGACTGCCCGCACGGATGCTTCCTCATCCCGAATGCTGAAATAGCAGTGGCCGGAGCGGAAATTCCGCGTGAAATTAGCGATTTCGCCGCGCACGAGTACCATACGCAGCCTGTCATCCTCATGCAGCCGGAATGCAACATAGCGGTTGAGCTGACTGACGCTCAGGATTGACATAATGCTGCCCTCCTTGCTGCAAAAATAGCGATGCCTGCGGCATTATCGCAGGAAAAAGCCGGTTCGGCAAAGGCGGTCTGAACGGGAAGTGCCGCGAGCTGCTGCTGAATCAGCCGGTCGGAGAGCACACCGCCTGCATAAAGCACGGCCGTATCCTCTGTGACGGCAGCTTTTGTCATGGCAGAGAGCACCGCAGCAACCGAATTTAGACAGTAACGTGCAATATCCGGCGGCGCTTCGCCCTTTTTCAGCATTTGTTCACACTGATTCTGCAAACCGGAAAGCGAGCAGCAGCGGTCCTTCAGCTTCACCTGCATATGTTTTTTGCTGCTGCTCTGCATGGCCAGCGCTTCGAGCGCAGGACCGCAGGGAAATTGCAGACCGAGCATCAGCCCGACGCGGTCAACGGCCTGCCCCGCCTTGAGATCCAGTGATGATGCGACCGGTTCGATTCGCAGTACGCTTTCCGCATCCGGTGTGCAGCGCACAAGATCGGTCGTGCCGCCGCTGACATGAAATGCCAGAAACGGTCTTGCATCCGGTTCCATCCACGGGAGACAGTCCGCCGAAAACAGCGCAGCAAGGATATGTCCCATCTGGTGCGAGGTCTCATAGAGCGGTACACCGTGTGTCAGGGAAATCATTGAGGCGGCACATTTTCCGGCGAGAAAGCACGGCATATAGGAGCCTTCCTCCTGCCGCGGCGAGACAGATACACCGACGGCATCGGGGCGCAGATCGCCTGCATTTTCTGCAAGCTGCCGCAGAATGACCGGAAGCTGCCGTGTATGGTGAAACACAGCGTCGCTCTGCCGAAGTCCTGCCTGACCTTCCGGAACGGGCAGCAGCAGCTTTTGCTGCAAAATGCGTCCGCTTTCGGTATCATACCATGCGCAGGATGTCGTATAGTTGCTGGTATCCAGTCCCAGAAGCTTCATGTCAGGCTTTTGCCCTGCTTTTCAAGGTCTCTGGCATATGCACCGAGCAGCCCGTTGATAAAGCGGACATCCTCCTCGTAGTATGTATAGTTTTCCGCGAGCAGGATCGCCTCCGAAATGGCTGCATTGACCGGTGTTTTGTCATCGAAGTCGATCTCGAACATTGCAAGCCGCAGGATGCTGAGCGTCAGCTTCGGGATGCGGCTGACACTGCGCTTCGGGCTGTATTTCTGGATCTGCGCGTCAATTTCCTGCTGATGGGCAAGGGTGCCGTCAACCAGTTCGCGGACGGCATCGTTGACGATGATCTCGTCAATCTCCTCAGCAATCTCATAGAGCACGCTGACCGGATCATCCCGCATCGAGGTCTCATACAGCAGCTTCATGGCGCTGTCACGGATTTCGCGTCTTGTTATACTGGGCATTTTTCAGTCCTTTCGGTTTTGTTCAGTCATCAAACAGGATATCTGCGGCAATGACATGAACCTTTGATACGATCACGCCGGTCATGCTCTGCACGCTTTCCTTGACCTGCTGCT
>JAFYBM010000063.1 GCA_017540225.1 Oscillospiraceae bacterium | reverse complement strand
TTGATGCTGCTTCTGGCGCTGTATTTTTCCGTCAGGATATCAAACTGCCCGACGACCTGATGCGCATACTGCAAAAACTCTGTGCCGTCATTCGTGACAGTCATGCCCCTGCCGCTGCGGTTGAAGATCCGGATGCCGGTCTCCTTTTCCAGCTCCTGTACGGAGGCCGTCAGCGAGGGCTGCGAGACATAAAGCTGCTCCGCCGCCTTGTTCATCGAGCCGGTTTCTGCGATCGTCAGCGCATATTTGAGCTGCTGCAATGTCATAAAATCACCTCATTATCCGAATAATCCCGTGCTGAAATAGCGGTCGCCGCGGTCTGGGAAGACCGTAACAATATTACCGCTGCCGACACGCTCCGTCAGCTTTAATACAGCCGCCATTGCCGCGCCGGAGGACGAACCCGCAAAGATGCCCTCTGTTTTTGCAAGCATACGGGCTGTTGCAAAGGCTTCATCGTCCGTCACCTTGATGACATCATCGACCAGCCCCATATCCATCGTATCTGCGATGAAATCATTGCCGATGCCCTCAATATTATAGTCGCTGTGTTCGCCGCCGCCCATTGTCGAGCCGACCGGATCGGCAAGGATGCCGCGGATCTGCGGATTCCGTTCCTTCAGATAGCGCAGGATGCCGGTATAGGTTCCGCCGCTGCCCGCGCCCGCCACGACATAATCAATTTTGCCGTCAAGCGATTCATAAATTTCTTTGCCGGTCGTTTCATAATGCGCAAGCGGATTGCTCTGGTTTTTGAACTGTTCCAAAGAGATCGAACCGGGGATTCCCGCCTTGATTTTCTCTGCCTTTTCCACAGCGCCGAGCATTCCCTTTTCACGCGGCGTGTTGATAACCTCTGCGCCGAGTGCGCGCATCAAAGCCTGTTTTTCTGCGGAAAACTTCGTCGGAACGACAAAAATGATGCGGTAGCCGCGGTTCAGCGCCGCAAACGCGATGCCGAGACCGGTGTTTCCCGCGGTCGCTTCCACAATCGTGCCGCCTGCTTTCAGCAGGCCGCGCTGCTCTGCATCATTCACCATATAAAGGCCGGTTCTGTCTTTCACGCTGCCGGAGGGATTCCAGAGCTCCAGCTTTGCAAAGACGTTCACGCCCTGCTTTTTCACGATATTGCCGAGGCGCACAAGCGGTGTTTTGCCGATCAGCGCCTGCATCGAATCATAATACTGCATTTTTCTCATCTCCGTACAGATACACACGCTGTTCATCCGTCAGCGTATCAATTTCAATATTCAGACTTGCAAGTTTCTGCCTTGCGACCGCTTCATCGACCGCACGGGGGACATTGTTCAGCATTGTTGTGACCGACCCGCGGTTTGCAATGAGCCATTCGGCACTGCGTGCCTGAATCGCAAAGCTCATGTCCATGATTTCTGCGGGATGCCCGTCACCGGCAGCAAGATTGACCAGCCGCCCTTCTGCAATGACGTAGATTGTCACGCCGTTCGGCAGCGTATAGCCGGTGATATTGTTCCGCGCTTCAAAGCTGCGGACAGCGAGCTGTTTCAGTCCCGCCATATCGACTTCCACATCAAAATGGCCTGCATTGGAAAGAATTGCGCCCTCGTGCATCTTCAGGAAGCTGTTTTCGGCGATGACGCGGCTGCATCCCGTCACCGTGACAAAGAAATCGCCCAGCGGCGCTGCATCCTCCATTTTCATGACGGTAAAGCCGTCCATGACCGCCTCAATCGCCTTGACCGGATCGATCTCCGTCACAATGACCTTTGCGCCGAGTCCCTTTGCACGCATCGCTGCACCCTTTCCGCACCAGCCGTAGCCGGCAATGACAACCGTTTTGCCTGCAACAATCAGGTTTGTTGTCCTGTTGATGCCGTCCCAGACCGACTGACCGGTACCGTAGCGGTTATCAAAGAGATGCTTGCAGTCCGCGTCATTGACAAGCATCATCGGGAATTTCAGTTCTCCCGCTTCCGCCATTGCTTTCAGGCGCAGAATGCCGGTCGTGGTTTCCTCGCAGCCGCCGATCACATTGCCGAGCAATTCGGGATATTCCTTATGGATCAGCGTCACAAGGTCGCCGCCGTCGTCAATGATGAAATGCGGCTGTGCTTCAATCACGCGCCGCGTATGCTTCTCATATTCCTCCGGCGTCACACCGTGCCATGCGTAGACATTCAATCCGGAATGCACCAGTGCCGCCGCAATATCATCCTGCGTTGACAGAGGATTTGAACCGGTGATATACATTTCCGCACCGCCTGCCGCCAGCACGCGGCAGAGATACGCAGTCTTTGCTTCAAGGTGAATCGAGAGCGCAATGCGTTTGCCGGCAAACGGTTTTGTCTCTGCAAATTCCGCTTCAATCCCGCGCAGCAGCGGCATATTTCCTTTTACCCACTGAATTTTCCGTTCGCCGCTCTCCCAGAGCGAAATATCTTTGATTTCAGACATTCGGTGCCGCCTTTCCGATCGCCTGTTCGAGATCAGCGAGAATGTCTGCGATGTTTTCGATGCCGGTTGACAGACGGATCAGTCCGTCCGTGATGCCGACCTTTTTGCGGATGTCCGCCGGAATGGATGCGTGCGTCATGGTTGCCGGATGGCACACCAGCGATTCCACGCCGCCGAGACTTTCCGCAAGCATAATCAGCTCCAGACCTTCAAAGAATTTGTTGATGTCATAGCCTTCATGCAGTTCAAACGAGATCATCACGCCGCCGTTTTTCGCCTGCTTCTGATTGATTGCATAGCCCTGCGCATCCGGCAGACCGGGATAATATACCGTTTTGACGGCCGGATGATTTTTGAGATATTCTGCGGCTTTCTGCGCATTTTCAACGTGTCTGTCCATGCGGACGGCAAGCGTCTTGATGCCGCGAATCAGCAAAAATGAATCAAACGGGCCGAGCACGCCGCCGGTCGAATTCTGGATAAACGCGATTTTCTGTGCAAGTTCTTCGCTGTTCACAACGGCCAGTCCTGCGACAACGTCGCTGTGACCGCCGAGGTATTTTGTAGCACTGTGTACGACAATGTCCGCGCCGAGCGAAAGCGGCTTTTGCAGATACGGTGTCATGAAGGTGTTGTCCACAATGACAAGCAGCCCGTGCCGGTGCGAGATCTCCGCAACTGCCGCAATATCCGTGACCGTCATCAGCGGATTTGCAGGACTTTCAATGATGACCGCT
>JAFYBM010000062.1 GCA_017540225.1 Oscillospiraceae bacterium | reverse complement strand
TGCAGCTTCTCCGCCTTGCCGTAGCCGACGACTGCAGATTTGACCTGCAGCGGCGTATATTCATGCACCGGTACGCCGTGCTGTGCGGCAGCGAGCAGAATCACGCCGCGCGCCTCCGCAACCATGATACCGGTCGTCTTGTTCGTATTGAAATAGAGCTTTTCGACCGCGAGTGCCTGCGGCGTATGATGTTCGAGGATATAGTTCATATCCGCAAAGATCTGCGCAAGCCGCCCGCCGAAGTCCGTATGTGCCGGTGTCAGGATCGCGCCGTATTCGACTGTCCGGAAGTCCATGCCCTGATAATCCACAATGCCGAAGCCGACTGTTGCATAGCCCGGATCAATGCCGAGGATCCGCAATCCGATCACCCCCATATTTACTCCATTCTATTATACCACATGATACAAAAAATTTCAATGGGTGAATGAAAAAAAGTCACGGCGGCAGTATTTACTTTTATATGGTGCCTCCGGCGGATCTGTAATGGGGACGCTGTCCCCAAGCCCCTGCCAAAGAGGCAGAGCCTCTCTGGACTCTCATTTCAAAATCCTTCCTCCCCGTTCCGGGGAGGAAGGATTTTGCAGCGGGATTCCCAAGGGACTTGTCCCTTGGGCGGAAGTTTGAGGGCGGAGCCCTCATTATAAATCCATCGAAGATACCGCATAAAAAGTAAATCCTGTTGCCGTAAAAAACGCCCCCGGTCAGAACCGGGAGCGTCATCTTCAGTATGGATACTACGGCATCGTTTTACCGCCAGAGCGAGGCAAGCGGATTATAGCTCAGGAACGGGTTGACCCCGACATACCGCATTGCGGAAACGCCGAGCAGCGCGAGTGCCGCCGGCAGGACGAACACGCTGATATTTGCGATATATGCCGTAACCTGACTTTTGCAGCAGCCGGACAGCAGGCTCATCAGCACAGCGGTCACAGCCGCACTGACGGTCCGCACGAGGAACAGCACGGCAATTTCGGTGCCGACCGAACGGACCGGGCTGCTCTGTGAAAATTCCGTCATGCTCTGCAGCGGCGCGGAAAGCCCCTGCGTTCCGTATTTCTGCAGGATATGCAGGATATACGGAACATGGAAGATCAGGCTCACGGCAATGCCGCAGACCGCACTGTAGATCAGCAGCTTTTTCCGGTAGCCGCGCTTTCCGGCAGCCGTTGCATAAAGAATTTTTACCATATCCGTTTTTCTGTCCTGTGACGCAAACGGCGACAGCAGCAGACAGAGAAAGAGCAGAATGCAGAGATTGATGATGAGATCATCGGCATTGCCGTCCAGACCGAACAGCCTTGCATAGCCGGAATCGTAGAACATCTGCCCGTCCGCATCGCTTTTCCGGATCGCATTGTACCGCTGGCGGAACCGCTCGAACGCGCCGCGGTCGTTCATCTTCTCCCAGAGCTGCGCGATCTGAAACGAACTTGCTTCCCCGGACTGCTCAAGCTGCCGGATCTCCTTTTCCAGCTTCACATATCCGACCTGCTTCTCAATGATGAACCGGAAGGTTTCGTCCGTGACTGCACCGGCCTGCTCCGTCGTGAATTTCTCGTAGTAGATCTCCTCGCTGTTCATGCTTCTGATAAAACTTGAGGAAAACACTGCCGCCGCAAAGATCACGGCGATCACCGGAACAATGCCCTTCTGCAGAACCAGCGAGCGGAAGCAGACATAGTACATCTGCCCGTGTACGCGCTGCTTCCGTTTCAGAAAGCGGAACGATACACTGCGGTACTGCCGGTTTCTTCCGCGGACAAAAATCGTGACTGCCGTGCAGTCAGCCGCCGTCAGGAACACCCCTGCCGCGATCAGCGCAGAGATCTTGAGTGAAAACGGATACCCGAACAGATTGATGTTCCGGTAGGTGCCGATGATCTCATTGACGCGCACCAGCTGTACCGGGTTCAGATCGTGCAGCACGCTCCATACGGAGAGCACCGGTACAAAGCGGTAAAGCAGAAAGCTGACCCCGCAGAAGCCGCCGGACACCGCATAGACCGTCAGGTTATTTTTCGCAGCCGCGCAGACCGCGGCAAAGACCGCGCTGAATACCAGAAACGCCGCAAATTTCATTGCGGAAAACAGTGCAAGATAAGTCCCGGCCGAGACCGGCAGATTGCATTCGTAAAAGCTGCCGACGCTCTGGATCGGGCGGGACAGATCGCCGAGCCCGTACATCTTCGCGCCGATCAGCAGGTTTTCACCGTACATCAGCAAAAAGATGCCCGCCGTGCAGAGCATGATCAGCAGCAGCTTATTCGCGATCAGCGCACCGCGGCCGTCCGGCATGGAATAAAGCAGCGGCGTCATGCCCTGCTCGCGGTCCTTGAGCATAATCCAGCTCACCGTCAGGAACAGCAGAAAGATGCAGAGGAAATCGGTCACCGGATGCCGCAGTGCATCCTCGATGCCGGGTTCGGCATCCAGCTGCAGCGTGACGTTTTTCATGCAGCTGTATGCAGGCGGCGTCTTTTGGATGTTGCGGTAGGAAAAGGTATCCGTCCCGCCCCAGATCGAAAGCCCGACCGTGTTTTCCGCCTGCGTCTCAATGCCTTCGAGATAATCGGGATAGCCCGTCACCCGGCTGACGCTGTCATGCAGCTCCGCATACACCATATATTCATAAACGCCGCGTTCGCCCGCAAAGGGCGCATTCATCTGCTTTTCGAGATACGGCATTCTGCGCTCCGGCTTCAGCTTCTGCACATAATGCAGCGCGCTGCGGTATTCCTTCGGGGAATAGCCCCGCTCATTGGCCGCAGAGATCTGCACATAACCGTTGATGCACAGCAGCACCGCCAGCAGGAGCCAGAGGAGCCGGAAGCCGCACAGCTTCTTCCATTCATACCGGAGTATCCGCATAGCTGCCTCCGTAATACTGCATGTACAGATTTTCGAGCGTCTGTTCGCCGTCCGTGACCTGCTGCACGAGCTCCGGCACGGTGCCGTGCGTCAGCAGCTTACCGTCTCTGATCAGCACGATCTCCTTTGCAATGCTCTCGATATCCGAAACGATATGCGTGGAGATAATGATGATCTTGTTTTCCGCGAGCTGCTGTGTCAGGCGGCGGATCATGACGCGCTGCTTCGGGTCAAGACCGGCGGTCGGCTCATCCATGATGATGAGCGCGGGGTCTCCGAGCATGGCAGCCGCGATCAGCACGCGCTGCTTCATGCCTCCGGAAAAGCCGCCGATCTGCCGGTCCGCGGCATCGGAAAGCTCCACCTGTTCCAGCGCACGGCGGATCTGCTCTGCGGCCTCCTTCCGCGGGATGCATTTCAGCGCGGAAATGTAGCCGAGGAAGTCCCACGCGGTCATGTTGCCGTAGAGCTCCTGCTGCTGCGGCATAAAGCCGAGCTGCCTGCGGTAATCCTTCCCGAGCTCTGCGATCGGTCTGCCGTTCCAGCGGACACAGCCGCCGTCTTTGTCGGGGAGCAGATTGTCCGTGATCAGGTGCATCATGGTAGACTTGCCCGCGCCGTTCGGGCCGAGCAGGCCGTAAACGCCGTCCGTGAAGGTGAATGAAAAATCAATGAGTGCGTGCTTTTTGCCGTAATGCTTATTCAGTTTCACCAGTTCAAGCTGATTCATGGTTTTCTCCGTTTAATTCAGCAGTTTCTCTGCGGGGATTTTTTCAAAGTTTCTCTGCATACCGTAATCCGAAATAATATAAGAATCGCCGTATCTTGCAACAACTGATTTCTCCTGCATAAAATCATACACTCTGACATCTTTGCTGTTTAGGTCGAATGCCTTGTCATAGCAGAAAACAGTATCATCCCAGACAGTCGGAAAGATATTCTGATGAAAGTAAGCGTCTTCCAGTATAACTGGTTCCTCAACTCCTTTTCTGTACACAGAACCCTCGCCCGTTCTGCAGATCAGCAAATAATCATCGGAGAGATAATTGACCGAAGCAAAGTCTATATGTTCATAATCCTCCGGCGTTCCGTGATAGGTTCCGTTTGTCAGATCATAATATGTGACATAA
This sequence comes from Oscillospiraceae bacterium, assembly GCA_017540225.1. Classification (GTDB taxonomy): domain Bacteria; phylum Bacillota; class Clostridia; order Oscillospirales; family Ruminococcaceae; genus Firm-04. The sequence continues at coordinate 4,825 of JAFYBM010000062.1, read as the reverse complement.
AAACAATAATTTTGTTCTGTGCCTGCAACAAATCCGACATTGAAATAGATTTTGTTATCAAAGAGCCCTTTCATATACACTTCCCCGGAATATGTCACATCCGGATAATACTCTTTTATTTTGGGTACATCATACAACCGACCAAGATCCTTCGCTGATCCATCGGCAAAATAATATGCATACAAATGCATATCACCGCCTGTTCCGCCGTATCCGTACAATAAACCGTTTTCATCGTAATAGCGAGACAACGAATTGGTGATAAAATACAGCACCTGATCGTGCAGCAACATTCCGTAACAGTTTTGGGAAACAGAAACATCAGGCAATGAAAACACCTTATTTTCTTTGCCTTTTTCAAAATCGTAACAGTAAAGCGATGTTCCGAGCTTCAGTTCCGGTTTTCCCGCATCGTCCTGAACAAACTCCTGTTCTTCATCCACAAAATAATAAGCAGAGCTTTCCGCAAACACCGGAACATTATGGTGAAGGCGGTTCAGAATACAGTCATCCGATGTATGCCTGCAGTTTGGCTTGCCGCAAAGCGGCACATCCTGCATCGTCTCAAAATCCACGTGGCTTACCAAACCGTCGTTATTCGGACTTAAATAAATAAACGCATTTGGATAAGATGAATAATAGGAATTTGAAAATGAATCACCTGAATAATCATGCGTAAGTCCGTTTGACGAACATCCGGTAAGCCTCAGAATGGAAACAGCCGACACCATAATGATTAAGCTTTTCCTGCGCAATAAATTCAGCATTCTTTTCTCCTTCATTAATGTGACATAGATCGTATTCCGTTTCACCAGTTCAAGCTGATTCATGGTTATCTCCGTTTAATTCAGCAGTTTTTCTGCGGGGATTTTTTCAAAGCCACTCTGCATACCGATATCAGAAATAATATAGCTGTCGCCGTACTTTGCAATAACCTGTTTATTATATATATCTTCGAGCGTCTTGCCCTTTCCGATTTTCAGATCAAATACTTTCCCGTCATAATACAGAGTATCATCAAAAACAGATAAATAACAAGGGGGCTGAAAACAGTCATCTTTGAGAATGACCGGCTCCGCCCGACCGGCGATATAGACGTCAGCCTGTTTTTTGCGAGTGAGGACAAGATAATCCTTTGATACAAAATCCGCATTACAATAATCAATATTGGCATAATCCTGCGGTTCTCCGTGATAGGTTTTTGTATCAAGATCAAACCATGTTACATAGTTTACATAATTTGAATTGATGTCTGAGTCCGGTACGAAACAAACCTCGAAATATATTTTATTGTCAAACAGACCTTTCATATACACTTCACTAGAATGACTGGCATAAGGGTATATTTCAGAAAGCGCGTCAATATTATACAGATCCCCGCAGCTTTGTATCGTCAGATTGGAAAGATCCAAAGCAAAAAGCTCCATTCTGCCGCCGGAAGACCCATATCCGCACATCAGCCCTGTTTCATCATATTCAGGGTTAAAATGATTTCCGATAAAATAGATTGTTCCGTCATGCAGAAGCGATCCATAACTAATCTGGTCGGATACAGAAACGCCGTCAATATGGAAAAGTTTTTCTTCCTGATTTGTCATCAAGTCAAAGCGATACAGCGTCGAGCCCAGTTCGAGATATGGTTTTCCGTCTTTTCCTTCTGCCATACGATGTCCGGTATCAATAAAATAATAAAGGTTCGTTCCGCTGAACAGCGGAATTTTCCCATTCAGACGATGGCTGATGCAATCGTTCTTATCGTGCTTACAATTCGGTTTATTGCAAAGAGGCGATGTTTTCATCGTTTCATAATCCAGAATGGTTGTTTGATAATCAGGTGATATGAAGCAGTGTGCAGTATCTGATGTATTAGAAAATACATTGGAAAATGAATCATACTTTTCTTCTGATCGTGCCGTTTTGGCCGCGCAGCCGGAAAAAAACAGTGCGATACTGAACAAAACGGAAACTGCTGCCCACGTTTTCAATATGAGCATCTCCTTCCATTATAATTAGTCGTTTATATTCTGAAATAATATTTGTGTAATTTGTGAATAATAAATCAAGATTAACCTTAAGTACAGAGATAGCAGAAAGCCATAAAGCATGAGCAATATGGCTTTCTGCTTAACTCGCAATCAGTTATAAGATGATCGTTTTCAACTTATACAGAGTTCAAATCTGTACAGCCGAATGGGAGTGCATTATCAATAAGCCATTGTCAGGTATTTATTTCTCACACGTAGGCACTGTTTCCGCCGTTGGAGGGGTTCACCTTTCTAGCATCTGCATATGCATTAAACATGCCCCTAAAACGCGTGTTATTTCTTGAATAATAAGAATGACTAACAAAATATCTGCCTTCGTACGTATCATACGTTGCTACTCCGCCATAAGCATACTCAGCACTGGCCCAAACAGTCACCTTTTGAATTAGAAAATTTGACGGCGCAGTTGTAGAACAATAATAATAATCTGACGAACCCGGCGTGTAGCTTAAAACACCAGTGCAATAAAATAAGTTATTATTAGGTTCATTATGACCAACAGTAAAGTTGGCATAACGAGTAATAGTCGGTACATAAGCACTCGCCGGAATGCTGCTCACCCCTGCTGCCGTAACTCCGATTGCCAAAAGGCTTGCTCCGATTTTTCTGATTGATTTTTTCATAGTTCTTTTCCGTTCATTGATTAAATGTATTGGGATGTTGATTATGATAAACCGATTCAGATTCCGCAGCTCCGCGGCTGCTGCCCTGAAAAGCCGTTGAAACCTCCTTTTTTCAGATTCTCTCTGCGGTTATTATAGCATGTAAAAATAGCCGTGTCAAGAAAAATGCCAGGCTGACCGCATGAAGATTTTATGAATATTATGCCGCAGCAAAGCAAAAGCTGCAGACCGTTACAGCCTGCAGCTTTCAATCATTTTTTCTTTTTGGACTTTTTTGCCTTACTGCCGGACGGGGCATTCTTCTGCTTCTGCTTCTGTGCAGGAGAAGCCGTTTTTTCGTCAGCAGATGCTTCTTTTTTATCGGGCGCAGCACCCTTCTTTATCTTCCCGGTATTTTCAGCCTTCACCGGCTTGACGGGCTCCGGCATCGGGTCAGCCGCCAGAATGCCGAGCAGCATCCAGAACACCGGCGCAACGCTCAGCACGGACATACCCGTGAAAGCCGCCGCGCAGTAGACCAGCACCGCGCAGGCCGCAGAAATGCGCACCCAGCTTTTCATCGTGCTTCTGCGCTTCCACAGCAGCACAAAGCAGATGACGATCAGCGCAAGATGCATCAGCAGGGACGGCACACCGCGGGTCGCCGCAATGTAGAGATACTCATTGTACGGGTTATCGACCGAGTTCGGATTGGCCGAAACCGCATAGCTCCGGTGCAGCTGCGTATAGATAAAGTTATCCGGACCGACGCCGAGCAGCGGGTCGATCTTGATCGCCTTGACGCCCTGCGCCCAGCAGTAGCGAATGACGGAGCAGGCATCGTAGATCTCAAATCCGACATCCGTACCCGGTGCGTAGGGTCCCGAGGTATCCAGCCGGTAGAAGCTGTCATCCCAGACCAGACCGCCGTCATAGAGCGCAGGCCGCGCTTTGTCGTCCTTGGAATAGGACTGCGCAAAACCGGTCGGGAGCTGTGCTTTTTCCGTGCCGGATTCCCATGCCGCAAAGGTCAGGCCCTTTTCCTTCGTGCCTGCCGTATCCATATCCGGGTGGAAATACGCATGGTTCAGTACAGGCGTCAGTGCGACCCATGCCAGCCCGCAGACCAGTGCCGCAGCGGCAGCCGCAGGCAGCGCAGCCTTTTTGCCCTGCACCTGCTTCGATTTCGCCGCAAACAGCACAGCCGTCAGCAGCAGAATACCGATGCACGCCGTCACACCCGCGATCGTATGCGTCAGAAGCGTCATGACAACGGACAGTGCCGCACAGATCACTGCAAGCTTGCGGGTCTTTTTCGTTTCAGAGAACAGTGCAGCCGGAACCGAAAGGGCACCGAGCATACCGAGCAGCATCGCGTATGTGATCGGGCTGCTTGCCATGCCGGTCGGGACGCGGACATTCCAGAAAAGGAGCGGCTCAATATTCCGGTACGGGCTCAGACCCTTGTTCGGATTCAGATAGTCAACGAACGGCAGTGCCTGCAGAATACCGACCGCGCACTGCACGATCCCGAAGGTCAGCAGCTCGCGCGCAAAGCGTTCAAGATCATCCTTCTTCCGGAGCATCGTGCCGAGGAAGAAGATGCCGGCATACATCAGCAGCGCGAACCAGCCCTCCTCTCTGCCCGGATAGCCGAACAGCGAGACCTTCATATCGTAGGAAAACAGCCGCGAGATCATCGCCCAGACCATTGAGGCGAGCAAAATCAGATACGGCACGGCAGTCGCTTTGGAAAACTGCTTGCGCATGAGTCCCGCAAAGACTGCGAACAGACTGAACACGCCGGTCAGCGAAAAGACCAGCGAAACTCTCCTGAGCAGCAGCAGGAAGTACACGACCAGTCCCGCAAAGCCGCCGCCCTCCAGTGTCGTCGCGAGCGAAAGCTCCGAAGCCGACAGCCAGTGATTCAGCAGCTGCGAAAGCCCCGTCGCCCAGAAGACGACCAGCGCGAGCTTGCCGCAGGCCGAACGGTACTTGTCCAGATCCATATTCAGGATGAAATTGGATTTTTCAGTGGTTCCGAATATTGTTTTTGGCATATCAGTGATCACTCTCTACAGCAATGCGCATGACCCTTTTGCCGAATCATGCGCATTGAATTTTCTTACTTTGCAACGTCAACTGCTCTGCTTTCGCGGATGAGGTTGACCTTGATCT
>JAFYBM010000061.1 GCA_017540225.1 Oscillospiraceae bacterium | reverse complement strand
TATATATTATAGCATAAATGACTGCAAAAGTCAAACATACTATTTTAATATGCACAATATGTCTAAAAAGGATGCTGCACAGAGAACAACTGTGCCTATATAATCCAAAATCAAGGAGGTTCAAATGTCACCTGTCATTTCATATCCCGCAACTCATCATACAGAATCCTTTTATCCAAACAGAAGCGCATTACAAAGCAGACGCACTGAACTGGATGCGGCGCGGTTTGTCCAAAAACTGCACATCCGTTCACATCTGAAAGGATATTCGTACCTGATCACGGCGATCGTCCTCGGAATCAACGATCCGCATCTGCTTTCTTCACTGACACATCTGCTTTATCCGGCAGTTGCATCTGTTTACAACACAACACCCGCAGCAGTTGAACGGAATATCCGCACGGCAATTGATCTTGCCGTACAGCATGATCCGGAGCACCTGCAGTCAGTCTTTTATTATCGAACAAGAAAGCCTTATATTTCTGAAGTCCTTTCGCTTGCGTTGGAAACCATCCGTTTGAACGCATATGAAGCAATGTGAAACATATCCAGCCGCCTGACGAAAAATCAAGCGGCTGTTTCTCTGTATTCACTTCCCGATGTACCGTTCCGCAGCGGATTCCACACCCATGCAGAACACCATATCCTCTGTCAATGTTATCAGTGAGGGGCCGCCCATCCTGATCCGGAGCGTTCGACGAATTTCTTTTGGTATCACAATGCGGCCAAGATCATCAATTCGCCTGACGATTCCTGTTGCTGAAGACCTTTACCTCTACTGCATCAAAAGCAGGAATTGCTGCTTTTGATGCACTGCTTTCTATGTTCCAAGGGCAGTTGGCTTTGAGAACTGAATAGTTACATTTTTTATTATTATAACAGTCATCTATGTATTTGTCAAGCAGTCAAGTTCTCTGAAACTGCACGAACCGCCGCCTGATATGCACAATCAGACGGCGTGACGCCCTCATGCGGACAGCGGTTTCTGCGAGCCAATAAAAAACAGATTGACAAACAGCAGAGAGTGTGATATAATCATACTGTTTCTATATGAATAGTAAAAGGAGCGCGCATTATGACGGAAAGACCGGTCAGAACCGAAATACCTCATGTTTCGCAAAGCGAAACAGCACAGTTTGACAAAGTCAAACATGCGAATCACTTTGAACTTTCGATCGTCAATAAGTTCCGCAGGGAGATTTGGACGAAATTTCTCAAGGGCATCAAGGAATACGAGCTGATTCAGGCGGGCGACAAAATCGCTGTCTGTATCTCCGGCGGTAAGGATTCGATGCTCATGGCGATGTGCATGAAGCGGCTCCAGCGGTATTCCAAAGTGCCGTTTGAGGTCGTGTTCCTCGTCATGAATCCGGGCTACAACGAGATCAATTATCAGAAGATACGCGAAAATGCAGAGCTGCTGGAAATTCCGGTGCAGGTCTTTGAAACCGGCATTTTCGATGCCGTCGCAAAGGTCGATCAGCACCCATGCTATCTTTGCGCACGGATGCGCCGCGGGCATCTCTACAAAACGGCAAAGGAACTCGGCTGCAATAAAATTGCGCTGGGGCATCATTTTGACGATGTGATCGAAACGATCCTCATGGGGATGCTCTACGGCTCGCAGGTGCAGACCATGATGCCGAAGCTGCACAGCGAAAATTATGAGGGCATGCAGCTGATCCGCCCGATGTATTTTGTCCGTGAAGCGGATATCATTCGCTGGAAGCAGTACAACGATTTGCAGTTCATCCAGTGTGCATGCCGGTTCACCGAAAACTGTACCATGT
>JAFYBM010000060.1 GCA_017540225.1 Oscillospiraceae bacterium | reverse complement strand
TCGCACATCTGACACGGCATTCCGGTCAAGCGATCGGTCTTTCCGGCATTGACGGCGCTCTGCTTCAGGCAAGGAAAAAGGATTCCAAGCCGGATCTCGGTCTTGTCGGTGAGATCACCGGCGTCAATACACGCCCGATCCTGATGGCACTGGATAACGGCTATGTACCGGTCATCGCTACAGTCGCCTGCGGTCCGGACGGTCAAGTCTATAACGTCAACGCGGATACTGCTGCGGCTTCGATTGCAGCGGCGCTCGGCGCAGAAAATCTGATTCTGATGACCGATATTGCCGGCCTGCTCCGCGATAAGGATGATCCCTCCACGCTGATTCCGTCCGTGAATATCAGCGAGGTGCAGAATCTCAAGCGGCAGGGGGTTATCTCCGGCGGCATGATCCCGAAGATCGACTGCTGTGTTGAGGCGATTCGCCGCGGTGTGAAAAAGGCTGTCATCATCGACGGCAGAGTGCCGCATTCCATTCTCGTGGAGATCTGCTCCAATGAGGGTGTCGGCACACAATTTCTGAGTGTATATTGAGGTATTGATTATGAATACGATACAGGCAACCGATCAGCATACGATGAAAGCATTTGGCAGAATCCCGCTGGTCGAGGTACAGGGCAAAAACTGCACCTGTACCGATGAAAACGGCAAAACCTATATTGATTTCGGCAGCGGCATCGGCTGCAATGTGCTCGGATGGAGCAACGATGCATGGTGTGATGCAGTCTGCGGACAGGTCAGAAAGCTCCAGCACGCCTGCAATTACTATTACACGCAGCCGCAGGCAGAGCTGGTTGAAAAGCTCGCAAAAGTCACCGGCTTCCCGCGGATGTTCCTCGGCAATTCAGGTGCAGAGGCAAATGAATGCGCAATCAAGGTCGCAAGAAAATACAGCTCCGACAAATACGGAAAAGAGCGCGGCACAATCATCTCGCTTGTCAATTCATTCCACGGCAGAACCATTGCCACGCTTGCCGCTACGGGTCAGGACGTCTTTCATCAGTATTTTTACCCGTTCCCGACCGGCCATGTTTTTGCAAAGGCAAATGATCTTGATGACCTGAAATCCAAGCTCGACGGCACAGTCTGCGGCATCATGATCGAGGTGATTCAGGGCGAGGGCGGTGTCTGCGCACTGGATCAGGATTATGTGCAGGCGATCCGTAAAATCTGTGATGAGCAGGATATTCTCCTCATCATTGACGAGGTACAGACCGGCTGCGGACGTACCGGTACATTCCTTGCACAGGAGCAGTTCGGGATTCAGGCTGATGTCACCACAATGGCGAAGGCAATCGGCGGCGGCCTGCCGATCGGCATCTGCCTTGTCAGTGAAAAGTGTGCCGACGTTATCACACCCGGAACGCATGGCTCTACCTTCGGCGGTAATCCTGTTGTTTGTGCGGGCGCTGTCGCCGTTCTCGATCAGATCACCGCACCGGGATTCCTTGATTCCGTGAAGGAAAAGGCGGCATATCTCCGCAGTGAGCTTGCAAAGATTCCGGAGATCGAAAGTCTTTCCGGCATCGGCATGATGATCGGCATGACGCTGAAAACAAAGGATGCACACGATGTTATGCTTGCAGCGAACGATGCAGGGCTGCTCGTTCTGACGGCAAAGGATAAGCTCCGTCTGCTGCCGCCGCTGACAATCACAAAAGAAGAAATGGACGCAGGTCTTGCGATTCTGCGTCAGGTACTTGCATAAATAAAGAAAGGGTTTGATTATCATGAAGCATCTACTCAAAATGCTGGATCTCACGACCGATGAGATCCTTGATCTGCTGAATCTCGCAGATCAGCTCAAATATGAGCGGAAACATCATATTCCGCATCCGCATCTTGCCGGAAAGACGCTCGGCATGATCTTCCAGAAGGCCTCGACCCGTACCCGTGTTTCCTTTGAAACCGGCATGACCCAGCTCGGCGGTTATCCGCTGTTCCTCTCTGCAAACGATATGCAGATCGGCCGCGGCGAACCGGTGCAGGATACGGCACGGGTGCTCTCACGCTATCTTGACGGCATCATGATCCGTACTTTTGCACAGCAGGAGGTAGAAGACCTTGCGAAATACGGCACAATCCCGATTATCAACGGTTTGACCGATTTCTGCCATCCGTGTCAGGTGCTTGCGGATCTGATGACAGTCCGTGAGTATAAGGGCAGCTTTGAGGGCCTGAAAATGTGCTACATCGGCGACGGAAATAATATGGCAAATTCGCTGATTGTCGGCGGCCTGAAGGTCGGCATGAAGGTTGCTGTCGCGTGTCCGAATAATTATCAGCCGGATCAGAAGGTACTGGATTTCGCAAATCCGACCGGAAAATTCACACTGACCGACAAGCCGATCGAGGCAGCGGTTGATGCCGATGTGATCTTTACGGATGTCTGGGCTTCGATGGGTCAGGAGCATGAGGCGGAAAAGCGTAAGCTGGCGTTTGACGGTTATCAGGTGAATGATGAGCTGCTCAGCGCGGCGCATCCGGAATGCATGGTTCAGCACTGCCTGCCGGCACACCGCGGCGAGGAAATCACCGCAGAGGTCTTTGAGGCACACGCAAATGAGATCTTTGATGAGGCAGAAAACCGTCTGCACGCACAGAAGGCTGTTCTGGTCAAGACGCTCGGCAATAACGAAAACTGAATCGCATGATTGAACCCCCGACCGTATCAGGGATACGGTCGGGGGTTTTTGTTTTTGCTTCTGACAATGGGCATCTGATTGACAATCCGCTGCGATTCTGCTATAATTAAAACAGTAGGGGAGGTGATACGATGCAGAAAACACGCAGTCTGATTGCAGTGGTCGGAACAGAAATGCAGGGGATTGAACAAAAACGTATTTTGAGCGGCATTGTCAGTCAGGCACAGCAGGAAAAAGCCGATACTGCCGTCATTTCCAATATTTTTAATCCGCTGGAGCCGGAGCTTGGGGACTGCTGCGAGAACAGAATATTTGACCTTTTGCTCTCCGCTGATCCGGCTGCACTGATTGTTCTTTCCGAATCATTTGTTAATCCGGTTCTGCGCAGCAATATTCGCAGTCTGCTGAAGCAGCGGCAGGATATTCCGATCCTGCTTGTCGGTGCAGAGCTGCCTGAATTTGGTTTTCCCTGCATCAGCACGAGTGACGCAAATGACCTTGCCGAGATCACGCTGCACCTCATTGAAGAGCACGGCTGTCGGGACATTGCACTGCTGACTGGTCCGCTTTCCGAGGAGGTTTCCCGCGCGCGCGTCGCCGGCTACCGGACAGCGCTCGCATCGCACGGCATTCCCTTTGACGAGAAAAAAGTATATGAAGGCGATTTCTGGTATAATTCCGGCGAACAGCTTGCCAATGCGTTTCTCAGCGGCGAGAAGCCGATGCCGGAAGCGCTCGTCTGCGCAAATGACTATATGGCATTCGGCGTTCTGGATGCGTTTGAATGCGCAGGTGTCAATATCTGCGACCGGATGTTACTGACCGGATATGAATTTATACCGGAGCGCAATCTGCATACTCCGCTGCTGACGACCTATCAGCGGAACCGTGCGGAGCTTGGCAGAAAAGCGGTACAGATTCTGATGCAGAAGCTCCGTGGGGAAACACCGGACGCTTTTTCGCCGCCGCATGGCAGATTGATTCACGGAGTGACCTGTGCCTGCAGCGTATCCCGCATCCGGCAGCATGAGGAGCTTGTCACTGCGCGCCTCACCAAACAATATGCCGACTGGAGTCTCAAGTCAGATATGGAGCGGATGCTGACAGAATGCAGGGACATGGACAGCTTTTCACAGGCAATGGGCAAATTTATGTTCCTGATGCACGGTGTCCGTGATATTCTGCTCTGTCTATTTGAAGACTGGCACAGACCGGAGCCTGTATCAGAGACACTTCTCTGCCGGAGTGTCAATCCCTGGGCGGATCAGACAATTTTCCGGCTGAAAAAAACGGATCTCGCCGGATTGACCGGACGCACCGGCAATCCCTGCGCATATTTCTGGCTGCCCGTCTGCTTCGGGGAGCGTCTGTTCGGCTACTGCGTCCTGCGATACGATGAACCGGACAGCATTGATGATACCTGCCGAAGCTGGATCAAGGCTGTCGCAAACGGACTGGAATTTCTGCGGCTGAAATCGGATGTGCATTATCTCCTGAAATGCAGAGTGTTGTCCGGTGCCTACGACAGCATGACGGGAATGTTCAGCAGAGAAGGACTGAGCAATGCCTGCAATCTGATGCGAAACACAAACGGTTCCGGCGGAATCGCTGCACTACTGCTTCGCTGTGTGACGGATAACGGCGCAGTTTACAGTGCAGAGGATGCAAAGCCGGCTGTCGAGACGCTGCTCGCTGCCGCAAAAGGCTTTCAGCAGTTTCAGGGAGGACTCAGCGGACGCGTATCTGAGCGGGAATTTGTGCTGCTGATGCCATCTGACAGGATAGAACCGGAAATCATGCAAACAGCGGCAGAAGCGGAACTGCTCAGTGTGCTGCCGATTGACAGATTCCTTTGTGTTTCTGGGATGTTTTCATCTGAGCTGCTTCCTGAGACGCTGTTCCGTTCGCTGACCGAAGCAGCCGACTGCGCGGAGAGCCGGCTGGCCGGATGCACAGCTCGTCCGTATTTCACGGTGTTTTCAGAGGTAAGGACTGCGGTATATCGGGAACCGAATAATCCGCGCAGTCTGACACAGAATGCGGCAGCACTCGGCTTTCATCGAGATTATTTTAACAGAAAATACAAAGAATGCTTCGGTCTGAGCTTTCATCAGGACTGCATCCGCAGCCGGATTCTTTACGCAGTACATCTGCTGATGCATACAGCTCTGACTGTATCAGAGGCTGCGGAGCAATGCGGTTATACAGAAAGCAAATATTTCATCCGGCAGTTTTCCGCCGTGACAGGCGTGCCGCCAAAGGCATTCCGAATGAAAGCTGCGTGTCTTTCTGAATCGGGTAATTAAAAATGAACGCCTCCATATTTCTGCGCGGTGCAGATAAAAAAACGGCAGAGTATCCGAATATCGGAACCCTGCCGTTCTGTCATATTACAAGCTGCCCCTTTCGCTCCGAAACCGTAATTTCCGCCTCGGTACCGGCATTGAAAGCGAGAAAATCCTGTTCAATCCCATCACTGAAAATCACACCGTTTTCCGCCATCATCGAAATGAGCTTCATGCTGCTGCCCGCCTCGATTTTGCCGAAAACTATTTCTGTACCGGTCGTCCTGCTCGGATACGGCTCACGCACCGTATAATACAGATAATCCGCATCCCATGAAAAATCTCTGATTTCCGGTGTTTCTCGGCCAAAACAATGCGCAATGCCCGCTGCACCCGCAAGAATACTTTTCAGCCATCCGGTCGCGCCGAGACCGGTCGAAACGATAATACCGCTTGAGGACTGCACCTCAGCCTTTCCGCCGCAGCGGATCTCATACTGTGCCGATGTATGCGTGCGCGGCCCGATAAACAGATCATTCACGGCACAAAGCGTCTGCCCGTCCGAGAGAGCAGCCTGTGCAAGCGTTATGCTCCGGACTGCGCGTTTCTCTTTCAGAACCTCCGGCATGATCTGCCCAAGATCCCGCACCGTAAACGGCAGCAGAACGCCGTCCCATCGCTTTGGATCGGGATTCACGCCGATCAGCGGCTGTGCATCAAGATATTTCAGTGTGTTGGCAATGAGTCCGTCCCGTCCCGCTGCAACGACAATATCATCCTGCCCAAACAGATAAGCCGGCACATTTTCACGGTCGATGACCGTCACGCGGCCGAACTGTGCAAGCTGCTGACCGGCAGTTTCCACGGCACTGCGATAGGTTTCGTGTTCGGCGCGGTAATCCGAAAAATCACCGCCGCGGCTTTCAATGTAAAACTGTGCCATACCCTCGGTATTATAGCGGCAAATGAGCTGCTCCAAGCGTGTTTTCTGGGTAATCAGGATGATTTTGCGCTCGGTTGTCCGTTCCATCATGCGCTCCTTTTCAGGCTCTCCAGAAGATCGGGCGTAATATTCAGCGTACCGATATTGTTGCCGTTTGCAGCGAGCTTTTCAAATGCCTGTGCGATGGTCTTTTCAGGATCCATATTCAGCGTTGCCAGCGCAACGATCAGATCCTGGCCGAGCTTGCTGTAGGCTTCCATCACAGCGCCGATGCGGTAAGCCTCAGCATCCGCTTCTTTTTTCGCATTTTCATAGCGGAGATCGGCAAGCTCTCTGCGCTTGCGCTCCAGCTTAATCTCTGCATCCAGACGCAGATTTTCACGCTCTGCCTCGCTCACGGTGCGGATTCGCTCCAGCTCATTCTCCTTTTCCAGAATCATGCGCTTGGTCTGAATCTCTGTTTCGCGGATCTTCTTTTTCTTCTCCTCAACCGATATTTCGGTATTCAGTTCATTTTCTTTAACTCTGCGCTCCTGCTCGATCGACGCATTCCGGCGGTCATACAGGGCATCATCGGCCTGACGCAGGATTTCCTCACGGGTACCCGCCTCAAGCGCTCGCGCCGTTTCCGGTGCGGCCGTGATTTTAACGACAGAGAAGCCAGTGACCTGCGCACCGAGTGCAAGGATTTCTGCGCTGTCTCTGAGCTTTGCAAGCACTGCCTCGGCAATGGTTTCACCAGCTTGCAGCACATCTGTCATATCCGCGCCGCCGATCTCATTTTTCAGCAGCACCTCCGTGATATTGACCATGCGCTTCGAGAGCTTCTTCATCGGCTCACCGGCATAGAGCTTTGTCCGGAGATTGACAGAAAAATCCACTGCCTGCGCGGCTTTAATATAATCCGTGATCCGGTAGGTTAGCTGCCCCTGTACCTGCACCTTCTGGAAATCCGCAGTGGTTTCCTCAAAGATAAAATCGGTATCGTTATTGGCAATCGGAATTGCACAGGCTGTATTATAACGCTCTATGCAGAAAAATGTCAGGCCGGCACCTTCCGCGATGAGTTTTCCACTGCTGTAACGCAAAATATACTGGTTAGGCGAAAATTTCACAAACATCATGCTCATCCTTTCTGATTCATCTTTACGGGAGGTTTATTTTTTCATAAAAAGCTTTGCCGGACGATGCCCCGCACCAGATGTGTATTCATCTGTCTCCGTAACATAATCCGCAGCTTTTCTCCGGAAATTCGGCGGCAGAACGGAGATATTCATGATAGTTTCCTGTACGCGCTGAAGCTGATTCAGCGTGAATTTCTCCGGAAGGAAATCGAAAATGATACTGAAATTTTCTGCACCGCTTCGCAGAACGCTCAATGCAGAGGCGATCATTGCGGCGTGATCGAAAGCAATGCCGCCGCTTTCCGCAATGCGGTATTCCGTGCGGCCGAAGCTCGAACGGTGCTCTGTCAGATGTGCCTCCAGCCGGATATTTCCGTGCATCAGTGTCAGCACCGCACTGCCCGTATCATCGTTATCGAATGATACATCAAACCATTGTGCATCATTTGCATCATCGCCGCCGACCGGTTCTGTTTCCGTATCGGTGATCACGGAGGCAAACGCCGCAGAAATGATCCAACCTCGCGGATCACGGTCAGGCGCTGTATACAATCCGGTCAGCATCAGTGCGGCCGGTGCCACGCCGGCCTCCTCGGTAATTTCGCGCAGTGCGCATTCCTCAATCGTTTCTCCTTTTTGCAGAAAGCCGCCCGGCAGCGCCCAGCAATCCTTGTAGGGATGCCCTCCGCGGCGGATCAGCAGAACGGAAAGCCTGCTTTGCGGCTCTTTCCTGTAGCTGCCGCACGCCTCACTCCGGATCATAAACGCCGCGACATCGGCTGTGACAGACGGGCGCTCATAATCATCCATCGAATAACCTGCCAGAAAGGCCTGCTCTGAATTGTTATCCATCGGGATCATCTCCTTTGATATTTCTAGTATGATTATATCATAATGATAATATGAAGTCAAGTGTTTATCCAACATTTGATTTAATTTGTATCATTGCATAAATTCAGGGCTGAATTTTCGTTCATTATTGTAAGTTGATGCAAATGCACAGTCGATTCTGTATAATATGCTATTGCAATTAGCGAAAAGATGTGCTATGATAAAAGAAAAGCGCCGAAAACAGACAGGCGCAGGAAAAAGAGGGATAAAAATGGGAATACTGAAACAGGCCGCCGCCGCACTGACCGCTGCGGCAATGCTGCTGTGCTCCGCAGCGGTACTGCCCGTCTCGGCAGCAGATACGGTCATCTATTCATCGCTCATCGGGCTGCCCTTTGCAAACGGTGATCCATTCAAGGGCGTGGATGTTTCGTCTGTGATTTCACTGGAAAAGAGCGGCGTCAAATTCCGCGGCCGCAGCGGAAAAGAACAGGATATTTTCCGCACACTGGCCGATGCCGGCGTGAATACAGTGCGTGTACGCATCTGGAATGATCCGTATGAAACAGGCACCCACGCAAATTACGGCGGCGGTATCTGTGATATTACGGTCGCTGAACAGATCGCAAAGCGTTGTGCCAATGCCGGACTAAGATTATTTGTCGATTTTCACTACTCTGATTTCTGGGCAGATCCCGGCAAGCAGAAAGCGCCGAAGGCATGGAAAGATTATTCCGTTGCACAGAAGGCCGAGGCGATTCACAGCTTTACGCTGGCATCGCTCAAGCGACTTGCAGAAACCGGCGCGGAGATCGCAATGGTTCAGATCGGCAACGAAACAACAACCGGTATGTGCGGTGTGATGCTGGCAGATTACAACTGGAGCGATGCAGGATGGAGCGATCTCTGCACACTGTTCAATGCAGGCGCAGGCGCCGTGCGCGAGTTTAATCCGGATACGCTGGTCGCACTGCACTTCACCAATCCCGAAAAATCTGACAATATGGCATATCTCGCAAAGATGGTCGCACAGAATCATGTCGATTACGATGTATTTGCAACATCATATTATCCCTACTGGCACGGTACACTCAGTAATCTTACCCGTGTCCTGACCGGCATCTCGCAGACATATCACAAAAAAGTACTGGTCGCTGAAACATCGTGGGTGCATACGCTGGATGATGCCGATCATTTTGCCAATACGATCGGGAGCCGCGATAAAATGGGGGAGTATGTCTCCTACGACATCAGCGCGGACGGCCAGACAGCCTTTCTGCATGATCTGTTCCAGGCGGTTGCCGCTGTTCCGGACGGAAACGGCATCGGCGTTTTCTACTGGGAACCTGCATGGCTGCCGGTCGGCACGGATTATGACCAGAACAGCAGAATCTGGGAAGAAAACGGCTCCGGCTGGGCTTCGCGTGCTGCCGGAGAATATGACGATTCCGCAAAACAGTATCACGGCGGAAGCTGTGTGGAAAATGAGGCACTGTTCAGTGAAAACGGCGCACCGCTCAGCTCACTTTATGTGTTCGGCACCGTTCACGGAAACGGCAGCTCACAGCCAGCCGCAGATGAAAACAATCTGCTGCAAAATGCAGGATTTGAGGCAGACGGCGGATGGACTGACAGACCGCAGAGCTGGCGGCTGAATCCAACGGCAGACGGGCATTTCGATGTCCGCGCCGAGGACGCACGTTCCGGCGGATACGCACTGCACTGGTATTCCGAGCATCCCTTCTCTGACAGCTCGGCATCTGCCGCAGTCACGGTCAGTGAAGCGGGATTATACCGCTTTTCGGTGCATATTCAAGGTGATATCGAAAGTGTATATACGCTTTCAGCCGCTGCATCCGGCGGAAAGCAGGACAAATGCACTGGTCGCTGTACCGGCTGGGCTGACTGGCAGACACCTTCGGTCATTGTTCGTGCAGCGGCCGGTGAAACGGTGCAGCTCAGTGTAACTGTTTCCGGAAAAGACGGCAGCTACGGTTCTGTTGATGATTGCTCATTTGTACGTTGCACAGAAGAATCAGGTGATTTGAACAGCGACGGCGTCATTGACCGCGCTGACCTTTCAATACTCTATGCGCATCTTCTGACACAGCAGCCGCTGACACAGGAACAGACATCCGCAGCCGATCTCAATGGAAACGGCGTGATCTCTGCAGCGGACGCTGCACTGCTGAAACAGCTTCTTCTATAACAAAAGCACCGCTGAAATCAATCAGCGGTGCTTTGCAGTTTTCTGTCAATACATAATTTCCTGAATTGCCGCGATATGCTCCGGCGTATAGCAGCTTGAAATCGCCATGCCAAACAGCACATCTGTTGCGCCGACACGCTGGAAGAAATCCTGCATTCCGATCTTTACATACCGGAAGTCGATCACATAGATCTTCTCAAAGCTGCCGACGAAGAACGGAATCAGCGCATTGCCGTAGCTGTTCTTGATGAC
>JAFYBM010000059.1 GCA_017540225.1 Oscillospiraceae bacterium | reverse complement strand
TCTCGCAGGGCGGCGGCAAGCTGCCGGACAAGACCTTCCGCACGCTGGCCGAATTTGCCGAAAAGAGCGGCAAGCGGTTTGTCGCGACCTTCGGTACGACGGAAACAGCTGCCCGCATGATGATGCTGGATCCGGAGCTGGCACTGACCAAGACCGGCAGCATCGGCAGACCGATCCCAGAGGGAAAGGCTATGCTGCTGGACGACGACGGCCATGAGATCACCGCGGCGGATACCGAGGGCGAGCTTGTTTATTCCGGTCCGAATGTCACAATGGGCTATGCCGTTTGCCGTGCGGATCTGGAAAAGGGCGATGAGTTCTGCGGCACCTACCATACCGGCGATATCGCGGTGCGCGATGCCGACGGCTGTTATTATATCGTCGGCAGAAAATCGCGCTTTCTGAAAATGCTCGGCTACCGCGTGAGCCTTGACCAGACCGAGCGTCTGATCCGGGAGGCGTTCGGCATAGAGACGGCCTGCACCGGCAGCGACGATCACATGCTGGTGTTTATCACCGAGGAAGCGAAAAAAGATGCGGTGCTGAATTTCATCAGCGAGAAAACAGGTTTTTACCGCTCTTTGTTTGAGGTACGCGTGATTGACATGATCCCGAAGAATGAAACCGGAAAGATCATGTACAAAAACCTGACAGCCTGAAGGAGTGCGGAGTAAAATCTATGCAGACACAGAAAAGAAGCAAACTCTTTTTAGAGAATATTCTGGTGTACGGACTGGGCGGAATGATCAGCAAATTCATCCCGCTGATCATGCTTCCGATCATCGTCAGACTGTATCCGAACAAATCCTTTATGGGTCTGAATGACCTTTCGCATAATTTCATTTCCATTGCTGCGGCACTGGCCATCTGTGGCCTGTATGATGCAATGTTCCGGCTCTTCTTTGACAGCAAGGACAAGGAATGGCAGCAGAAGGTCTGTTCCACGGCGTTTCTGTTTGTGACATGCACATCACTGGTGCTGTTTTCGGTTTGTATGCTGCTGCGAAAGTCGATTGCAGCGCTGTATTTCAATGATGCACAGTATGTATCACTGACGGTTGTTACCGTGGTCGGATTTCTGGTCAGCGCGACGAATCAGATCGTTTCCGCGCCGACGAGGATCCAGAACAAGCGCAAGGTATTTCTTGTCACGAACACCATTTCCCCGTTTATTTCCTATGCGGTCGCAGTGCCGCTGATCCTGAAGGGATATTATGTCATGGCTATGCCGATCGCGGCTGTGATCGCGGGTGTGACACTGGAAGCAGCTTTCATGATCATGAACCGTTCCTATATCAGCCTGAAGAGCTTTGACTGGAAGGTGCTGAAGGAACTGCTGAAGATCGGTTTGCCGCTGCTGCCGAATTTCCTGATCTACTGGGTCTATAATTCGTCCGATAAGTGGATGATCAACAAGATCCTCAATACGGAGGAAACGGGCACCTATGCCGTTGCATCGCGCATCGGCCATATCAGCAATCTGATCTATACCGCATTTGCGGGCGGCTGGCTGTATTTTGCCTATTCCACCATGGATGATGAGGATCAGGTGCAGATGAAATCCAGACTCTTTGAATATATGGGCGCGATCTCTTTCATGGCGACCGTCGGCCTGATGTCGGTCTCCAAGCTGCTGTTCACGCTGGCATTCCCGGCGGACTATCTGGCCGGCTATCTGGTTGCACCGTATCTGTTTCTGGCACCGCTTTCGATGATGCTGTATCAGATCCTTGCCAATCAGTTCTCGATCGTAAAAAAGACATATATGAACCTGCTGACAATGACAGGCGGTGCACTGCTGAATATCATCCTGAACCTGCTGCTGATCAAGCGCATCGGTATTGAGGGTGCGTCGATCGCAACGATGATCGGTTATCTTGTTTCCATTCTGCTGTGCATTTTCTGGCTTGTCAGAATGAAGCTGATCGCCATTACAAAGAAAACAGTGCTCAATTTCGGCATTCTTGTGTCTTATTTCATTGTCTGGCGTCTGCGGCTCCACAGCAGCATCGTGCTGTCGCTTGTGACCGGCATGGCTGTTGTTGGTATTTATGCGCTGCTGTATAAGGACATGCTGCTCGGCATTCTGAAAAAAAGGAGAAAAAAGGCATGATTTACGATAAGGAGATCACCGGCCTGACTGTGAAGCTGCGTTCCGTGGAGGAATCCGATGCGGAAGTGACCCATGCGATGCGTATGGACGCGGAAAAGGTCAGGTATATGCACAAGGTCACCGGCACGGCCGAGGATCAGCGCAGATACATTGCAGCGCAGCGGAAAAAGCCGGGTGATTACCTGTTTCTTGTGACTGATCTGAACGGCAAGCCGATCGGAATGCGCGGCATCTACAATGTGACGGAAAACAGCGCGGAAAGCGGCAGAACGATCGGCTACGGCGATGCGTTCCAGAATATGGAGGCCGTGCTGCTGGGCATAGATTTTGCATTTGATGTTCTCGGCACGGAGACAGTCTATATGAATGCTGCAGCGGAGAACAATTCTGTGAGAGGACTTCAGACGCAGATCGGTGCCAAGGAATACAAACGGGAGTTTTTAGATGATCTCGGCTATGAATATGTATTCTCAGCGCTGACGAAGGCAGATTATGCCGAAAACCGTCAGAAGATCATGAAGCTGATTGAACGGCATGCCAAACGGCATGCTGCCGGTGCGGAAGCATGACCGGACGATTGAAAAAGTTCACGCTGAATGACCTGCTGTGCATTATATTCTTTGCGCTGCCGCTTCTGCAGAATTTCTTCTTCAATCATGTGCCGCACGGCGGTTATCTGCTGCTGATCGGTCTTGTCGGCCTGATCGGCCTGGTGATCGTGAAGGAGCCGAACGGTCTTGTCCGGTACGCGGATGTTCTGGTGCTTTACGGCCTGATGGCAGTTCTGCTCGGAGCGGCCTTCTGGCTGGATCCGGCGCGAAGGATATGGCTGACACGGGATTTCGGTGTCAAGACGGCCTTGCTGATGTGCGGTATTTTTTCCTATCCGGCGATCCGGCTGCAGAAAACGCCGGAACAGCTGTTCCGGAACCTGAAAATTGCGGTCGTTCTTCGCGGCGTGTATTATGCCTACATGGTACTGGAGCCGATCCGGAAGGGCTACTGGGAGTACGAGCAGTTCGGCGTTATCAAACGGTCGCCAAGCCACATGACGTGGAGCTACGGCGTCCTGCTGGTGATTGCGGTGCTGAGCATCATAGCGCTCCGGGAAAAGAAACGCATTCTGTTTGTTCCGGTCGGATTCGGACTGCTCGGCATTTTGCTTTACGGCAGCCGCGGCACGATCGTTTGTTATGCGATCGGTGCGGCGCTGTATATTCTGTTCGGTGAGCGGAAGCAGCTGGAGATGAAAAAGCTTGTTATCATTCTGGTGGCTTTGGCCTTTGTCGCATTTGTTTTTTCCGATCTCGGTGCGAATACAGTTGCATTGCTGGTACAGAGGACAGGCATCAAATCGCGGTTTATCACCTCGTATCTGAACATGATGCAGGGCGATAAATCCATGGACAGCGAGAGCAACGGCCGTGACAGAATCTGGGCACTGGTGCTCGGGATTATTCGGGAGCATCCGCTCGGTGTCGGCCCGATGGGACACCGCACTGCGATCTACCGCATCGGCATCAAATGGGGCTACAGCCACAACCTGTTCCTTGACTGGCTTGCTGAATACGGCGTGATTTTCGGTTCCATGATGATTTTCGGGCTGTTTTTTATGATTATCCGTATATTCCGCAAAAGCAGCAGCTTGATGGAACGGATGCTGCTGATTCTGATGATTACGGTATCCTGTGAAATGCTGTTTTCGGCGTATTACTGGATTCATTTCGGAATCTGGGCATTGCTGGCGCTGTATGTGAACCATTTTAAGGAGAAATGGCAGCAGCAGAGTCAGCTGGAGCTCAAAGATGTTGTACAGGTCCTCGTTGCTGAGGAAGTGATATAAGAACCCGTTTCCGGGTAAAAGATGATCAGAAAGGAAGATGATTATGAAGGGCATTATTCTTGCCGGCGGTTCCGGCACCAGACTTTACCCGCTGACCATGGTAACCTCGAAGCAGCTTCTGCCGGTCTACGACAAGCCGATGGTCTACTATCCGCTTTCGACGCTGATGCTGGCCGGCATCAGAGAGATCCTGATTATCTCCACGCCGACGGATCTGCCGAATTTCGAGCGGCTGCTCGGAGACGGCTCGCAGTACGGCATTTCGCTTTCCTACAAAGTGCAGCCCTCTCCGGACGGACTGGCTCAGGCGTTCATCCTCGGCGAGGAGTTCATCGGTGAGGATGCCTGCGCAATGGTGCTCGGAGATAACATCTTCTACGGCGGCGGCTTCGGCCGGATCCTGCGCGCCGCAAAGAACAATGCGGAGCAGAATGCCCGCGCAACGGTGTTCGGCTACTATGTGCCGGATCCGGAGCGCTTCGGCGTTGTGGAGTTCGATCAGAACGGCAAAGCGCTTTCCATTGAGGAAAAGCCTGCAGAGCCGAAGAGCAATTATGCTGTCACCGGTCTGTATTTCTATCCGGCCGGCGTGAGCGCAAAGGCCAATCAGGTGAAGCCCTCCGCGCGCGGCGAGCTGGAGATCACCACGCTGAATGAGATGTATCTGCATGAGGGCACGCTGGATGTCCAGCTGCTCGGCAGGGGCTTTGCGTGGCTCGATACCGGAACGATGGACAGCCTTGCGGAGGCGACCTGCTTTGTGCAGATGATCCAGAACCGGCAGGGCATTGAGATCTCTGCACCGGAGGAAATCGCGTATCTCAACGGCTGGATCGACCGGGAAACGCTGCTTGCATCCGCTGCAAGATACGGCAAATCCCCCTACGGCGCGCATCTGAAGGCCGTTGCCGAGGGAAAGATCAAGTATTAAGGTTAGGAGCGTGTAATCATGACGATTATTGTTTCGGGCGGTGCCGGTTTTATCGGCGCAAATTTTGTGTTCCACATGCTGAACACCTATCCGGATTACCGGATCATCTGTCTGGATAAGCTGACCTATGCAGGCAATCTCTCCACGCTGGAGCCTGTCATGCAGAACCCGAATTTCCGCTTTGTCAAGCTGGATATCTGCGACAGAGAGGGCGTTTACAAGCTGTTTGAGGAAGAAAAGCCGGATATCGTGGTCAACTTTGCGGCGGAATCC
>JAFYBM010000058.1 GCA_017540225.1 Oscillospiraceae bacterium | reverse complement strand
CAGGGGTACGTCATGGAAACAACAGATCCGGCATGAACTTGACCGTCTGGTGCCGGAAGTGAAGAATCTCGCTGAACTGTTTGCAATCATGGAGGAGCACGGTTTCTCAGTCCGGCGCGGCAGGTATCTGATGCTGAAAGCCCCGGATCAGAAGCGTGCGATCAGGCTTGACAATCTCGGTGACCTCTATTCACTCGACTGTCTGGATATCCGCATTCTGTATCATACCGGTGAACTGCAAAACTGCGCACGTCTCACCGACTTACAGAAAGCCTACGGTCTGGTGCTTGGTAAAACCGTCACGCTGAAGCGGGAAGGCAAAAATCATACAGATATTCAAAGGCTTGCAGCACAGCTTGCGGTGATCAGTCACGAAGGCATCCGTTCGATTGGTGAAGTCGAGGGCAAAGCAGAAGCATACCGCGCTGAGTGTCGGCAGATTGCAGGTGAGATTGAAAAACTTGATAAGTCGTCAGCCGATGCCGAAAAGCAGCTTTCCGTTCTGCAAAATCAATATGAAAAAGCAAAGCAGCATTTTGATGTATACAGCGACATCGTGCAGACTTACCGGACAATCTCGCAAGGCGACTATATCTCCAAACTCACCGAGGAGGAGCGCAAGCGGCAGGCCGCCGAAAAGTCGCGCAGAAAAAAGAATGTGTCGCTTTGAGACAGCCGCAACTGCAATCCACATCTTGACTTTAAATTGTAAAAGTGATATAATAGTGACGTACAGGGGTATGTCATAAATTTGCGATATCGAAGGAGGATATCTTATGGCAACCATTAGAAAACGCGGAAACTCGTATCAAATCCGGGTATTCTGCGGCTACGATACATCCGGCAACCAGGTCGAGCAGACCTTCACCTGGAAGCCGCAGCCCGGTATGACAGCAAATCAGATCAAAAAAGAGGTCAACCGGCAGGCTGTGCTGTTCGAGGAGGAGTGTGCCAACGGACAGATTGTGACGGTGATGAAATTCCAGGCATTTGCCGAACGCTGGTTCAAGGAATATGCGGAAATCAAGCTGAAAACGCAGACGATCCGTTGGTATCATAATTCGGAAGCGCGCGTATATAAGGCAATCGGGCATATGCGTATGGATAAGATCACGACGCGCACGCTGCAAAAGTTTGTTTCAGAACTTGTGAAAGCGGATAAGCTCAACTGTAAGGGCGAAGCAATCGGAAGGCTGGCACCGAAGACGATCCGCAATCACATTGCTTTTATCTCGACCGTTTTTGATTACGCGCTCAAGCAGGGTATGGTGCGCGACAATCCCTGCAAGAATGTGACGCTGCCGAGTGATCCGGAAAAGGACCGCAGCATCTACACGCTGGAGGAAGTCCAGAAGATGCTCGATCTGTTCAAGTCTGAGAGTGAAGCAAACTACAAGTTTACCGTTTTCTTCACGCTTGCGGTATTTACCGGGCTGCGCCGCGGTGAACTGCTCGGACTAGAATGGAAGGATATTGACTGGGAGCATCAGCTTCTAAAAGTCGTCCGCACATCGGAATGGACAAAAGAACTCGGCATTTATACCGACACGCCGAAAACCAAGAGCAGCCGCCGGATGCTGAAGCTGCCTGCCGATCTGCTGGCGGAGCTTCGCCGGTATCGGGAGTGGCAGAATGCGTATAAGGCAAAGCTCGGCAGCAAGTGGGTGGAATGCGACCGTCTGTTCACAAAAATCAACGGCGAGCCGATGGGCATCCGCTCGCCGTACAAGTATTTTGAGAAGTTCTGTGCGCGCACCGGAATGCGTTTCGTGTCGATACATAGCTTCCGTCATTTCAACGCTTCCGCCCTTATCATGAACGGTGTTGATGTGAAAACTGTGCAGGCTTGCCTCGGTCACAATGACGTAAACACCACTTTGTCCATCTACGCGCATTCTTTTCAGGAGGCACAGGCACGCGCTATGATCTGTGTCGCCGACTACATCACGGGCAAAAAGGCAGACTCTCAGGCGCCGGAATCAGCTTCTGCCTGACACTTCGCGGAAAAGGGCATTTTTGAAAATAACGGTCAAATAACGGTCAAAACGGGTTCTCAGAAAAAAGCAAACTCCGAAAATTACGTATTTACGCAATTTTCGGAGTGCGAAAATGGCAGGGGCAGAAGGAATCGAATCAAAATGACCGTTTCTGCTTTTGCCGTATTTACGTGATTTTCACATTATTCTTTGTGGTGATCCGTGTGATTTTGCGCTTCTGTGTGATTTTCAGAAGCCAGTTTTTCTGCCTTGCACTGTGTGACCAGTGCGTTCATGTAGTCGTCAAACACCTTCATGCCTTCGACCAGTTTGCTCTGCGGCGTCCGGATATAAACTTCATCAAGCACCTTGCTGGTAGACCATCCGCCGAGCATCTGCAAGATCTCTTTGCGCACACCGAGATCATTCATCGCGGTCGCAAACTGTGCACGCAGCTCATGGAAGGTCATTTTGATGCCGTTCTTTTTCAGAAGGCGGTCATAGCGGCGTTTGATCGCTCCGTAGTTTTCGCTGATGATGAAATCCTCATCGCTCTTGTGCTCCGACTTTTGAATCAGATCGAGAAGATAAGCCGGCAGCGGAACATCACGCGTCGATTTCGGCGTTTTATTGCGCTCGGTGACATAGTCGTGACCGTTCAGACAGATACGGGAGCGGTGCACCTTGAGAAAATAGCCGTCTTTCGTTTCGACAATATCCTGATACTGCAAGCCGCGCACTTCACTAATCCGCATACCGCCGCACCATACGGCAAGCAGACACGGCAGTTCAACACTGGAACCGATCAGCGTCCGGATGACCAGCGGAAGATCCGGCAGATCACCCTTCGGCGGTTTCTTCGGCGGGAGCCGGAAACTGCCTGCATTCGGAATGGTGATGTCGAACAATGCCAGCGCACTGTGCAGCAGTCCGATTGCCTGTTTCATCGTCTTATGACTGAGCCCGCGCTCGGCATCTGCATTGATCGCAAACTGGATATCCACGCGCTTCAGCTTTTTGATCGGGATATTGTGCAGATATGTAAGCCGGTTTTTCGCGATGCTCTCATAGCCATACAGCGTTGACGGTGCAATCACATGTCTGCGGCTGTCAATGAACGAGTCCAGTGCCTCCT
>JAFYBM010000057.1 GCA_017540225.1 Oscillospiraceae bacterium | reverse complement strand
TGAGCCTTGACCAGACCGAGCGTCTGATCCGGGAGGAATTCGGCATTGAGACGGCCTGCACCGGCAGCGACGATCACATGCTGGTGTTCATCACCGAGGAATCGAAGAAGGATGCGGTGATGAATTTCATCAGCGAGAAAACAGGTTTTTACCGCTCTTTGTTTGAGGTGCGCGTGATTGACATGATCCCGAAGAATGAAACCGGAAAGATCATGTACAAAAATCTGACAGCCTGAAGGAGTGCGGAGTAAAACCTATGCAAACAAAGAAAAGAAGCAAGCTCTTTATAGAGAATATTCTTGTCTACGGACTGGGTGGTATGATCAGCAAGTTTATTCCGCTGATTATGCTCCCGATTATCCTCAAACTGTATCCGAACAGATCCTTTATTGGTCTGAACGACCTTTCCCATAATTTCATTTCATTTGCGGCGGCACTGGCCGTCTGCGGTCTGTACGATGCGATGTTCCGGCTCTTTTTTGACAGCAAGAGCAAGGAGTGGCAGCAGAAGGTTTGTTCAACGGCATTTCTGTTTGTGACATGTACATCGCTGGTGCTGTTTGCGCTCTGTTTGCTGCTGCGCAAATCCATTGCAGTGCTGTATTTTGATAATGCCAAGCATGTTTCGCTGACGGTGATTACTGTGGTCGGATTTCTGGTCAGTGCGACGAATCAGATCGTATCCGCGCCGACAAGGATCCAGAACAAGCGGAAGGTCTTTCTGGTCACGAACACCGTTTCCCCGTTTATCGCCTATGCGATCGCGGTGCCGCTGATCCTGAAGGGCTATTATATCATGGCAATGCCGATTGCGACGGTGATCGCGGCTGTCACACTGGAACTCTCATTTGCGGTCATGAACCGTTCCTATTTCAGCCCGAAGTGCTTTGACTGGAAAGTCCTGAAGGAACTGCTGAAGGTCGGCCTGCCGCTGCTGCCGAATTTTCTGATCTACTGGGTCTATAATTCGTCCGACAAGTGGATGATTACCAAGATTCTTGATGCAGAGGAAACGGGCACGTATGCAGTTGCATCGCGCATCGGACATATCAGCAATCTGATCTATACCGCATTTGCAGGCGGCTGGCTGTATTTCGCCTATTCCACTATGGAAGACGACGATCAGATTCAGATGAAATCCAATATCTTTGAGTATATGAGTGCGATTTCCTTTGCTGCGACGGTCGGGCTGATGTCGGTTTCCAGGCTGCTGTTTACGCTGGCATTTCCGGCGGAGTATCTGACAGGTTATCTGGTTGCACCGTATCTGTTTCTGGCACCGCTGTCGCTGATGCTCTATCAGATTCTTGCCAATCAGTTTACGATCGTGAAAAAGACGTACATGAATCTGCTGACGCTTTCAATCGGTGCAGTGCTGAATATCGTGCTGAATCTGATCCTGATCCGGAAAATCGGCATTGAGGGTGCTTCCATAGCAACGATGGCCGGCTATCTTGTGTCCATTCTGCTCTGCGTATTCTGGCTTGTCAGAATGAAGCTGATCGTCATTACAAAGAAAACAGTGCTCAACGCCTGCATTCTGATATCCTATTTCTTTGTCTGGCGTTTCCGGCTTCACAGCAGCATCGTGCTGTCGCTGATCAGCGGCATCGCGGTCGTTGGTATTTATGTACTAATGTATAAGGATATGCTGCTCGGCATTCTGAAAAAAAGGAGAAAAAAGGCATGATTTACGAGAAGGAGATCACCGGCCTGACGGTGAAGCTGCGTTCCGTAGAGGAATCCGACGCGGAGGCAACGTATGCGATGCGCATGGATGCGGAAAAGGTCAGGTATATGCACAAGGTCACCGGTACGGCCGAGGATCAGCGCAGATACATCGCCGCACAGCGGAAAAAGCCGGGCGATTATCTGTTCCTTGTGACCGATCTGAGCGGCAAACCGATCGGGATGCGCGGTATTTATGATGTGAAGGAGAACAGCGCAGAGAGCGGCAGAACGATCGGCTACGGCGATGCGTTCCAGAATATGGAAGCACTGCTGCTGGGCATTGACTTTGCATTTGACGTTCTCGGCGTGGAGACCGTCTATATGGACGCTGCTGCGGATAATTCCTCCGTCAGAGGGATTCAGGTGCAGATTGGAGCAAAGGAATACAAGCGGGAGTTTCTTGAGCATCTCGGCTATGAATATGTATTCTCCGCACTGACGAAGGAGGATTACGCCGAAAACCGTGCAAAAATCATGAAACTGATTGAACGGCATGCCAGACGGCATGCTGCCGGTGCGAAAGCATGACCGCGAAAAAAGTAAAATTCACGCTGAATGACCTGCTGTGCATTATATTCTTTGCACTGCCGTTGCTGCAGGATATCTTCTTCAATCACGTGCCGCACGGCGGCTATTTGCTGCTGATTGGTCTGGTCGGCCTGATCGGTCTGGTGATCGTGAAGGAACCGAACGGCCTTGTTCGGTATGCGGATGTTTTGGTTCTTTACGCCCTGATAGCAGTCCTGCTCGGAACTGCTTTCTGGCTGGACCCTGCGCGAAGGATATGGCTGACGCGCGATTTCGGCGTAAAGACAGCCTTGCTGATGGGCGGCATTTTTGCTTATCCGACGATCAGACTGCAGAAAACGCCGGATCAGCTGTACCGGAACATCAAGATCGCAATGGTGATCCGTGCCGCGTACTATCTGTATATGGTCATGGAGCCGATCCGTCAGGGCTATTGGCTGTATGAGCAGTTCGGCGTCACAAAACGGTCGGAAAGCCACATGAGCTGGAGTTACGGTGTGCTGATGGTCGTTTCAGTCCTGAGCATCATGGCAATCAGGGAAAAGAAGAAGATCTTATTTGTTCCGGTTGGAATCGGCCTGATCGGCATTCTGCTTTACGGCAGCCGCGGCTCGATCGTCTGCTATGCGATCGGCGCAGCACTGTATATTCTCTTCGGTGAGCGAAAACAGCTGGAACTGAAAAAGGTTGTCATCATTCTGCTGGCTTTGATCTTTGTCGCATTCGTGTTTTCCGATCTCGGCGCAAGTGCAGTTGAGATGCTTGCACAGCGGACCGGCATCAAATCGCGCTTTATCACAACGTATCTGAATATGATGCAGGGTGATAAATCCATGGACAGCGAAAGCAACGGCCGTGACAGAATCTGGGCACTGGTGCTTGGGATGATCCGCGAAAAGCCGCTCGGCTACGGCCCGATGGGTCACCGCAATGCAATTTATCGCATCGGCATCAAATGGGGCTACAGCCACAATCTGTTCCTGGACTGGCTTGCCGAATACGGTGTGTTGTTCGGCTCACTGGCAATTTTCGGACTGCTTTTTATGATCGTTCGCCTGTTCCGGAAAAGCAATGAACCAATTGAACGGATGCTGCTGATCCTGATTATTACCGTATCCTGTGAGATGCTGTTCTCGGGGTATTATTGGATTCACTTCGGGATATGGTCGATTCTGGCATTGTATGTGAATCATTTTAAGGACAGATGGCAGCAGCAAAGGCAGCTTGGACTCAAGGATATTGTTCAATTTCTCGTCGCAGAGGAAATAGTTTAGTAACCCGTTTCCGGGTGTAAATGATCGGAAAGGAAGATGATTATGAAGGGCATTATTCTCGCCGGCGGTTCCGGCACAAGACTTTACCCGCTGACCATGGTAACCTCGAAACAGCTTCTGCCGGTTTATGACAAGCCGATGGTCTACTATCCGCTTTCGACGCTGATGCTGGCAGGGATCAGAGATATTCTGATTATCTCCACGCCGACGGATCTGCCGAATTTCGAGCGGCTGCTCGGAGAC
>JAFYBM010000007.1 GCA_017540225.1 Oscillospiraceae bacterium | reverse complement strand
GGCACGCAGTGGTTTGAGCGCACGCTCGATGATTCCGCGAACAAGCGCATTGCCGTTGCGGAGGGCTTCCTCGCGGCGGATGCGATTCTGAATATTATGATGAACGTCACAAGCGGCATGGTTGTGTATCCGGCGGTGATCCGGCAGCGTGTGATGAACGAGCTGCCGTTCATGGCGACCGAAAATGTAATCATGGATGCAGCGGCACGCGGCGGCGACCGTCAGGAGCTGCATGAGCATATCCGTGTGCATTCGATGGCAGCGGGCGCAGAGGTCAAGCAGAAGGGCCTGAAAAACGATCTTTGCGAACGCATTGTGCAGGATCCGATCTTCGGCGTGACGGCAGAGGAGCTGGAATCGAAGCTGGATCCGGCAAATTATACCGGCAGAAGCGTGCAGCAGGTCGAGGAATTTCTTGCAGAGTTCATCGCTCCGGTGCTGAAGGACGCAGAATCCTCCGCCGATGTCGAGCTGACAGTGTAACAGAGGTATCTCCGATGGATTTTTAATGGGGCTTTGCCCCAAATCCCACCCAAGGGTCAGTGACCCTTGGGAATCCCAATTATACCGTTAGAATTCGCGGAAATCTCTTGACATTTTTTGAAAAATGCACTATAATAAAAATACTTGTCGGCATATGCGGCTGCTATGCCCGATTAGTTCAAAAAACAAGGAGGCTTGGCAGTGAAAAGCAACAAATCAGTCTTCTTCATCGTATTTATTCTGATACTGGCCTTTGCGGCATCGACCGTCTTCGGCGTGAAGAATCAGTACGGTGATCTGACTACCGTCTATATCAAGGGCCTGAAGGAGATCCGTCTCGGCATTGATATTCAGGGCGGCGTGGATGTCACATTCGGACCGGAGGACGGTGTGGACGCGACAAAGGAACAGCTTGAGGCTGTGGAGGAGGTCATGAAAGCGCGTCTGATCTCCCTCGGCATCAATGACTATGAGGTCTATATGGACGAGAGCAATGATAAGGTGATCGTCCGTTTTCCGTGGCAGACGGGAGAATCGGAATTTGATCCGGAATCCGCTGTCAAGGAGCTGGGCGAAACCGCAAAGCTCCAGTTCCGCGCAGGTCTGACCTATACCTCTGATGTGGACGATGAAGGCAATACCACAATCGTTCCGGGCGGCGAGGTCATTCTGGAGGGTACCGATGTTGAGGAAGCATATGTATCCCTTGAGCGTGATGACTCCGGCAATCAGACCGGCAAATATGCCGTAGCACTGTCTCTCAAGGACAGCGGCAAGGATGCATTCGCAGCGGCAACACAGGCTGCCGTCAATCAGGATACCGCATATCTCGATATTAACGGATCCGGTTCCAATTATGTTATCTCGATCTGGATGGATACCAAGTGCATTTCCTATCCGCGTGTCAATTCCGTTATTTCGGACGGCCATGCTTCGATCACCGGTGATTTTGATTACGACGGTGCAAAGGCACTGGCAGATAAGATCAACGGCGGTGCGCTTCCGTTCAATCTGAAAACAGAGACCTTCAAGACCATTTCGCCGAGCATGGGCAACGGCGCATTGCAGATCATGATGATCTCCGGCTCGATCGCGCTGGTTCTCATCATGCTGTATATGATCGTGCTGTACCGTCTGCCGGGCTTTGTGGCAGCAGTCGCGCTGCTCGGACAGGTTGCCGGTACGCTGGCTGTGATCTCCGGCTGGTTCGGCTTTGAGGATTCCAATACACTGACCATCCCCGGCATTGCAGGTATCATTCTTGCAATCGGTATGGGCGTTGACTGTAATATCATCACAGGCGAGCGTATCAAGGAAGAGCTGCTGACCGGCAAATCGCTGGAATCCGCACTAAAATCCGCTTACAAGCGTTCCTTTACCTCGATTCTCGACGGCAACATGACGGTTATCATCGTTTCGATCATTCTGATGGGTGCGTTCGGCGTGTCCTCCAGCTTCTTTGCAAAGCTGCTTTCGTTCCTGTTCAGATGGTTCGGCGTTTCGACCGAGGGTACCATCTTCTCCTTCGGCTTCACGCTGCTGACCGGTGTTATCTTCAACTTTATCATGGGTGTTATGGCTTCTCGTCTGATGCTGACCTCCCTCTCGAAGTTCAAATGCTTCCAGAACAGAAAACTGTACGGAGGTGCTGAGAAATGAGCAAGTCAAATAAGAAAAACAATACTGCAAATACAAATATCCAGTCAATCCTGGAGCAGGTGAAGGTGCGCGATTTTTACGGCACGCGCAAGGTGTTCTTTGCACTGTCCGCAATTCTGATGGTCGCCGTGCTGCTCTGCTGCTTCATCTTCGGCGTACAGATTTCGATTGAATTCAAGGGCGGTACGCTTGCGACCTACTCCTACAGCGGCAGTGTGGACGAAAATGCACTTGCCGACATCGCAAAGAATGAACTCGGCACACTGGTCAAGGCACAGCTCGGTGAGACCTTCACCGGCGAAAAGCAGACAACGATCACGCTTTCCTTCAATATGGAAGATGATCCTTTCTCTGTGGATAAGCAGGAGTCTCTGCTTGCAAAAATGCGGGAGAAATACCCGGATGCCAATATCGACGCACTCGAAACAAACGACGTTGCAGCAAATTCCGGTAAGACCTTCCTGCTCAAGTGCTTGGTCGCAGCAATTTTCGCGTCAGTTGTCCTGATTCTGTATATTTCATGGCGATTCAAGCGTATTTCCGGCTGGAGCGCCGGTATCTTCGCAGTTGTTGCACTGCTGCATGACCTCGTAATTGTTTTCGGAACGTTTGTCGTCTGCGGCTTTGAGATCGACTCGAACTTTATGGCTGTCATCCTGACGATTCTCGGTTATTCCGTCAATGATACGATTGTTATTTACGACCGTATCCGTGAAAACCAGAATCTGATGCCGGAGGGCACAAAGCTGACCGATCTGGTCAACACCTCCCTCAGCCAGACGATCAAAAGAACAGTCCGCACATCCATTACCACGATCACTGCGATGCTCATTGTCACAATTCTCGCGGCGGTCAACAATGTGGATTCGATTCTGCGGTTCAGCATTCCGATGACTGTCGGTATGATCTCCGGATGCTATTCCTCGCTCTGCCTTGCGCCGATGCTCTGGACATCCTGGAAAATGCGCGGCAAAAAAGCAGAAAACAAAGATTGAAATCTGCTGTATAAAATGCAGTATTTTGCAAAAAAATAAAAAAATAATGTCCGCACATTGTGTGATTCACTGAAAATCAACGAAGCACCTTGCAAAAGCAGGGTGCTTCGTGTTATAATAAAATGGCGGTAATTTGGGGTTATTTGCGAAACGGAGGCGGGCTATCATGATCGCAGCAGTATCAACAGCCTGTCTGTATCCAAAACCGACAGAGGATGCGCTCTATGACCTCTGTCTGCACGGCATCCGCACAGTTGAGATCTTTCTCAATGCACCGAGCGAATGCAGACCGGTTTATGCAAATGATCTGGCTGCAATGCTCAAACGCTTCGGCGTGGAATGCCGCTCCGTTCATCCGTGGACAGCGCCGCATGAGGGCTTTATGCTGTTCTCCAATTATCCGCGCAGATGCAGCGATTTTCTTGAGGAAGCAAAGCAGGTCTTTGCACTGATGGAAACAGTCGGTGCGCAGTATTATATCCTGCACGGCTCCAATATCGGGCGGGTTCCGGCCGATATATACTGTGAGCGGTTTCATATGCTCGCAGAGACGGCAAAGCCGTTCGGTGTCGAGGTCACGCAGGAAAATGTCAATCTGTTTGAAAGCCAGAATCTGCGGTTTCTCAAGGAATTCTGCCGGATTCTCGGAGATGAGGCACAGATTACCTTTGATACAAAACAGGCGGTTCGCTCCGGTATGGACATCGGTGAGGCCGTCCGGCTGCTCGGCAGCCATATTGTCCATGTGCATCTCAGCGACCACGGCGATCTCGGTGACTGCCTGCGAATCGGCAGGGGCCGGTTTCAGATCGCTTCATTTTTGCAGAATCTGCACGCACAGGGCTTTGACGGCGCTGTGACGCTTGAGCTTTACCGCGGAGCGTTCGGCGCGACGGCGGAGCTTGCAGAGGATTGGAAAAAGATAGAAAGAATCATCCGGATCGCAGAAAAAGAACAGATCCGTGAGAAATAATCAGAACAAGAGACAAGGAAAGGAGCATTCCTATGCGTTGTCCGTGGTGCGGCTTTGAGGATACCAAGGTCATTGATTCCCGCTCGGTTGAGGGAAAGAAAAAGCGCCGCCGTCACTGCACACAGTGCGGCAAGCGCTTCACGACGTATGAGATTGTTGAGCGTCCGCTGCTGATGGTTGCCAAGCGCGACGGTTCCTTTGAGCCGTTCAACCGCAATAAGCTGATTGGCGGCATCGTCAATTCCATCAAAAAGCGCCCTGTGAAAATGGAGCAGGTCAATGCGCTGGTCGATGAGATCGAGGCGGAGCTTGCAAATGAAATGGTTTCGACCGTTTCTCCTGACCGCATCGGCAGTATGGTCATGGAGCGTCTCATGAAGATCGACACGGTTGCGTATGTACGGTTTGCATCGGTTTATATGGCTTTTTCGGATGTTGCGGATTTTATCCGCGTCATCAGTGAGATGCAGGAAAAATCAGCGGACTCCCCTGCTAACGGACCGTCCGCATGATGCCGGTTTCTGCATAATAGATCTGTGCGCCGCAAAGCGCATCTCCGCAGAGGTACAGCTCTGCATAAAGCTCCGGTGTTTCGCCGTTTTCAATCGGATAGAGATACCGCGTGATATTTTTTCCGGCATATTGCTCGGGCGAAAGCCCCTGCTCCTGCTGTAAGCTCAGCCAGCGCTGCCCGTTCAGGGTCGTCCATGCAGAAGGCATGACAGCCTCTGATATTTCCGGCTCTCCGACGCGCCAGCCGCGCAGATTGAGCCATGCTTCGCGCTCTGATTCCGTTTCCAGCAGGATCTCATTCTTCTGCGGCTGCCGCTTTGACAGGATCAGTATGCCTGCAAAGAGAATCAGAAATGCCGCTGTAAGCCCCAGACGCAGCAAAAGCTGCCGCACTTTGATTACCATAGCATCAGCCTCCTGATGCAGACTATGCTGCAAAGGCTGCGGATATGCATATCAATCCGGACGGGAGGTGCATTCGGATGCGTCTTGACCGCTTTTTATCGGGACAGACTGCGCTTTCCCGAAAGGAGCTGACAGCGGAGATCCGCCGCGGTGCCGTGACCGTCAACGGTGCGGCTGTCCGCAGACCGGAAGCTGCCGTTGATCCGCAGAAGGATGCGGTCACACTGCACGGCGCCCCCGTTGTATACAGTGAATTTCACTGGTTTCTGCTGCATAAGCCCGCCGGCGTGATTACCGCCTCGCGTGACCCGAAGCAGAAAACGGTTCTTGATCTTTTGCAGCCGCAGGACAGGCTCCCGAAGCTCTTTGCCTGCGGGCGGCTGGATCTTGATACATCCGGACTGCTGCTCATCACCGATGACGGCGTGCAGTCGCATAAAATGCTTTCCCCGAAGCATCATGTCGCAAAATATTATCTGGTTCAGCTCAGCGAACCGTTCAAAAGGGAATATATTGATCTGTTCCGCAGCGGTATTCTGCTGCGGGAGGGCGAACGCGAAGAACCGTGTCTGCCCGCGGAATGCGAAGCAGTTTCCGAACGGCTTGCCGTGCTGGAGCTGCATGAAGGGAAATATCATCAGGTCAAGCGGATGTTTGCGGCGGCCGGAAATCATGTTGAAAAACTGATGCGGTTTCAGGTCGGCGGACTGCAATTGCCCCCGAATCTGCCCGCCGGAAGCTATCTCAACATTTTCAACAAAGATGTTGAAAAGCTCTTTGAAAAATCGTGCATTTCAGATGCCTGCGCATTTTGCGTGCAGAATTATTCGTCATATTGGATAAAGGATTGGAATTAAGTTTGGTCAATAATCATCTTGACCGATTGCAAAAAATCTGGTATGATTGTATCAGCGGAAACAAGCGGCGAATTCTGCCCTGTTCCGCGGCGAAATCATTGTTTCATTATGTATGCGTTCCGACGCATACTTGCAGGATGAGACAGACGGATTCTCCTTCCGGCTGCCGGCTCTGCATGGATAAATTTTTGATAAGTTACAGGAGGACATGAGAATGGCAAGTTTGTCTTTGCGGGGTATTTACAAGAAGTATCCCGGCGGCGTTGTCGCAGTATCGGATGTGAACCTTGAGATCCGCGACAAGGAGTTTATTGTTCTGGTCGGACCTTCCGGCTGCGGTAAGTCTACAACCCTGCGTATGATCGCAGGTCTGGAGGAAATCTCCGAGGGCGAGCTTTATATCGGCGACCGTCTGGTCAATGATATTGCGCCGAAGGACCGCGATATTGCAATGGTGTTCCAGAACTACGCTCTGTATCCGCATATGACTGTTTTCGATAACATGGCATTCGGCCTGAAGCTCCGCAAGG
>JAFYBM010000056.1 GCA_017540225.1 Oscillospiraceae bacterium | reverse complement strand
CTTAACTGGCCGAAAACGACCGATGACTGCGGAAAGCATGAACCTGCGAAAGAGTGGCGCAACCTGTAAGCCACTTGAACCGCAGAATAATTCCGCTCAGCTCCCTGTTATCAAATTGTTATCACTGAGATTTTGAGACTTCGGAAATGGCGTATCTACGCCATTTCTGAGGTCTTGTTTATTATTCCCACTCAATCGTCGCGCAAGGCTTCGGGGTGAGGTCATAGAGCACGCGGTTGACGTTCTCGACCTCAGCAGTAATTCTGGCGGTAATATGCTGAAGCAGTGCAAACGGCACATCCTCGACCGTTGCAGTCATTGCATCGGTGGTGTTGACCGCGCGGATGATGACGGGATAAGCGAAAGTCCGCTTGCCTTCCTTGACGCCGACGGACTTGAAATCCGGCACCGCGGTAAAGTACTGCCAGACCTTGCCTGCGAGACCGTTCTTTTCAAACTCCTCGCGCAGGATCGCGTCGCTTTCGCGGACAGCCTCCAGACGGTCGCGGGTGATCGCACCGAGGCAGCGGACGCCGAGTCCGGGACCGGGGAACGGCTGACGGTACACCATGCCGTCCGGCAGACCGAGCGCTTTGCCGACGACGCGGACCTCATCCTTGAACAGCAGCTTGATCGGCTCAACGAGTGCAAACTGCATGTCCTCCGGCAGACCTCCGACATTGTGATGCGCCTTGACGCCGTCACTTTCGAGGATATCGGGATAGATCGTGCCCTGTGCAAGGAACTCGATGCCGTCCTGCTTCCGCGCTTCCTCCTCGAACACGCGAATGAACTCTGCGCCGATGATCTTGCGTTTTTTCTCAGGCTCGGCAACGCCTGCGAGCTTATCGAGGAAGCGGTCAACCGCATCGACATAGACGAGGTTTGCGTTCATTTGGTTGCGGAACACCTCGATGACCTGCTCCGGCTCGCCTTTGCGTAGGAGACCGTGATTGACATGGACGCAGACGAGCTGCTGTCCCACTGCCTTGATCAGCAATGCAGCAACGACCGAGCTGTCCACACCGCCGGACAGTGCCAGCAGAACCTTTTTGTCGCCGATCTGTGCGCGGAGCGCAGCGACCTGTTCGTCGATAAAAGCATTGGCGAGCGCTTCATTCGTGATGCGCTCCATGGTTTCCGGTCTGACGTTTGAACTCATAAGAAATCCTCCTGTTCTGATTGTGGTTTTATTCGGGTGTATCTATTATAACATATTTTGCAAGAAAGTGCAATGGGAGATGGGGGAGAAATTTCATTATTTCGCATGATAGGTGTTATCATGGCAGCTTCTGCTGCCGTGATCGCCCATAAATAAACAGCTCATTTTATTCATAGTCATCATCCGGAAACTCAAAAAATTCCATTGTTCTTTCCTTGCAATTCATAATTCTGTCTGAACCGCACTGCGGACAGTATTTTGCATGCTCACCGCCCCAGAGTGTTCTCATCCAACTCTTGCCGCAGACTTCACATTCATATTTCGTTTGAATCGGGGGACCATAAACGCAGCATACAATATTGAAATACGGCTCAAATTCGCCTTCTCCGCGTTTTGTCCCGCAATACCGGCAGTAATTGTCATTTGCTCTAATACGCTGATGACAACAGCCGCATCGACCGGAGTAATCCGTAGATTTGATAAAGCCGAAATCAATCAATTGGCTTACCATGCTATCAATGATCTTGGCGAGAGATTCAGCAGCATCTTCCAGTGTTTTGATTTTATGTCCATCTTCTGTTTCCATTCCGTAGATATTGTAGAAAATGATTTTGCAGTCTGAATCATTGAATCTGCGCGTTGACCAAAAGTCGTCTTCGTTTTCGTCAGATGTATCAAATTTCACAAACAGAATAGATTTTCCGGTTTTTTTTGCAAGTGCGATCATATTATCATCCGGATAGTCCTCGGATGAATATGCGGCAGTCAGATTCAGCATTCTTGCTTTGGCATACAGGTGCCGTTCTCCGATAATCAGATAATATTGCTTATCTGTTTGCGGTAGATTTTTGATCATAATCCATTCCTCCTGACTGAAAAAAGTGCCGGATCATTTCACGGTGAAAATGACTTATTATTACTATACCATACTTTGATTCAGAATACAAGTGGGCAGTATGAAAAGGGAGTGGCTGTTCAGGGATTTATTATTACGCATCCGGCGTGCACCAGTATTAAAGTTTTGATCGAACTTTTTCAAAAGTTCGCGGGTTCTTAGGGCAGAGCCATAAGCCGCTCACCGCAGTGAGCGGAATTCCCTATCGTTTTAATTCGGGCTGAAAGAGGCATGGAGAACGTCCCGCAAAAGCATATAATGTCCCAAATGTGTGACAAAATCAGCCTATTTATGAAGATTTGATTACAATTTGGTACTACTTGCACGGAAACGTGCAAAAATTGGCGATTTGAGCACTATTAGTAGAGGGTGCTGTGCAGCAGGGGCGCATTCGCAGTTGACGGGAGCGGTCACGAAGCGAAGCCGAATGCTGCGGTCCAGTAGGCAGAATCGGCAGCGCAATGAGGTGTCTGACCGGAGTAAGCCGAAGTCACAACGCGCCTGGAACCTTGACAATTACATATTGGCGAATTGCACATCACGCTAACAATTCGTCAAATATTTTTGCATATTAGTTTTTTATCCGTCTGCATGACTTGACTGGGTGCGGGTGTAAGAGCGCACTTTCGTCATCCTCTCTTTATCCTTTGTCCGACGTTCCATTTGACTGGGCGCGGGTGCGAGAGACAACCACAAGAGAGAGGGGAAGTCGTCGCTGCGCTCCGGTCTCCCCCTCTCTCTTAAGGTTTTCTCTCGCGCTCTCTTTCCTTAT
>JAFYBM010000055.1 GCA_017540225.1 Oscillospiraceae bacterium | reverse complement strand
GACCCGAAGGCTGTTGAGATCATTAAGTCATTGAAAATCGACACGAAGCCTTATGACAAATTCATGTCGCACGAAGGCGTGACCGCACGAACGATCATGCTGGACCGGCAGCTGAAGGACATCATCAAAAAAGCGCCCGATACTGTCATTGTCAATGTCGGTGCCGGCTTTGACGACCGTTTCCCCAGAATGGATAACGGCAGGATTCAGTGGTTCGACCTTGATCTTCCGGATTCGATCGCCGCAAGAAGAAAAGCATTGCTGATCTGACAGACGGCATTCAGTTTGTGGAAGAGCACAGCTTCAATGAAGAAATGAAAAAATACAGCATTCGGGCAAAGCTCTTTGCGCTGCTGCTCCCGAAAATGAATGACCGCTGGGCAACATTCCGGTGGTAACAGAAAGCAGTTTGCCGGAGCGTGTGCAGCCGTTATTTTCTGCGCGAAAGTTAGTTATGGCTAACCGGAAGGAGTGATAAATTGCATATTGCAATGATAACAGCCGCCGGCTGCGGTGCGGCCCTGATTGTCTGGGCAAGCATCAATAAAATCCGGCACGGCGGAAGCTGCTGCGGTGAACATGAGACTGCGGCTGCAAAAATCCGTGCATCCGACCGCAATCTGTCACATTACCCGTCTCATTATACCGCTGAGATCGAGGGTATGGTCTGCGCACATTGTGTGCGGAATGTCGAAAACGCCTTTCACGCGGTTGACGGCATATATGCCGTTGTCGATCTCAGTCATAAAACTGCTAAGCTATATGCCATGTATCCGCTGACACGCAGAGAAGCGGCAGCAATGCTGGACGGCACGAGCTATACACTGACTGCGTTCAAGGAGGAAAAAGAATGAATCTGGGCGAACTGAAGGAAAACACCGAAGCCGTTGTCAGCGGCATTTCGGGGGATGCGCGGTTTATCAGCCGCATTACATCCATCGGGCTGACACCGGGCTGCCGTGTGCAGATCATCAAGAATGACAAAAACCGTCCCGTGCTGCTGTATTCGCGGGATACAATGATTGCCGTGAACCGCAAAGAATGCGCGGGTATTACCGTTACGGAGGTGAGAAAATGAGCGCAACGATCGCACTGCTCGGTCAGCCGAATTCCGGCAAATCGACGCTGTTCAATGCGCTGACGGGACTGCGTCAGCACGTCGGTAACTGGCCGGGCAAAACCGTTGAGAAAAAGGAAGGCACATTCACTCACAAGGGCGATACCTACTCTGTGGCCGACCTGCCCGGCTCGTACAGTATGTCCGCAAACTCGGATGAGGAAGTCATCACGCGCGATTTTATCGCGTCCGGCAAAGCGGATGTGGTCTGCATTCTGGCGGACAGCTCGCAGCTGGAACGCAGCCTGTTCATGCTCGCGGATTATGCGGGACTCTCCGCGCCTTGTTTTCTTGTGCTGAATATGGCGGATGTCGCAAAGAAACGCGGCAAAAAGATCGACGCCAAGAAAATTGAGCAGAAGCTCGGTATTCCGGTGATGCTGTTCTCTGCGACCGATACCAAATCCTATGACACATTCTATGCGACACTGGAACGTGCCCTGAAAGAGAAATCGCATATCAATGTCTCGGCGCTGGAAGCGGAGTATGAAAAGATTGACGGCTATCAGAATATTCAGCAGCGGATTTCGGACTGCACGATTCCGGGCTATACCCCGATGTGGCTGACCGTCAAGACGCTGGAGCATGATAAGGTTGTCACTGCAAAGCTCAAAAACGCGCTGCCGGATGAAGTCATGGAGCAAATTGAACAGCAGACCAGCGGCACAGAAACCGCAATCGCTGCCGGAGAATGCAAATTCAAATGGATCGACAGCATTCTGAACGGCGCGGTCACGGAAACAAAAACAAAAGCGGCACTCGGCAAGCTCGACCGCATCTATACGCATAAATTCTGGGGCAAGCCTGCGGTCGTGCTGACGGTTTTGTTTGGACTGCTTGCCTCCTTTATTCCGGCGCTGCCGGTCATGGGCATCGGCTCCGGCGTGGATGCAGTAAATGCGATGATCCGGTCATCTATGCTCGAAGCAGGAACCTCCGCATTCCTGACCGGACTGCTCTGCGATGTGCTGATTCAGTCGCTCTCGTATGTCATCAAGATGCTCGGCTTTGTGTTTGGCGTCACACTGGTATTCGGTATGCTCGAAGAAATCGGCGCCATGGCGCGCATCTCCTATGTCTTTGACAATACAATGGGCAAGCTCGGCTTGCAGGGCAAATCGGTGATGCCGTTCCTTGTCAGCTTCGGCTGCACGATGGGCGGTGCAGCCGGTGCGAGAGTTATTGACAACTGGGGACAGAAGGTTCTGACGATCGCGCTTGCATGGGCAGTTCCCTGCGGCGCGGCATGGGCGATCATTCCGATGCTGTCAACGGTCTTTTTCGGTGCAGGCGCACCGCTTTTGATCGTCGCGCTCCTGCTCGTTATGATCCTGCATATGTGGATTACAGCAATAATCTTCGGCAGAAAGCTCGTAAAAACCGAGGACAAATGCGGTATGATCATGGAGCTGCCGCCGTATCATAAGCCGAAGTGGGGCGCGCTGATGCGCTATGTATTCGGCAGAACAAAGGATACATTTTTCCGCGTGGTGAAGGTCGTTCTGCTGGTCTGCGGCATCTTCTGGCTGCTCAGCTACGGCGGCAGCACCGGCGAGAACAGCATCCTTGAAAAGGTCGGTCTGGCGATCGAACCTGTTACCAAATTCTTCGGTATGCCGTGGCAGCTGTTCCTTGCGTTCATTGCATCCTCGGTCGGAAAAGAAGGAGCGGTCGGTGTCATTACGGCGCTGTATTCCGGCGGTTCGATCGGAACGGCTTTTTCCGAAGCAATGGCAGGCGGCGCGAGGGCCGCAAATCTCAATGAGCTGCTGCTTGCCAATGTCACGCGCCCCGAAGCGCTGGCATTCATCTTTGCAATCACATTCAATCTGCCTTGTGTCGTGGCGCTTGCTGCGACGTATCAGGAGATTCACTCGGTCAAGTGGACTGCAAAGATCGCGCTGTATTATACGGTTTCAGCACTGCTGCTTGGCTGCATCGCCTATCATATCGGACTCC
Source organism: Oscillospiraceae bacterium (assembly GCA_017540225.1). GTDB lineage: Bacteria > Bacillota > Clostridia > Oscillospirales > Ruminococcaceae > Firm-04. The sequence continues at coordinate 9,566 of JAFYBM010000055.1, read as the reverse complement.
TGATCTGGTGATAAATATGCAGAAGCTATTGGCATTATTAAAGGACGGGCACTCCCGTACTGTTGAAATGCTCGCGGCAGAGCTGCATACCTCTGCCGATGACATCCGCCGGCAGATCGAATATCTGGAGCAGATCGGCGCGATCAAAAGAATTGCATTTCCGAAAGGAAACGGATGCAGCGGATGCACCGGCTGTGAGGGCGGAACCGGCTGCAAGGGCTGTATGCCGGCAAATGCGGAAAGCAATATGGGCGAAATGTGGGAGGTTGTCTCTGGAAACTGACTGCGTAACACAATGATGCATCAAAAAGCAGCACTGGATTTCCGGTGCTGCTTTTCGTGTATCGTATGTAATTTATAATGGTAAATCGGTCATGCTTTTCAGCCCGATTGCCAGTGTGGATGCATTGTGCAGCAATGCAGATGTCGCTGGCGGCAGAACACCGGCAGCGCCAAGCAGAATCAGTCCCAGATTAAAACCAATGATCGTGCGGTAATTCCAATGGATCCGCTGCATCAGCGCATCACTGATCCGTTTCAGATCGGTCAGCGCATACAGATCATTGGCAGAAATTGTGATATCCGCAATCTCTCTTGCGATTGCCGCGCCGGTGCTGATTGCAATACCCGCATCGGATTCGCTGAGTGCGGGAGAATCGTTCACGCCGTCACCGATCATGATGACACGCCGGCCGGCTTCATGCTCTGCGCGGATGAATGCCGCCTTGTCCTCCGGAAGCACCTCCGAATAATAGGTATCGACACCGACCTTTTCCGCAACGGATTTTGCTGTCCGCTCGTTGTCGCCGGTCATCATCACGATATTGGAAAGCCCCAGCCTGTGCAGCGTATCAATGACTGTTTTTGCCTCGTCGCGCAGCGGGTCTTCAATGCAGATTACCGCTGCGATTTCGCCGCCGATTGCCAGATACAGATGCGAATATTCCTTCGGCAGATGCCGGAAAACACGTTCATCCGGCAGCTTGCAGGATTCGTCCTCAACGACAAAATGATGGCTGCCGATGACGACGCGCTCCCCGTCAATCATGCTGGAAATGCCGTGCGCGACCACATATTCAACCTTGGAATGGCGTTCCTCATGCAGCAGACCGCGCCGTGCTGCCTCTGCAACGACCGCATTTGCAATCGAATGCGGATAGTGCTCCTCTAAGCACGCAGCAAGCCGCAGCATTTCTGCTTCATCGCGCCCGCCGAACGAGATGATCTGCGCGACACGCGGCTGCGAATGCGTCAGCGTGCCGGTTTTATCAAAGACGATCGTGTCCGCCTCCGCGACAGCTTCGAGGAATTTTCCGCCCTTGACCGTGATGCCCGCTTCTGCACATTGCCGCATTGCAGAGAGTACCGAAATCGGCATGGCGAGCTTCAATGCACAGGAGAAATCAACCATGAGGATTGACACAGCTTTTGTTGCATTGCGCGTCAGCAGATACGTCAGCAGCGTGCCGCCCAGACACCAAGGTACGAGCTTATCCGCGAGATGTGCGGCCTTGCTCTCTGCGGAAGACTTCATCTGCTCCGATTCCTCGATCATTTTCACAATGCGGTCATAGCGCCCGCTGCCTGCGGTGTTCTCGACCTGCACCGTGCATTCGCCGTCCTCAACGACCGTTCCGGCGTATACATACGCGCCCTCGGATTTGTGAACCGGCACGGACTCGCCGGTCATGGACGCTTGATTGACCATTGCATCGCCGGCAATCACCTTGCCGTCCAGCGGAATCATCGAACCGGTGCGCACGATCACGCGGTCGCCCTTCTGAATCTGCGAGACCGGAACAAGAAGCTCCTGTCCGTCCGCAGTCTGCATCCAGACCTGTTCCACGCCAAGCGACATGGTTCTTGCGAGATCATCAACCGATTTCTTATGCGTCCATTCGTCAAGAATATCTCCGATTTTCAGCAGAAACATTACACTGCCGGCGGTATTGAAATCGCCGCGCAGCATGGACACCGTGATTGCGACAGCATCGAGCACCTCAACTTCGAGTTTGCCGCGCATCAGGCATTGCAGTCCTCTGCGCAGATATTTCAGTGCTTTGATAACGGAAATCACGCGGCGGAACGGCAGCGGAAGTATAAATTTGTGCAGCACACGCCGCATGATTGCGGATCCCAGCTTTTCCTCGTATTCGCGGTTCAGCGCTCTGCCTGTCTGTGCAGGAACCATTGCTTCTGCTGCTTCATCGTAACAAAAATTCGCAAGCGCTGACAGCACGGCGTTCCTGTCACAGCGATAATACAAAATTACATCACAGGTGCGGTCGAATACCTGGACCTTTGTGATGCCGCTGACCGCAGACAACGCATATTCCGCTGTATCCGCCTGATGCAGTGTCATATATTTCTGGCAGAAATGCACGCGGATACGCCCTTTTGATTCGTGCAGGATTTTACATTTCATGATGATTCACTCCATAGCAAAACAGACCGCCTCAATGCGGTCTGCTTTTGGTTATTCAGTCGGTTTCGGTTCGTCAGCAGTGTTTGCTGCATCTTCGATGATGGATTCTGCCGCATCGGCAATGACAGCTTCCGCATCGGCAGCGGCACGCTCTGCGTTGATCTCCTTTGCATCGCTGAGAATGTCATCGCAGTTTTCACGCACAGTCGTAACGGTTTCCATGACGCTTTCCTTTGCACGCAGAACAGCTGCTGTCGCATTCGTATAGCACTTTTTCGCGTCCTGACTGCTCAGAATCTTGATGCCGGCCGTGCCGAACAGCACACCGCCTGCAAATAAACCGAGTTTTCCCCAAGGCAAACGGCTCATACAGATCACCTCTTTTTTATTCCGGAGCACATACTCCATTTAGACTATTATAGCACAGACAAATTCCGTTTTCTACTCCGAACGGACAAAACTCCGATACGCCGTGGGCGTACACCCAATAATATCGCAGAATGCCGCAGAAAATTTGCTCGCATTGTCATAGCCGCAGGCTTCGGCAATATCAATCACCCGTGCGTTAGTTGAGTCTAACTTCCGGGCAGCCCAATGCATCTTCTCTCGGCGGATATGTGCAAATAATGATGTGCCGTAAACGCGGCGGTAAATCTGCTTGAGTTTTGTCGGCGAAACACCTGCCCGCGCAGCCAGAAACGGAATCGTGAAATGCTCCTGTATATGTTCCATACAAAAGAAAAATGTTTCTTCGGCAAGCTGACGTTCAGCTGCTGTCGGTTGATTTGTCATAACAGCACCTTCTTATTATTTGATTCGTTTCAGCAAAAGCTGCGTACACATTCCGGTAAACAGTCCGGCAAGTGAACCGGTCACGAGCAGAAGCGGCAGATAGGCAATCACGCCGAAGCTCCGCATGATGATAACAGCCGCCGTGATTTGCCCGATATTGTGCAGCATAGCTCCGATCACGCTGCACAGCCAGATATGCTTTTCCGGCAGAGTTCTGCGCAGCGCAAGCATACCAAGCAAACAGCAGACCGCTCCTGCTGCGGAATAGAGCAGCGCCGACGGATTTCCGCTGAACATCGCGCCGAGCAGCAGTCGAACGGTCACAATCATTGCCGTTTCAGAGGGGCGATAGCGGAATACTGCGTAAACCGTAACAATATTTGCAAGTCCCAGCTTTACGCCCGGAATCGGAAACGGGTTCGGGATGCGCAGCTCAATCACAAAAATAATGAGCGCAACTGATGAGAGCAGCGCAAGCTCAGTCAGCCGACGGATATTCATGATTCGTCCTCCGCAAAGCGCACGATCAGCTTGTGCGGCAGGCAGACGATCGGCAGATAATCTGATTTCAGTTCGCCCATTTTTACACAGGTCTGATCGGGGCAGTCCGCTTCAGAAATGCAAATTGTTCCGTCTTTTATCACGATCAGATTGTACCCGCCGTCCGCAGATGAAATACGGATTTCCCGATCTTCTGCACGATTCAGGTCAAATGTATACAGCACGGTTCCGTTCTGCACAATCTCGACCTCCCGTTTTTCGGACGGCATCAGAATGAACACAGATAAACATACAGAGACAAGAAAAACTGCTGCAACTGCAAGCATAATCTTACGATTCGTCATCACGCTGCACCACCCTGTACGGCATCTCCTTTTTTGCGGTATAATCTGCGGCAATGCCTTCTGTCAGCAGTAATTCGCCGTCCGATGTGACGAGAATCATCTCAAAGCCGCCGCTTTTGCGCCAATGCTGCAAAGCCTGTTCTGTGCCTTCAACGAACAGCGCAGTAGAAAGCGCATCGCATTCCGCGCCGCACGCACCGATCACTGTGACAGAAACCAGTCCGTTATCTGCCGGACATCCGTCTGCCGGATCGAGAATATGCCAGTAACGCACACCGTCCTCGCCGGTAAAATATCGCTCATAATTGCCGGATGTAATGACCGCTTTGTCCGTGACGCTGACTGTCCCGATCAGCGAATCCGGCGCAAACGGATCGGTGATGCCGACCGTCCATGCGCTGCCGTCCGGCTTGCCGCCAAGCGTCTGCACATTGCCGCCGAGATTGATGATTGCAGAGTTAATATGATGCGCCTGCATGATTTCCATAATCTCGTCGCCGGTGTATCCTTTTGCGACCGCGCCGAGATCAATCTGCATATTCTCCGGACATCGGGCAGTCTGATCTTTAACAGAAATCAACGTATCATCGGCGTTTTTAAGTAATTTTGCAATTTCATTGTCTGTTGGAACACGGTATTCGCCGGTCGTGAATCCCCATGCACAAAGCACAGGATACAGAGAAATGCACAGCGCACCGCTGCTCTCTTTGTGCATAGTCTGCGCCGTCTGTAAAACGGAAACCGTGTCCTCTGAAACGGTCACGGGCTGCCCTTCGCCATGATTGATGCTCCAGATGTCGCTTGCTTCATTTGTGACGGAAAACATCTGTTCCAGCTCATAAATCCGCGCTTCGGATTCTGCAACCGCTGCTTCTGCATCCCTGCCGTATGCCTTAATGTTCATGTAGGTATCCATTGCGAAAACGTCCGCGGATTTCACCGTTTCCGCATGATCTCCGCAGGCAGTCAAAAGCGGCATCACGCAGATACCGCTTATGATTTTGATGTATGTATTCTTCATGTTCTTGCTGACTCCAATGCTGCCCGAACCGCTGCCATAATGCCGTTCGAGCTGTATGTCGCGCCGGAGCAGGCATCCACATCCGCCGCCTGACTGCGGATGATTGCCGGTATCACGGTGCTCTTTGCGTCAAAAAAATAGGAATCGTCGCTTTCCTCTGTCTCTGCGGTGATGTCGGTGATTCTGTCATCCTGAATCGTCACATGAACCGTGATATTGCCGTCGTAGCCGTATGCCGTCGCGGTAAATGTGCCGTTCTGATAGATGCGCACAGGCGCGGGCGGTTCCGGTTCCTCCTGTGCTTCGGATTCATCGTTTTGCTCAGAAGATTCGTCGTCTTCAATGCTGTCAGATGATTCGTCTGCACTTGTTGTTTCTTCGGATGCTGTCGTTTCTGTTGTCAGGTCTGTCGTGTCGGGTTCTGTGCTGTCCGTACCGGATGATGTGAAGGTTTCGTCTTTTTGCGCAGAAAATGTTGTTGTCACGGCGGCCGCTGTTGTCTGAATCTGAGAAGATTCTTCTTGCACTTCCGCATTTTCGGTCTGAACGGTATCTGTCTGATTCTGCGGGAATGCCGCCGCTGCAAAGACGATCATGCCGACCAGAAACGCACCCCATGATGCGAGTTTCAGTCCGATCAGCCGTTCCGGTTTCCTTTTCACCTGATACCATTTGTTGATCCGGCAAACCGCATAGCTGAGAAACACGCCCAGATACAGCATCAGATTCAGCAGTACATCCTTTCTTCCGCTGTGAGCTTTTGCAATATTTAATCCAATCACATGAACCGGAATCAGCGCATAGAAAAAATACGCAAAGCGCTGCAAGGATTTCCATGTTTTTGCTTTCATTTTTCGGCGGATTTTCTGCACGGAAATGACCGTCAGCGGCAGCATAATCAGCATCAGAACAAAGCAGATTGTCAGGTTCAGCGCATCGGCTTTTTTCAGCCAGCGCGGAAGCATCGAAATGCCAAGCCCGATGACATGGCCGAGCGTCAGAATTGCGGCAAAAATCGAGAGTTGACCGCGCTGCGGCATCAGCATTTTCATCATGCGGGAACCGTTCGGGAGTGCGCCCGTCCACATGATGACCGCCCAGAACGCTGCCGCGAGAATGCCTTTCGTCAGCAGCGCGATAATATTCTGCTGCACAAATGCCGGCATCGGAATGCGCGTATTGGCAAGTATTGCCGTACCGGCACTCAGCACCGCTGCCGCCAGATAAAACGGTGCAGGATACTTGCGGATCGCCTTCCCGCAGAACGCGGAGAAGGCGCCCGCAATTAAGAAGGAAATGAGAAAAAGCATATCAGAACTTTCTGCGTTTGCCGTTTGTCAGGACGGCCGCCGCAGCCGCAGCCGATGCAAGCGCCGCAAAAATGCCGACTCCCGCATCACCGGTTTTCGCTGCTTCCGTGCTGTTTGAGGAAGTGCTGTTATTTGTTTTTGTATTATTGTTTCCGCCGCCGTTGTTCGCAGATGTTGTCGTTGTGACAGCAGGTGAAGATGTTGTTTCAGCCGGCGTGCCTTTCAGTTCGGCAGTCAGCGGATTGCGGTAGCCTGTCGCTGTGATTATCAGCGTATAGTTACCGTTTGCGCCGTCTGCAAAAACAGCAGCATCTCTTGATTTTGCATCAAAATCAATTGTGCCGTCTTCCTTGAACAGCTTAACAGCGCCCTTGCCGGATGCACTGTATTTCTTTTCACCGATTTCATAGGATGCGAGATTGCTGATGAAATTCTGTGCATCCGCCTCGGTGAAGCCTTCTGCGGCAACGAGCTTTCCGTCCTTGAACTGCACCGGCAGTGCGTCTGTTTCCAGAACAAACGATGCGCTGAGATCCGCATATTTCTTGCCTTCATCAGAGATCGTCAGCTTATAGCTGCCCGGCTTCGCATTGGTATAGTCGATCTTGCCGTCCGAAACGGTGAAGCCGTCCGCAGCAGCATATTTCTTCTGATAATCCTGCGGAAAGCCCTCCGCGGTAAATGTTGTGCTTCCCGTGCCGGCTACGCTGTTATTCACGGTCAGTGTGCTTGCAAATTTGATCGGGATATAGGTATCGGTATTTACCGTGACATAGCCTTTTTTCGTGATGAGAACGATCTCCTTGACCGTGCTGCCCATCAGCCCTTCATACATTTTATAATCGAGCTTGTTGCCGTGCGGCTCCTCCGTTTTGATGCCGGATGACCATGCGATTTCGCCGCGCCAGATATTCTGTTCATGCCGCATTGCGTAAGTCTTGCCGTCTGCGGTTTTCAGGAGCGCGCCGCGGTATTTTGTATCAAAGCCCTCCGGCTGGTCGGTCAGGTCAATCAGATAATCGCCCCACGGTGTTTCCGTCGAGAGCTTTACACCGAGATATGCGGTTTCCGGTTCTGCATCCTGCATGGCAGAAAAGCTCGCCTTGCCGTCCTTCACCGTGACATTTTTGTATGCTTCCGGTGCGGCATCGAGCTTTGTGAAACCGTAGTTCTTTTCACCGAGCGCATCCAGATCAGCCTGCGAGATTGCAACCGGATAGGTCACACCGAGAATGGTATCCTCGCCGTTGTTGTACGAGCCTTCAAACATCTCGCCTTCGCCGTTTTTCAGTACCTTATTCTTCGTTGCCGAGGTCACGGCATCGACTTCTCCGGCAGAATCACCCATCTCCGCCGCGTAAAAATCGGTATACGGAATATTCATGGTGCCGTAAATGACAGAATCCTCCGCAGATGCGGAAAGAGGAGCAATCATAGCGAGTGCTGCGATTGCCGCTGCCGGAATGATTGTAAGTTTTTTCATTCATATTCTCCTTTTGTTAGATAAAGCTAACTTTTGCTTATGCTTGAGCGCCGGCAAGCTCTGCACCGAGCGCTTTCAGCCTTGCGAGATCATCATCCGACGGCGCTTCGTTAACAATATAACCCTCATCACCGAGCAGATTTGCGCCTGCTGCCTTAACGCGCTCTTCCCAGTTGCGCATCCATTCGCCGTCGCCCCAGCCGTAAGAGCCGAACAGCAAAACTGTTTTGCCGCTGAGTTCCTTTTCGATTCCGGTGAAAAAAGGATCGAATTCATCCTCTTCAAGCACCTCTGCGCCCATTGCCGGACAACCGAAAGCAAGTGCATCAAAATCCGCAGCATTTCCGCCGAAATCGGAAACGGTCAGTGCGTCCACGCCCGCTCCCTCTGCAACAGCATTTGCCATCGCTTCGGTATTGCCCGTGCCGCTCCAATAAATAACTGCTGTTTTCATTGTAATTCCTCCAAAAAGTATTTATCAAACAGATTTCTCTGTATTGAACATAGGGTTTCTGCGATACTGCTCCAAGAGCTTTTTCAGCGCACTGACACTTGCACTGTGGATATGCCTGACCGGAATGCCGTGCTTTTCGGAGCGGTTTTTCACACCCGCAAGCATTTTATGGGAGCAGGTGCTTGTGAACACCACCAGTAAATCCGGCTGACCGATCTTGTTTTCAAAGTCCGCCGGCATTTGCGTGAAGACTTTGGATTTCCATTGGTACTGTTTGCAGATGTCCTGATAGCGTGTTGCCATGCGGTCGTTGCCGCCTACGATGACTAAGCTCATATACGCCTCCTTTGGTTGCTTCGTGCTAACTGCTGCCGAAGAGAACAGAGCGAGCGTTCACTCGCTCTTCGATAGTTGCTCCATGCTAACCACAACGATTATATCATACTTTTCAGGATTTGTCAAGCCCGATTTTTCAGATTGTACGCTCTTGACAAGGAAAGCAATCTGTGATATAATAAATATAGTTAGCATATGATAACTACTTTGAGGTGATAATATGTCAGAAGAAGCAATGGTGCGCAATTGTGCGCCGACACTTGCAGGCATCAAGACCGGAAACCTGTTTAGTTACCGGTATGACAGCATAGAGGAAATGCGTGATTCTGTGCGCTTCTGGAACCGAAAGCTCCGTGAAAAAGGCGTTCGCATCCTGCCGCTGCGGTATTGCAATCATCATGCGCTGATCTATCTTTACCGTCCGGCACATCTTGCGGACGATCTGCGTAACGATGAAGCAAAAGCGATTCTGCGGCATTGCGGCTATGCGCCGGATACCGCAGAAAAATGCATTGCCAGACTGATGAAGCGCTTGCAGAAAGCTGATGATTTCCCGCATGAGATCGGGCTTTTTCTCGGTTATCCGCCCGAAGATGTCTCCGGATTTATCGCGCATCATGCCTGCGACTACAAATGTGTCGGCTGCTGGAAGGTCTACGGCGACGAGAGAAAATGCCGGCGCCTTTTTGCCAAATATAAGCAATGCACGCGAATCTATGAAGCCTCTCTGGAACGCGGTGCAGATGTGGTATCCATGACCGTAACCATGAGCTGATAACAGCAGAGCCTTGCCCTCATTCAAGGAGAGCAAGGCTCGTTTCATATCAAAATTGTCTGCTTGTGACACTTTATTCCCGATTTTTGAGCACTTCTGCCGGAGAGATACGGTTGATTTTCCGG
>JAFYBM010000054.1 GCA_017540225.1 Oscillospiraceae bacterium | reverse complement strand
TCATCTGGGGCGGCAAAAGCGCCGTGATGTCGGAAACACCGGAGCTTCAGCCGTATCAGTATCAGGCGGATGCCTATGACCGCATCATTTTCGGCTTCCCCGTATGGGCAAGCAACATTGCACCGCCGCTGCGGACATTCATCCGCGGCAATGATCTGAAGGGAAAGCGCATCGCAGCATTTGCCTGTCAGACCGCAGCAGGTGCCGATAAGGCTTTTGTAAAGCTGCTCGGCGAGCTGGGCATTGATAGATTTGAAGCAGAACTGACGCTGCTGGATCCGAAGCTCAAGCCCGATGCCGGCAACGCAGCGCGGATCAAAGAATTCTGCGAAAAGCTGGCGCAGTCGTAATCAAAAAAGCGCGGCCGAATCCTTTATTATAATTCTCAATAAACAAACAGCCCGTGAAAAACGGGCTGTTGTGTTATCATATTATTCCGGAATGTGGTTCAGCACATAATTGAGCAGCGTCTGTCCTGCCTCGGCAGTCAGATGAATACCATCCTCCTCTGCCAAAGTCGGATCCAGCTTGCCTTCATTGTTCTTGAGTGCCGTGTTGACATCCACATAATACACATCACGCAGATTTGCAATATCCAGCAATCTGGAATTGTAATCGTCAATCGTGCTGTTGAGCAGCGGTTTTTCGCCGTTTGTTTCGGCAAATGCAGTAACCGGCGGGATCGAGAGCACATAAACGGTCGATTCCGGCGCAGTCGCAATCACCGAAGTCAGGAGCTGGTCAAACTGGTCGGCTGTCTGATCGGCAGGCTGCGAGGGCAGACTTTCGGTACCAAACATCAGATAGATCGGGCAGTTTGCGGAATTGACCGCGCTGAGAATACGGATCGACGTGTTTTCAAGCATGACATATTCTTTGGTATAGTTTGTCAGGCGCAGGTTTTCGCTTGCGTAAACGCTGTACGGCTGAAGCAGCCCGTACTGTCCGAGCTTATAGATATTCGTTTCACCGAGAAATGCACATTTCTGAAGATAATCCGCACCGGCGGGTGCCGATTCCGGAACCGGATTATGCTTGTTTGTTGTAACGTATGTCGAGGACTCCTCAGGAATTTCGTCTGATTCGGTTTCATCCGGAAGCTCCTCGGAGGATTCCTCCGGCAGATCCTCCGGCAGGCTTTCTTCTTCGTCATTTACCGGATTTACCGCGCCGGTTTCGTCTGCTGATTTTACAAACACATCCTTTTCCGGATGGAAATTGCGGTTATAAATATAGGCACCGAAGCAAAAGATCAGGCTCATAATCCAGATCAGGATCAGCTGGCTGAGCCGGAACCGCATGACCGGACCGCGATGAACTTTCTTGCGCTTCTGCTTGCTGCGTTTACTTTTTGTCGCCGGTTTCCGGCTTTTTTTGTAATTTGCGCTTGGCATAATGTATCTCCTCCAAAAAAATCCTGATTTTTATTATTATACCGGATTTCGCCGTGATTTGCAAGTGATTTCTGATAAATTACGCGGATTCCGGCGGCTGCCCGGTTTTGACGGGTTTCCGCAGGAAGGCGCCGGCAGGCGCAGGAATCTCACAGAGAAAAGAGCAGTCCATGACAGCATGGTTTGCCGCTTCGATCGGCTCGCCCTCTCCGTTTTGCAGACCGCGCACGGTCAGCACCGGCGGCTGTGTTCCCGGCATAAGGATCTCAACGGTATCGCCCTCGAAGAAACGGTTTCGCTGGCTGATATACAATCTGCCGTTTTCCTGCTTCTGTACGATTCCGACAACCTCATAATCGCGGATATAGCCGTTTTCCTCCTGCCAGATCAGATCCTTGCGCTGTCCGAAGGCAAAGCCGACAGTATACGGTCTGTGGCTGACATTGTTCAGCTCGGCACTGACCCATTCCGGCACCGCACGCGGCGGCGTATCAAAGAGGCAGTCCAGTGCGATACGGTAGGCATTTGTTACGCCTGCGACATAATATGCAGCCTTCGCCCTGCCCTCGATCTTGACAGAATCCACACCGGCCTCCGCCAGCTCCCGCAGATAGGGCATCAGGCAGAGATCCTTTGCATTGAGGATATAGCTTCCGTCAGCATCCTCATCGACCGGAAAATACTGACCGGGGCGTTTTTCCTCCATCAGCGCATATTTCCAGCGGCAGGACTGTGCGCAGGCGCCGCGGTTCGCATCCCGTCCGGTCAGATATTCCGAAAGCAGGCAGCGTCCCGAAACGCTCATGCACATCGCGCCGTGAACAAACACTTCAAGCTCCAGCTCTCTGGGCGCTTTGGCACGGATCTCCGCGATCTCGTCAATGGAAAGCTCCCGTGCCAGTACAACGCGCTCCGCTCCCATATTCCAGAGTGCAGCCGCTGTCTGGTAATTGACCACGCCCGTCTGCGTCGATGCATGAACTGCAAGCTCCGGCGCAAGGCTGCGGATCATGGTAATCAAACCAAGATCGGCGGCAATGACAGCGTCAATGCCGCACGACCGGATCTGATCCAAAAAAGCGGGAAATGTGTCAATCTCCGCATTGCGCGGCAGGATGTTTGCGGTGAGATAGACCTTCACACCCTGCGCGTGTGCAAGCGTGACCGCCTGCCGCAATGCGTCAAAATCAAAATTCTTTGCAGCGGCGCGCATTCCGTATTCCTTCGCGCCGACATAAACAGCATCCGCGCCGAATTGCAGAGCCGCAGCAAAGCATTCGGCATCGCCTGCCGGTGCAAGCAGCTCCGGCTTAGCTCTCACCGTTTGCGGCCGCCTTTTCCGCAGCATACTGTGCATTGACCATTGCGAGGTTCTGCTCATGCTTTTCGAGTGTCTCTGCAAAGTAGGTGTCGCCGGTGTTGATATTGGAGTTGAAGAAGTAGTAGTTTGTCTGTGCGGGATAGAGCACCGCTTCGATGGCCTCCTTGCCGGGGTTGTTGATCGCACCGGGCGGCAAGCCGGGTCCCTTGTAGGTGTTGTATGCGGTTGTCATCATGTCGTTGTTGATTTCGAGATTGGAAGCGATGAGGTCTGCATACTTTCTGGTCGGGTCGGATTCGAGCTTCGGGAACACTGACTTATTGAGCAGACGGTTACGGAAAACCGATGCAACCATCTTCATATAGTCAATGCGGGAAGCCTCCGCCTGAACCATCGAGGCCAGCGTGATGACTTCATCAAGCGTCATGCCAAGCTCATCCATCTTTTTATAGTCACCGTCAGAGAGCTTGCTGTCAAAATTCGCATAAATCTTCTGGGCTACGATATTCGGTTCCTCATCGACATAGAATTCGTAGGTATCCGGGAAGCAATAGCCTTCCATCTGCTGCCATTTCATCGGATTCTTTTCCGGCAGATACTCCTCAAATTTGAAGCCGTAGCCGCCCTTGTTGAAGTAGAACAGGAATTTTTCCGCATCGCAGATCTGGTTTTCCTGAAGTGCCTTTGCCGCATCCACAAGCGTTGTGCCTTCACGGAAGCGGACACGCTGTGTTTCGCGCTCATCTGCGTGGTTTTTGCAAAGCTCCTTGATCATGTCTTCATAGGACATCGAAGCCGCGAGAACGTGCTCGCCCGCGATATATTTGCCGTCGTAGCCGTTCATACGGGAAACAAGACGGAAGAACGGCGGCAGCGAGATCATGTGCTCATCGACAAGCTGATCCGCGATGGACTGCGTGGTCGAGCCGTCCGGTATCACAATGATGCGTTCCTGCACATCCTTGTCAATACCGTACATTTCCTTTGCGACAGCGAGGATCGCAACCGAAAGAACAGAGGACATTGCAAGAATCAGTGTCAGGAGCACCAGCGTACAGGAGAGCTTGCGTGTTTTTTTGCGGCGGCGGTGCTTTTTCCGGATGGGTCTGCCCCATTCGTCGAAATGCTTTTCCTCCTCCGCAAGATCGGCCATTTCCTCCTCAAAGGTACGCTTCGGCTTATTCTTTTTCGCGGCAGCCTTCTTTTTCTTGGCTGTTTTCTTTATGTCATCCGAGAGCTTGCCTGCGCCCTCTTTCAGCTTTCCGGCGATATTTGCGGCTTTTTCCTTGAGCGCATCGCCTTTTGAGATGCCGCTTTCCGCAGCAGCTTCATCAGGATCGGCATCCGGCACTTCATCCGAAACATCCGGTACTTCATCCATTGCATCCAGTGCCTTTTGCAGGGTATCCTCTGCTTCTGCGGCAGCCGCTGCCGCATCCTCTGCGGGTTCTGCATCTGTCAGAAGTGCCTCCGCAGCCTCCTCTGTTTCCGTCAGAATCTCCTCAGCCGGCGTTTCTGTTTCCGGTTCATTCACGCCGTCCTGACGGGGCATCAGTTCGTCAGCCATAAAAATCCTCCGTTTTTTGTTCCGTGACGCAGCACATGAGTCGTTGGTCATGGGCATCATGCGGAAGCTGCGCCAGTTTGCAATCCGCATAGCAGATACCAAGTGTCTTTATCTGATTATTGGCCAGATAGCGGTCATAATATCCGCCGCCTGCACCGAGCCGGCGCCCTGCATTGTCGAAGCTGAGCATCGGCAGGATCATCAGTGTATCGGCATCCGGCAGGAGGATTCTGTCCTCCGAGGCCGGCGGTACCGGAATCCGGTAGGCGCCCTGTGTCAGCTCTTTGAGGGAATCCAGCCGGTAAAAGGTCATTTCATTGCGCAGCGGATCGCAGACCGGCAGGCCGAGTGTTCTGCCGGAGCTGAGAATCTCTGCGAGCAGTGTGCGCGTGCTGACCTCATGCGGCATGGAGACATAGCAGAAAACCTGTTTTGCCGCCTGATAAAAGGGATGCCGCAGAACAGCCGCAGTGATTGCCGCATCGGCGGCTGCGCGCAGTTCAAAGGACATTGCCGCACGCTGCTGTAAAATCTGACGGCGCAGAGCCTTTTTTTCATCTGCGAGTGCTTTGTTCATTTTTCATATACCATTCCGGCAGCGAGCTTTTCCGCTGTGCCGGTGTCTGTCAGAACCGAAACAAGCTCCAGTGCAAAATCCATTGCAGCACCGGGGCCTCTGCCGGTGATGAATCTGCCGTCGCGCACTGCCGGAGCAGCGATTGCCGTGCAGCCCTTGAGCGAATCCTCAAAGCCCGGATAGCAGGTTGCCTTTTTGCCGCTGAGGAGTCCGAGCGCGCCGAGAACGGAAGGTGCCGCACAGATTGCAGCGATCCATTTGTCATGTGTATCACAGAAAGCGATCGCCTTCTGAACGGCAGCACTCTCTCCGAGATGCACCGTACCGGGCATACCGCCGGGCAGAACGATCATTTCCAGCGCATCATCCAGCCGGATCTCATCGGCGGTGATATCCGCAGTAACCGGAATACCGTGTGAGCCTTTGATGACTTTGCCGCCGACACCGACCGTCTGAACGGTCTGACCGGCTCTGCGCAGACAATCGACCGGCGTGATTGCCTCGATTTCTTCAAAGCCTTCTGCGAGAAAAACGTAGATCATTACGGGTGCCTCCCTTATCTTTCCGCAAAATCCTTACAGATATACATATTATATCAAGCTATTATACCATGTATTGCCGCGAAAGTCAAGCAATCGGCAAATCCTTCATAAAAGTATCATGTTTGCCGGCCGGCGATCATACGCCGGATAAGCAAGGGGCCGTTTTCCTTCAGCCAGCGGTCGCAGCGGTCATAATCCGGAAACACGCTGTAAACCTCCGCATAAAACGCCTTTGAGTGGTCGTGATGCCGGATATGGCACAGCTCATGCACGACAACGCTGTCCAGCACCTCCGGCGGCATCAGCATCAGCAGACAGTTGAAATTGAGGTTTCCGGCCTCCGTGCAGCTTCCCCATCGCGTTTTCTGATTGCGGATGGTGATGCGGCCGAAGCGGACGCCGAGCTTCTGCGCATAATATGCTGCACGCGGCGGGATATAGGCGGCGGCCCGCTCTGCAAGCCCGCGCAATTCCGCTGCTGTCAGCGGCGGAAGTGTCTCCGATTCTGCACAGCGGCTGCGCTGCTTCTGCACGTTTTTTTCGATTGCCGCAGCCTTTTCACACAGAAAGCGTCTGATCTCATGCTCCGGCAGCCGGTAGGGTGCCCGAACGGTCACACTGCCGTCCGGCCGGATCTCAGCGGCAAGCGTTCTGCGGCCGCTGCGGATCACCGTGATCTCCGCCGAAATGCCGTCGATCCGCATTACCGGAAGAGCGGCTTCCGGAACTGCCAGCGCTGATTATTGAGCAGCGAGCCGAGCATTCCGGTCACCTGAAGCGACTCACTTACGCCGGTTTTGCACCAGATCGCAAAGTGTTCGCAGTTATTCGTGAAAAGATTGTAGTTTGTCTCGCCCAGACGGGAGCGTGCGCGTGAGACCGTTTCCTCCGGCGAATAGAGGTGATAGCCGTAGGTCTGCTGGAGAGAGCGTGCAAGCTCCTCGGAATAGCTGGTGATATGGCTGGTGCTGTTCTGTCCGCCGAGTGCGACCGGCGGCTGATAGGGCTTCGGGAAATCCAGCACGAAGTATTCCGGATCATCGCGCAGAAAATTGCGCAGATTCGTTGCGTGAATGGTCGCGTGACCGATCGTTTTGCTTGCGGGAATATTATAATGAACGATGCAGGTATCGCTGACATAGATGCCGTAATGGACATAAGTACCGCCGCGCCGCACCACGCCGATGATGTCGCCGTACTGCGCCTGCACCGGCTGAACGGTCAGCGGTGCATGATAGCCGTATTTCTGTGCTTCGGGATCCATGACCGGATCTGCCGTCACAGGCATTCCCATATTGCGGAGCGCTTCTGCGCGTGCAGAACGGCGCAGCATTGCCTGCTCCATCTCAGCCTGTGTGCCGCGCTCAACGACCTGACCGAACTGATCGACAATGCGGAAATCGCCGCTGACAACATGGCGCTGCATGGTGCAGTCGGGGCCGTAATCGAGATCCTCCCAGCAATAATCCTTATCCATAATGGAAAAGCCGGTATCCGAATGCTGCATCTGGCGGCTCTCCGAGAGTGAATCCAGCTTGTTTGCGAGCTTATCCATCCCGCGGCTGACCGCGTCCCAGAATTCTCCTGCCATAAATAATCCTCCTGTGAAAGGCAGACGGACTGCCCTGTGCTCAGTTATTGGAACGTGAGATCCAGAGTACGGTTCCGCTGCCGTTCCGGTAATAGCCGATGTCGAGATTGCCGTCATTATAGCGGTAATGCCGGATCAGGCTGTCATTGACATCCTCATGTCCGCCGTAAAGGCTGTCTGCATACTGCGTAAGGTTATCGAAGAATCCGGCTATATCATTTTCCGACCAGATATACTGTCCGCCGTAATCAGGGTGATTGCCGAAGCGGTAGTCGATTGCGCGGAGATGGCTGCCGTGTGCAGTTGTTCCGTTGTGGATATACAGATCAATCGCGCCGGGCAGCATCAGATCATTGAAGCCCGGAACGGGAAACGCATCGCAGACATAACGGAATGTCGAATTGGATGTACCGTTGTCATCCGGCTCTGTGCCGCAGAAGATCTCAGCGGCATTCCAATAGACCGGAAGCTGCTGCATTGCCCATTTGGCATCGGCCTCGCTCAGTGCCTGACCGTCGCTGTTGCTTTCGCGGGTATAGATCCCCGGCAGCAGGAACGGATCGTCACCGTTGCCCGGAATGAAGGGCATTCCGCCGAGCGACGCATAATAATCCGCAGGATTGGTGCTCGGTGCGGGCGGATCGTCAGCGGGCTGCTGTTGCT
>JAFYBM010000053.1 GCA_017540225.1 Oscillospiraceae bacterium | reverse complement strand
GGCAACGGAAACACCTATAATCCGCTGTTCATTTACGGTCCCTCCGGCCTCGGAAAAACGCATCTGCTGACCGCGATTTCGCATGAAATGAAAAAGAGAAATCCGAATCTCAAGATCATTTATGTCACCGGCGAAACCTTCGCCAATGAGCTGATCGAAGCGATCGGAAACAAGGATACCTCCAAATTCCATGAAAAATACCGCAGCGCCGATGTTCTGCTCGTCGATGATGTGCATTTCATCAGCGGAAAAGACCGCACACAGGAAGAATTTTTCCATACCTTTAATATTCTTCATGCAGCCGGCAAGCAGATTGTCCTGACCTCCGACCGTCCGCCGAAGGATATCAAAATCCTTGAGGACCGCGTCCGCACCAGATTTGAGTCCGGCCTGATTACGGATATTTCCATGCCTGATTTTGAGACTCGTGTTGCAATCATTCGCCGCAAGGCAGAGCTGCTGGATCTCAATATTCCGGATGACGTTGCAGAATTTATTGCAAACCGTCTGAAAACAAATATCCGTCAGCTCGAAGGCGCAGTCAAGCGTCTGAAGGCACTGAAAACACTCGCAGATTCTTCGCCTTCGCTTTCGATGGCGCAGAGCGTCATCCGTGATATTCTGACCGACGAGCAGCCGACACCGGTCACGGTTGAGAATATTATTCAGGAAGTCTCGAATCTTTACGGTGTCACGGCAGAGGATATTCGCTCGAAGAAGCGCTCTCAGCAGATCTCAAATGCACGCAAAGTCGCAATTTATCTGGTGCATGAGATTACGCAGATGACACTTGCATCCATCGGTGAGGAATTCGGAAACCGCGATCACTCTACAATTGTCTATGCGATCAAATATGTAGAGAAAAATATGAAAAAAGACAATAATCTCCGTGATGCGATCGAAAGCATCACCAAGACGATCCGTGAGGGTGCAGGAAAATAAATCTGCAAAGCTCAGAATCCCTCCCTCATATTTTCAACTTCTTTATGCATATGTACGATTAGTTGAAACATAAAACATATTATCAAAATTCAACCCATCGGAAAATATGACAAAACGGTTACAAACCGGCGAAGGACAAATCTGCGGCTTTTCAACAAGTGTTGAAAGCTGTGTTAAAAACCAACAGCGTGTTTGCAGGGTTTTTTCGGTTTTTGACCTCTGATTTGTTGAAAACCGGCGAATATACTCCGAGTATTCACAATTTCAACCGAGTTATCAACAATTTTTCGTCCCGATTCCACTTTATACACCGTATTCATTTTATTACAAATTGTTTTTCACTTTCCCACATTCTTCCCAATTCCGCAGGTTGAAAAAAAACCGACACATCTTTTCAGTCTTAAAAACGTATTCACGGTCTTTTAGAAACCTTACTTTTCCGATTCCCCATTTTGAACATCCCCTACTGCTTCTTCTATATCTACCTATTATGTGAAACTGAATCCGGCGCGGCACAAACCGTGAATCAAAACCGGATGCAGGATGAAAGGGAAACCGCATATGAAACTAACCTGTCAGAAAACAGAATTATTTGAAGTGCTGCCGAATGTTGCAAAAGCAGCAAGCACCAAAACACCGATGGAAGCGCTCGCCGCGATCTGCATTCATGCATTCGGTCAGGAGCTTGAGCTGACCGGCTATGATCTGGAGCTCGGCATCCGGACTCAGATTCCTGCTGCCGTTGAGGAGGAGGGCATTCTGCTTGCGGACAGCAGACTGTTTTCGGAGCTGATCCGCAGAATGCCGGAAGGCCTGCTGCAAATTGAAACAGACGATCATCTCAAAATCACGATCACCGGAGGCGGCACATCCTGTCAGCTTCCCGGAATGCGTGCGGATGATTATCCGGATCTGCCGGAAATTGAACAGGCACAGGGCACTGTGATTCCGCAGAGCCTGCTCCGCAATATGATCGAGCAGACGATCTATGCTGTTTCACTGGATGAAACAAAGCCGATCTTTACCGGTGAACTGATCGAAATGGCAGATGATGTGCTGAATATCGTTGCGCTGGATAATTACCGGATGGCACTGCGCACCGAACCGCTGCCCGGTCAGGAGCCGATGAAGTTTGTTGTACCGGCAAAGGCGCTCCGTGAGATTCAGCATCTTCTGACAGATGATTCCGAAAACAAGAATCCCTGCAAGATCCGCCTTGACCAGCATCATGCCGTGTTTGAGGTTGACCGCTATACCGTTTATACCCGTCTGCTTGCCGGCGAATATATCAACTATCGCCGCAGCATTCCGGAAAATGCAAAGACCGAAGTGACACTGAGCCGCCGCGAGCTGATGGACAGCCTGGAGCGCTGCGGTCTGCTGATCTCCGAAAAGAACAAAACCGCCGTGCGCTTCCAGTTTGAGGAGGATCATGTGCTGGTGAGCTGCCAGAATGCAGTCGGCAGTGTGGATGACCAGCTTGGCTGCGATATGAACGGCGAAAAAATGATTATCGGCTTCAATAACCGCTATCTGCTCGATGCCGTGCGCGCCATGCAGAGCGACCGTGTTCGTCTGTTCCTGACGGCTGCCGACCGTGCAGTAAAGGTCATGGAAGCAGACGGTGACGGCGCCATTGCAATCATCATGCCTGTTCAGGTTCGGAGATGAGCGGATGGAAACCATAGAAATCACGATTCAGACCCCGTTTATCAAGCTGGAACAGCTTTTGAAGCTTGCGGGCCTGACCGATACCGGCGGCTTTGCAAAGGCACTGATCCAGCAGGGCGAAATTCTGGTCAACGGCGAGGTCTGCACAATGCGCGGAAAGAAAATCCGCAACGGCGACAGAGTGACTGCCGACCGCTATGAGGTTGTTGTCACAGCGCCATTGGAAGAAGAAACAACGTAAATGCGTGTGTTATCAATCAGAGCGGAGAATTTTCGCAATCTTGGGATGATCGAAATGCAGCCGCATCCGGAAAGAAATCTGATCTGCGGAAACAATGCACAGGGAAAAACAAATCTCATGGAGGCAATCTGGATCTGTACCGGATGCAGGAGCTTCCGCGGCGCAAAGGAAAAGGATTTTATCCGTCTGAATCAGACGGCCATGCACCTGAAAATGCAGTTTTCCGACAGCCGCCGCACACAGGAAGTGCAGCTCCATATGGCCCGCGGTGACGGGCGGCAGAAAAAAATTCTGCTCAACGGCGTGCCGCTCAAGGGCGGCAGCGGATTGTTTTCGCAGTTTCAGTGTGTGATATTTTCACCGGATGACCTCGAGCTGATCCGTTCCGGGCCGGAAAAGCGCCGGAGCTTCATGGATCTTTGCGGCTCGCAGCTCACGCCGGC
>JAFYBM010000052.1 GCA_017540225.1 Oscillospiraceae bacterium | reverse complement strand
GCAAACCGCGTGCATCCTCTGCATTGATCTCGCTGTCACCGTTCCAGTCAGCAGCAGGCTGATACAGGTCGGAACGTTCCGGCTGCCGGATCGCTTGTTTCATCAGCGAGAGGTCGGCGGCTGTCAGTCTGCCGTTGCGGTTCATGTCGCCGGGGATGATCTGCTCCGTTTCTCCCTCGTACTTTGTATAAACATGGATGCAGACATCGCCTGTACCGACTGTATAGCAGTCGTTCCATTCCGGTTTGGCGGCTTCATTTTTTGCAGCATATTCAGCGGAATAGGAAACGCCCGCCTTATAGCATTTACTGTCGTAGAAGCTCCCGATTCCGGGCGGCAGTTTCAGAACAATTGCGTATTTCTGCCCTTCCCTGATCTCAATGCACTGTGGAAGTCTGATCGTCCGGTATTCGGTATGATCAACTACGCCCTCGATCTTTGTGGCGAGCGTGCCGTCCTGCGGATTCGCTGCGTCATCGCTGAGCAGATAGACTGACAATTCATATTCAGCAGGAAGGCTGTTCTTCGTTCTGAACAGAGCACCGACTGCAGCCAGCGTTTCAGCCTGCTCTGCTTCAAATACATTTGCCATAAAAAAGCCGTGATCGTCGTCTGCGGGATCGGCAAAAACAAGTTTTGAACTGTTATAGCTGTACACGCTGCCGTAATTCGTGACCGGTTCGGTATCAAAATAAATAACAGTATTGATTGAAGGTTCAGCGTAGCTCATATAAAAATAGCCGTTTTCCGAGTTTTCGTAATTGCCCCAGCTGTTTTTACAGATCCATGCACCGTCCTCCGGGGGGATATCATTGAAATTCGTTTTGGGATAAGCATCATCCCAGCCCACGATCATCACAGCATGACCGCGGCCGTTCAATTTTCCCGCAAGAGAAGCCTCTCTTGTGTAATCCGGATCGTAATAGGCGCTTTTTTCAGAGAGCGGATGGTCGTGATCGTTGAAATAGCCTGTATATAACGGACCGTATCTCAGCAAATGCTGCTTGATATCGCTGATATCGTTTTTTCTGCAGTATCCTGCGTTCTGCAGATGTGCAACGGACTGATAGCGCAGAGACTCATCGAGAACAGGTTTTTCGGCATGTGAAGGGACAAGATCCTCCGGAACAACGCCCTGCCACGAAGCCAGCGCTTCAATCGCGTGATGAAGAGAAGGGCCGGCGTCGTATGCTTTCACGCCGATATTTATACCGCCGCCGTACCGCGGATCATCCGGATCAGTCGGGGAATCCTGCCCTTCAGTGAACCAAACCAGATGCGTCTCCGAAAGATCAAGGGTGTTGTCAGCCATCCCCTTCATGATCATATTGGATTCGATACAGCCGAGTATTGTATGTGCCCAGCAAGTACCGCCGATCTGCATTCCGCCAGTCAAAGCATGCAGGCAGTTCTTCGGTATCTTCTGCTGAGAACACCGGAATCGTCATGCCGGAGCAGCAAAGTGTGCAGGATAACAATGTGGCTGTAATTCTTCGTAAAACGGAATGCTTTTTCATAGTACCCACCTTTCGTTACGCTTCTGCTTGCTGCAGAAAATCTAGGATTCCTTTGGCATCCTCCGCATTGATTGTCTTATCTTCGTTCCAGTCACCTGCTAACAGACAGAGGTCTGTCCGTTCATTGCCGAGCAGCACCTGTTTCAGCAGCGAAAGGTCAACGGCATTCACTTTGCCGTTACGGTTAAGGTCGCCGCAAAGGTATTGTTCACCTTCTGCAAACTCCTTTTCGGTGATGACAAAATCGCCGTTTTTGTCGTAAGCATCCGCAGCAGCTTTCCGGTAAAGCGGATCGGGATAATTCTGCTCATTGACCGCGGTACCGTCCTTCGTGAACACCTTGAGAAATACATTGCCTTTATCTTCCTCTGCGGTCGCATCCTTCCATTCACTTTCTCCGTTTTCATCGTATGTCATATAGAAGGAGGTTCCGGAGTTGTCCGGGTTATTATCAAAAAAGCACCGTGCAGACTCCTTGATTCCGGTTTTGGCTACAACAGAAAACATCTGTCCGGCAGAAACCGAGCAAGCTGTTTGCAGCGGATAGGTATGGTATCCCAGATGCGGCTCCACCCCGCTGATCTGAGCAAGAAGCTCTCCGTCGCACGGATTCGTGTATCCGTCCTTTAACGCATAGATACTGAACTCATACGGCAGATGCGTTTCACGGTTAAAGAATGAAACGGCAGTCAGATTTTCATCTTTCTTCGCTGTATAGATATTTGAAAATCCCCAGCCTGCATTCTCAATATCAATTCTGGAGAGTATCGCACCGCAGCGCTGATAAATGCCGTCGTAATTGTCAACCGGTTCAATATCATATTGCATCAGGTAAATAGAAGGATCATAATAGGAAAGATAAAAGTATCCGTGGCCGTCCCATGTTTTGCCCCAGTTCGCGCCCCAGCTGTTTTTACACAGCCATGCGCCGTCGGAAGGCGGCATAATCACAAAATTCTCCTTCGGGAAATTGTCATCCCAGCCGCAGACACAAACCGCATGGCCGCCACCCTTCGGTACATCATTCTCTTCCGGATCTATTCTTTCATCGACCTCATTATAATATGGCTGATAAAAACCACCGTATTCGGAATAAAGGTTCGGACTGCTAATATCGTGATAATGAGCCGTTAAAGCCCCTTTTTCCATTATCTGTTTCTTGATCAACGGAAAGTCAGTCCATTCTTCTGCATTATATCTGAATGAATTTTGCAAATGCGCAACCGAAACATACCGCAGAGATTCATCAAGCGGTCCGCTTTCCTTTGCGATCGGCACTTCCGATTCCAGCGCAAGCCCTCTCCAACTCCCGAGAGTTGCCATGATGTCCGCATGAAAATCTGCCTCTGATATCCTTCTGTCCCGCGATCTTTCCCGTCGCCGAACAGCGGATCGTCGGGATCCTCTGATTTGCCCTTTCCGCAGGTAAACCATAAACAGTGGTCTTCTGAAAGATCCAGTGAAGCATCTGCCATTCCTTGCTTGATCATCCTGGACTCGATTGCAGCATACCCCGCGTATAGCTCACAGCCATTGTGCGACTGTCGTTTGGCGGGCGTCATCGCTCCTTCATCGCGTAGGTCAAATTTCGCCGGCAGTTCTTCGTTCTCGTCCGCCGAGAACGCCGGAACCGTCAGGCCGGAGCCGCAGAGCGTACAGCACAGCACGGCCGCCGTAAACATGCGCAGAATAGATTTGTGTTTCATAGTGTTCCCTCCCCTTTTTTG
>JAFYBM010000051.1 GCA_017540225.1 Oscillospiraceae bacterium | reverse complement strand
GCTGCCGGATGCCTACCGGATCCGCGTTGCAGATATTTCCAAGATGGATGAAACACTCAAGGCCACGGAATCTATCCCTGATGTTGAGTATGTCAGCTCGCCGGATTCCTTTGTGGAGCTTCTGACAGAGGTTCGCCGCGTTGTCACGATCGTTGCACTTGCGATCATTGCAGCGCTGTTCATCGTTTCAATGGTCATCATTTCCAATACGACCCGTGCCAGTGTCTTTTCCAGACGCCGCGAGATCAGCATTATGCAGTCCGTCGGCGCGACAAAGGGCTTTATCCGGTTCCCGTTCTTTATTGAGGGCATGATTAACGGATTTATGGCCGGTGTTTTTGCGACGCTGCTGACATGGTTCTCCTATGACAGCCTTGTCAATCTGCTCGGCCGGTTTGATGTTCTGAGCACGATTGGACTCGGCAATGTCATTCCGTACAGCAAGATCGGTATTTTCGTAATGCTTGCCTATATCGCGGCCGGATCGCTCATCGGCGCATTCGGAAGTGTGTTCTCGACGCGGGTACACCTCAAATACCGCGCAGCCAATATGTGATGCAAACAGAAAAAAGGAAGGGTTTTAATGTTAAAGCAATGCACAAAGGCACTTGCAGTTCTTTCCGCCGTAATTCTGACGGCTGCCTCGCTCTCACTGGATTCGTTCCGTATGCCGGATACCACGGTCTATGCGAAAACGCTGAAAGAGATTGAGCAGGAGAAGAAGGAAAAACAGGCGGAGATCAATGCAAAAAAGGAAGAGCTGGAAAAGCTAGCGAAGGACAAGAGCGGCAAAGCTGCATATGAACAGACCTTGCAGGAGGAGATTCAGCTTATCAGCGGAAAGATGCTGCTGATCGACACGCAGATGACCAACCTGATCGGTGATATTTCTGCAAAGGAAAACGAGATCGCGGAATTGCAGGTGCAGATCGAGGAAGAGGAAAAGGCTGTGCAGGAAGGCCTTGTGCTCTTTAAGAAGCGCATCCGTGCGCTTTATGTTCACGGCAATGACAGTCTGCTTTCGGCACTTGTCGGTGCGACCAGTTTCTATGATGTCCTTGCTAAAATTGACGTAATCAAGCGCATTTCCAAGCACGATGACGAAATGATCGACAAACTGCAGAAGGATATTCAGACACTGACGAATCATCAGCAGGATCTTACTGCCAGCATCAAGGCGCTGAATATTCAGATGACCGAGATTGAAGTTTTGCAGGATGAATTTCAGGCTTCCCGCGATGAGCTGGATACCGCACTGTCTGATACAAATGTTGAGATCGAGTTCATCACCAAGCAGCAGCAGTATGCGGAGGGCGAGCTTGCCCAGCAGAAGCAGGCGCTCGAACAGATCGAAGCCGAAGAAGAGGAAATGATCCAGAAGGCCATCCGCGAAGCAATGGAGGAGGAGGAACGGCAGAAGGCTGCCGAGGCTGCAAAGCATACCACCAAAGCAACCACCGTTACGACCGTTCCCACCACCAAGGCGACAACCAAGACAACAACCACCACGACAACAACTGCTGCTCCGGTCATTACCGAAGCGCCGGCTGTTGTACCGGAGCCGGAAACGCCTGCTACACAGGCTCCGCCGGTTGTGACGGAAGCACCCGCGACGCAGCCGCCTGTCACACAGGCTCCGGCTCCCGTGACAACCGCTCCGACAACCGCTGCACCGGCACCGGCTACCACACAGGCTCCGCCGACCGGCAGTATGTTTGCATGGCCGTGCCCGGGACATTACGGTATTTCCAGTCCGTTCGGCCCGCGCTGGGGTAGAAATCATAGCGGTATTGATATTATCGGCAATGTGACCGCGATCAACGGCGCAGCAGCCTGCGCAGCCGGAAACGGCAAGGTCATCCGTGTTGTATCGGACGGCTGGGGCGGCGGCTACGGCAACAACGTCGTCATCTATCACGGCAACGGCTACTCCACGCTGTATGCGCACCTGCAGCGCCCGACGGTTTCTGTCGGCCAGCAGGTCACAGTCGGCCAGCAGATCGGTGTCGTCGGTTCGACCGGAAATTCGACAGGTCCTCATCTGCATTTCGAGGTCCGCATCAACGATTCTCCTGTGAATCCGATGCCGTATCTCCCGTAAAATACGGACATAAAAACAATTATTTTCCGGATAACGGCAGGAGATTCTTCTCTTGCCGTTTCCGGTATTTATGAAAAAAGGATGGATTCTGATGAAAAAGATCCGTATCGGAACAGCAGCCAGCCTGATGGCACTGACCGCAGCAGTAACATTTGTTGTCACGTTTTCATTCAGCCGGAAGCTGTTTAATGAGAAGGTACGCGATATTGACGGCATTGCCGAAAAATATGAGCGACTTGATGAGCTTGACCGCAAGGTGCGCGCTGAATATTACAAGGATATTCCGGAGGATGATGTTACAACCGGCATCCTGATGGGATATGTTGCAGGGCTTGGCGATCCTTACAGTGCCTACCGCCCGACGGAACAGCTTACGGATTATCAGGAGAACAACGCCGGTGTCTATACCGGTATCGGCATCTCCATCGTGAAAAATGACGAGGGCTATGCCCTGATCGTTGAAGTTGCCGAAAATGGAAGCGCACAGAAGGCCGGCATTGCTGCGGGCGATGTTCTGACTGAGGTCGAGGATATTTCCCTCAAAGGTGATTATAAAAAGGCGATTGATATGATCGCGGGGGAGGTCGGCACTTATGTCCGGATCCGCATCCGCAAGGAAAATTCAGAGAAGGAAACCGAATATACGCTCAAACGCGAACAGCTTGACGAGACGACAGTTTATTCGGAAATGCTGGACGGTCAGATCGGTTATATCCGCATCACAAAATTCCGCAGTGTGTCGGTCGGGCAGTTTGCCGATGCAAGAAAAAAGCTGCTGGATGACGGCGCAAAGGGATTCGTTTTTGATGTACGGGACAACGGCGGCGGTGTTCTTTCCGCACTCGAAAAAATGGTTGATCCGATCCTGCCGGAAGGTGAGCTTGCATTCTCCTACGACCGCGCAGGCAATCCGACTACGATTCTCAAATCTGACAAGGAATGCATGAAAATGCCGTATGTTGTCCTTGTCAACGGCGCTACGGCAAGTGCATCAGAGCTGTTTGCCTGTGTGCTGCGTGATTACAGCGATGCAAAGCTCGTTGGTGAAACAACCTTCGGCAAGGGCATCATGCAGACGACATTTGAGCTGACAGGCGGCGGCGTCACGCTGACTACAGCGACGTATGCGACCGGCAAAACGCCCTGCTATCATGAAACAGGGCTGGAACCGGATGTGCAGATCGTGTATGATCCGGAAGCGGAGCAGGACAACCAGCTCGAAGCCGCACAGCAGACGGTCGCTGAAATGATCTTGCAGGATGCTGCATGACCGGCACGGAGGAATCATGAATACACAAACACTCTGGTATCAGTCCGCTGCCGATTCCTTTGAAACGGCGCTTCCGATCGGCTGCGGACGGCTCGGGGCAATGCTTTACGGCGAACCGGAACAGGAATTTCTGCATCTCAATGAAGATTCGGTCTGGTCGGGCGGTCCGCGCAGCCGCATCAATCCCGATGCAAAGACAAATCTGGCAGCGGTTCGGCGGCTGATTGCAGAGGGGCATATTTCTGAGGCGGAAGCACTCGCTTTCCGCACGATGCAGGGCTGTCCGCCGGATATGCGGCATTACCAGCCGCTCTGTAATCTGACGCTCAGACTGACACTGCCGGACGGCGAGATCACAGAATACCGGCGTGCGCTTGATTTGCAGGATGCACTGTATTCCGTCACATTTCAAAAGGGCGGTGCCGTATTCCGGCGGGAGGCATTTGCATCATTTCCCGCGCAGTGCCTTGTGCTGCATCTGACGGGCAGTGTACCGTTTTCGCTCGCCGCCGGCATGAACGGCCGTGATGATGATTTTGACCGCAACTGTATTGTTTCCGCGCCGGAAGGCGATGCACTGATCTTTGACGGCAGTTCGGGCGGCAAAAACGGGATTGCTTTCTGTGCGGCGCTTTGTGCCGTCTCTGCAAACGGTTCGGTTTCTCATTACGGCAATACGCTGACTGTTTCCGATACAACGGAGGCTACTCTGATTTTCAGCGCACAGACAAGCTATTATCATCCGGATGCGGATTTGCAGACGTTGACGCTGAAAACTGTTTTTTTCGCGCGAAAGCAGACATATGAGTCTCTGAAAGCCGCACATACTGCAGATTATCAGCAGCTTTTTTCGCGTGTATCGCTGAAGCTGCCTGATGATGCACTGGCCGCACAGCTTCCGACAGACGATTTGCTGATACGCGCAAAACAAAGTGATCCGCACGCATGGAATGCACTGATGCAGCTGTATTTCCATTTCGGGCGGTATCTGATGATCGCAGGGAGCCGCGAAGGTTCCCTGCCGCTGAATTTGCAGGGCATCTGGAACAAGGATATGTGGCCGGCATGGGGTTCGCGGTTCACGGTCAATATCAACACACAGATGAATTACTGGCCGGCCGAAAGCTGTAATCTGCCGGAGTGTCATCTGCCGCTGTT
Source organism: Oscillospiraceae bacterium (assembly GCA_017540225.1). Classification (GTDB taxonomy): domain Bacteria; phylum Bacillota; class Clostridia; order Oscillospirales; family Ruminococcaceae; genus Firm-04. The sequence goes on along the minus strand of JAFYBM010000051.1, from coordinate 7,087 downwards.
CGGGCTGCTGCGCCGCGTTGCGGAAAACGGACAACGCACTGCAAAGGAAATGTACGGATGCAGCGGCTTCTGCTGTCACCACAACACAGACCTCTGGGGCGATTCCGCGCCGCAGGATCTCTGGATGCCCGCGACAATCTGGCCGACAGGCGGTGCATGGCTTTCGCTGCATATCATGGAGCATTACCGTTTCACGCTTGACCGTGGTTTTCTTGCTGAATATTTTGGGATCATGTGCGAAGCAGCGCGATTTTTTACCGATTATCTCACGGAAAACGGTCTTTCACAGCTTGTCACCTGTCCAAGTGTTTCACCGGAGAATACCTACCGATTACCGTCAGGCGAAAAGGGATGCCTCTGTTCAGGGCCGAGTATGGACAGCCAGATCATTACGCAGCTGTACCGCGATGTGATCGAAGCGGACAGCATTCTTGAAAAAAACAGTCCGCTGATTCCAAAGCTGCGTGCGCAGCTGGAAAAGCTGCCGCAGCCGCAGATCGGAAAACACGGACAGATCATGGAATGGGCGGTCGATTATGATGAGCCGGAGCCGGGACACCGGCATATTTCACAGCTCTTTGCGCTGCATCCGGCACATCAGATCACGCCGCGCAGTACTCCGGAGCTTGCCGAAGCCGCTGCCGCAACTATACGCAGACGGCTGCAATACGGCGGCGGACATACCGGCTGGAGCTGTGCATGGATCGCAAATATGTATGCGCGGCTGCATGACAGCGACGGTTTATATATCATGCTGCAAAAGCTGATTCAAAATGCAACATATGCGAATCTGTTTGATATGCATCCGCCGTTCCAGATTGACGGAAATTTCGGCGGGACTGCCGCCGTTGCAGAAGCACTGCTGCAATCGGATCCGGCCGGGATCACATTGCTTCCGGCCTGTCCGGCTGCATGGGATACTGGCGCATTCCGCGGGCTATGCGCATACGGCGGGTTTCAGATTTCTGCGGCATGGCGGTCGCACTGCCTGACGGAAATCAGCGTTTTTTCACAAAAAGGCGGCCTTTGCAGGCTGTTTCTGCCGGAGAACAGCGGCTTGTTTTCCTTTGCAGACGGTACTGTTCTGCGGCCGTCCTCTGCCGGTACGGTTGAATTCATGACAGAAGCGGAAACGAGTTACCGGCTGACAGTAACATAAAAAAGCACGCCGTCCGGCAAAAACCGGACGGCGCTTTTTCAGGTTTGCTGCATTAAGGCGTATTGAAAATGATTTTGAGCAGAACTCTAACATCAATGAGTGTAATCAATCCGTCGTTATCGAAATCTGTTTTCACAGTTACAAAAATCTGGATCTGCTGCTGCGGCAGCGTAGTGTCCTCTGCAATAAAGCGTGTGAACAGTACCAGATCTGCGACGGTCACGGAGCCGTCGTTGTTGTAGTCTCCGTCTTTGGCAGGAGCATCCGGCTGCGCGGTCGTTGTGACATCGGTTGTTGTTTCCGAGGCTGGCTTTGCGGTTGTCTCTGCGGTTGTCGCTGTTGTTTCCGAGGCCGGCTTTGCGGTTGTCTCTGCGGTTGTCGCTGTTGTTTCCGAGGCCGGTTTTGCGGTGGTTTCTGCGGTTACCGTTGTAGTCACTTTGGAGACCGGTTTCGCGGTGGTTTCCGCGGTTACCGTTGTTGTCGTTTTGGAGACGGGCTTTGCGGTGGTTTCCGCGGTTACCGTTGTTGTCGTTTTGGAAACCGGCTTTGCGGTGGTAACATCGGTTACCGTTGTCGTCGTTTTGGTGACCGGTTTCGCGGTGGTTTCCGCGGTTACTGTTGTCGTCGCTTTGGAGACCGGCTTCGCAGTGGTTTCCGCGGTTACTGCAGTTGTTTTAGAGACCGGATTCGTTTCAGAGCTATGTTCCGAAGAGTCTTCGGAGCTGATTGCCGTTGTTTCATCGGATACAATGCCCGAAGAAACCGCAGTCGTGATCGCCGCTTCCGGCTGATCCGTAATCAGTATAACGCCGGATTTTGTTTCCACATTCAGCGGCAGGAGTGCGCTGCTGACTGCATCCGGATCAGCGAGACTGATCTCATATTTTTCCTGCACGATATTCTTTGCCGGCAAAAATTCCAGCGTAAAAAATGTGCCGCTTCCGGTGAAATCCTTATATGTCTCACCGCTGCCGAATGAAATGCACATATGTCCGGAATTGTCAACCGGTCTGGTATTGTTATCCGGCGCGAGCTTATCATTGAATGCAATACCGTTCAGAATCAGCGCATCCGGATCCCAGATCACATCGACGATCGCTGCGGCAAAGCCGTCATTCCGCTCTGCTGTTACGGGAACCGAGATGGATTCTGCATTCGGTGCAGCGGTTACGGACTGCACAGCCAAAGACAGCGTGCCGCATACTGACAGCGTGACGTAGCCAGTCGTTTTTTCAACGTAAACCGGATCCATATGCTTGTCATAGAAAGCGCTGTTTGTCAGTTCGATCTTGTAGCTTGCCGGCTTCACGTTCTCCGCAACTTCATAGATCAGTGTGAAGAACACGCCGTTTCCGATATAATTTTGTTCCGCGTTGTAATCTCCGACACTGACGCGGTATTCACCGCTGTTTGTGACCGGAGCAGAGCCGTTGTCCGGCGCGAAATGATCGGTAAATTCCACTTCCTTGAGAATCAGTGCTTCCGGATCCCAGCTGACATCAACGATGCCCGCTGCATAGCGGAAGCCGTCACTCGCCATAACCGGAACGCGCACCTCGGTGCCGGCTTCCGCCTTTGCGGAAACACCCATGATACTCAGACGCATCTCCGCAGCTGCATAAACATCGGGGATCATCAGACACAACAGCGAGATTGCGAGCAGGATCGAAAGTATCCTTTTCATTTTTCATCCGTCCTTTCTTCCTGCTCCGGTGTCTTTTCCTGTTCCTGCTCCTTCGGAATCAGAATCAGATATTTGTCATATCCGCCCCAGCCTGCGACTGCGCGAGAAAGAATCATTGCATCAATGAGACTGACACTGCCGTCGCGGTTCAGGTCTGCTGCCTCCTTATGAATGGTGATCTTGTCCCACTTGTTCACATAGCGCTGGAGTGCGACAGCATCTGCCACTGAAACTTCGGTATCCGAGTTGACGTCACCGACAGTGTATGCAGGATCCAGCGGAACAAATGTCAGACCGTAATGCTTTGCTGCCGTTCTCGCACTGGAATTGCTGTAGCCGTAGATCGTTTCGTTGCTGTTGAATACGCGGGAATAGGAGGTTTCCAGCGCAATGTCGCAGTCGGGATTGTAAATGGTGACCTTCCGGTCGTTGCAGTCCTTTTTCGCATTGTAGTTATTGAACGCCGCCGCGCCGATAAACGAAACATTTTTAGGAATGACGATATTCACCAAAGACGGGCAGCTCTCAAAGGCTCCGCTTTCAATGGATGTCAGAGAATCCGGCAGCTTGATCTCAGCCAGTGCTTCGCATCCGTTGAATGCATAAGTGCCGATCGTTTTGATGCCCTCCGGGAGCGTGATATCTGTCAGCGCGGTGCAGCCGGAGAACATATAAGGCATAATCGCGTTCATATTCTTTGACAGTACGACTTTTGTCAGATCGGTGCAGCTGCCGAACCATGACAAATCGCTCTTATAATTATAGTAGTCATCTCCGTCATATTGATAAACAACGGAATCCGGCAAGACAACAGAAGTCAGTCCGCTGCTGTAAAATGCGTGTCCGCCGATGGTCTTCAGATTTTTCGGGAGCGCGAGGGAGGTCAGCGCCTTGCAGCCCTCAAATGCACTGTCACCGATCTCGGTCAGCGTGGAGGGAAGCACATATTCCGGAACCGAAGATTCCTTGAAGGCCTCCTTGTCCAGCTTCGTAATGCCCTCGCAAAGTGTGACCTTCTGCACAGCGGAGCCACCATTCCAGCCGCTGATCCGGTAGGAACGGACAACGCCGGTTTTGCCCTTTGTGAACACATACTCTGTGATCGGTTTTTCCTCGTTGCTATAAGGATAAAATTTCAGGTCGCAGGGCATGGTTACTTTTGTGATCGGGGTGTTGTAAAAGCTGTAGTCATCCACTTCCTCGACACTGTCCGGAATGATGATCTCACTGCACAGCGATGAGCAGTCAGAGAAGCAGCTTTTGCCGATAGAGATCAGATTCTTCGGGAGCTGCGGGTTGATTTTCAGCAGTGTGTCGCCTTTGAAGCAGTTTTCACCGATGCTCCGGATGCCGTCATGCAGATTGATACTGCTCAGTGACACGCATTCAGAGAAGCTGTTATATCCGAGCTTTGTCACTCCGGCAGGCAGCTCGACCTCTTTCAGCGCGGAGCATCTGTAGAAAGTACCGCTCGGAATCTCGGTGATCGAAGCCGGAAGCGTCAGATTGATGAGGCCGGGGCAGTCGCAGAAAGCGTTTGTGCCGATATAGGTAATATCATCGTCAAATACGACCGTGGTAATGCTGTCTGAATTTCTGTGCGTCAGCAATTGGTAATTACGATAATAGCTGTCTTCCGTGTATGGATTCTCATCAGGCATCCTGCCGGATTTGCCGTATGTAAAATGCAGGGTAAGGATCTGGGAATCATCGAAGCTGCTGTCGCCGCAGCGGTCTACCGGAATGGTCAGATAGCGCAGGGCGGAGCATCCACTAATTGCACCTCTCAGGCTGATAACAGTATCCGGAATGACAAATTCTTTGATCCCGGTGCATCCGTTGAAGCATCCGGGATTGATGCGGGTGATCTTATCCGGAATGACCATTTTGTCGATCTCAGCTTTGTAGCCTGCCCAGCCGTAGTAACCGAAATACATGGAACCGACCCACAGATAGTAGGTAAGCGGCAGGTGCGCGTGCTCGATGCCGCGTTTTGCGGATGTCAGGAAGGTTGCATCGCTGTTATTGCCGAGATCACCGATGAGTGCGCCAAAGATCCGAAATGCATTCTCATCGTCGCTCTTGACAGCCATCAGCTTGTTATAAAGCTCTTTCAGGAGCTTGATCGCATTGGCAAGGTCGTCGATGTCCTCAATGCTCTGGTCTGTCAGATAAGCTGCCGTTCCGATCTCCGAGCTCCAGCCTCTGCTCCATGAATTAAAGCTGAAATCACGCTCATTCTTCTCTGCCTCATCCTTCGCCCTGAAGTAATCATTATAGGCAAGCTCTGCATTGTCGATGGCATTGGAAACCTCTGTATACTTTTTCTCAATCTCGATAAAAGTAGATGCGAGGAGTTCAGTCACATCTTCTGCACCCGTCAGTGTCGTATACAAGCCGTATGACACCGAATCCAGAATGCTGCGGATCTGGAAATCCTTGAACTCGCCCTTGAACTGATCCAGCACCTTAGCCGCCAGATAATAGAATCTGTGATCCTCGGGCGCGTTGCTGGAGTTATCCTGTGCAAGGAATGTGGCGATCAGATAAAAGATATACTGCTTGTCCAGATAGGTTTCCTGATCCGGCACGATGCCCTGAAGCAGTGTTGTAAACGCAACATTATCCAGCTCACCGCCGTATTTTTCATAGGTTTCTTCAGATTCCTTCTGCTTCTCAAACCGGAACAGGAAATTCTGGAAGGTGTCTCCGCCGATATCCAGAATATGCGTCTGACCGTAGCGCTCAAAGCCCCATGAGGAAAGCGGCATGGCCGGAATCTTGTCGCCGGGGTTGACATAGTTGTGGATATTGCGCAGCTTTTGATTTGCGCCGCGCTTGACATTCGGCGTCGCAAATGTATAGGCAAAAACATTGCTCTCGTTGAAATAGGGATATGCGCCCTCACTGCACCAGCCGGCAAGGAGGTTTGCGACTGCGGCGCCGCGGCTGTGGCCGGTGAAGTAGATGATATTGTGCATCGAGCTGTCGGAGGCGTGATACTGCTCAAGATACTCGTCGAGATCATCCATCAGCTTGCTTGCCGACTTGCTGAAGCCGAGATGCGTATCACCGGAGCCGAGATTAAAGTTGCTGTACCAGTCGCAGTCACCGTGAGTGCCGCGGATGGAGACGAGAAATACGCGGTTGCCTTCGATCTCCTTGTAGCCGAGCGTATAACCGACAAAATCATTGTCCTCATAGGTCTCGCGCTTGTCGTAGTTATAGTTTGCGGCAGAAAAGCCCATTTCTTCATAGAGGTTTGTGATGTAGGATTCACTGTATGCAGCTTCTGCAAGCACGCTGCCGAGCTTCGCAAGGTCTGTGGATTCTGCTCTGGTGTCCTTGAGGAACATATTGTCGTTATAGATTGCATAATAGGGTCCGTGCCATTGGTTGTTAATCGTAATGTCGCCTTCCTGTTCCTCTTTGATCTTGATGACTTCCTGATCCTTGTCATCCTCTGCGTGAACAAGCTCTGCCGGAAAAGTACCGATCAGCGCCTGAGACGCAAGCAGTATGCCGGTAAATACCGAGATACTTTTCAGTAGACCACGGGTTCGTTTCATACATTTCGCTCCTTTAAAGTCATTTATATTTGCCCTGAAAACAGGGACAAATCCGGTATATTACAAAACGCGCATTTGAAATGGGATTGGTATTCCGATTTCCTTCTGCGCATCAGATGCTTCGTATAGGCGTGCCGGCACAGATCCGCCTGCGCGTCAATCGTTCACCGTTTGTGTCAATATACGCTGGTTGGAACAGCCGGATTATAGAACAACAGAGTTGCTGTTTTCTTCGGACTTCGGCTTGGTAATTGCCCAGCCGAACAGCGTGCCGCAGATGCCGCCGACAATGTGCCCCATCTGTGAAATGCTGTCGTTCGGATTTGCAATACCGTCAACGATCTCACCGCTCAGGAAGATCAGTGCAACCAGAATCAGCGTGATCGGGATGCGTCCCTTTTGCAGATTGGTAAACGAGCTGAGCAGAATCATCATGAAGGCAATGCCGCTCGCGCCGAGCAGCGCAGTGGACGGGAAAAAGATAATCTGAACAAGTCCGGTGATAAAAGCAGTCATCGCCATCATTTTCAGCAGCGGGATAGAGCCGTATTTTTCTTCCAGCATCGGCCCGACAAGCAGGATCACAGTGAAATTGCCGAGAAAATGCGCGTAATTTGCATGGCCGAGTACATAGGTAAACATCCGGACATACATCAGCGGATCAAGCAGTCTTGT
>JAFYBM010000050.1 GCA_017540225.1 Oscillospiraceae bacterium | reverse complement strand
GTCACAAAAAGCAATTTTGTCAATGAAATCGAAGCGGCAAAACGGATTTTCGGCTCATTGCAAAACAAAGTTCCCATTCTGCACGATAATTCATAAAAAATGGCTATATCATCATATATCAGAAAGCGGCACAATCGCGCCGGAATGAAAAGTGATAGGTTAAATATCACGTAAATTCGACTTATTTCGGCACTGATAAAAACAAAATGCAGCAAACGGACACCGCATGAAACGATGCACGCCTGCTGCGCAAAATTATGGCAATTTTACCTCAATAATAGTATATCTGTCCACTGTCGAAGCACTCAAAAAGAAATCGCAATTTTGACATATTTTATGGAATTGGTTAGATCTTGCGGCACGCAGATCGGGCTGCATTTTCGTTTGCAGAACAAAAAAACAGTGCTCCGGATCGCTCCGAAACACTGCTTTTCTTTGACGGGCATTGCCCGTTGGTCTGAGTGACCCGACTTGAACGGGCGGCCTCTACCACCCCAAGGTAGCGCGCTACCAACTGCGCCACACCCAGACAACAGTAGTATTATAACACAGTTCCGACGATTTGTCAAGCGTTTGCCGAAAATTCAGCGGATCCCGCCGCAGAACAGGATCCGCTTTTTTTATCAGCCCATGTACTTCGGGTTCGGACCGTACTGATTGGAGTCCGGATTGCCCTCCAGTGCCCAGAACACGATCAGAACGATGTTTCCGATTGCAGTGAGGGAGAGAAGCAGCCAGAGTCCGCTTCTGTTGGTGTCATGCAGTCTGCGCACAGCCATTGCGAGCATCGGAACACATAGTACCAGACTGATGATCCAAAGCAGAATTGCGCCGAATTTGCCGAGCAGTCCCAGCACAAAGCCCAGGATCGCCGAAATGATGATCTGACAGAGCACTGCGAGCCAGAAACTCTTGCGGTCGGTTCTGCCTTTGAAATCAGAAAAGTTCGCCAGCATTTTCAGATATGCCTGAACAAACGGGATATTCAGAATTTTATCCATTTTGTGACCTCCTTGATTTTTAATATCTGCACACGGGACGCGGGTCTGCGCCGAACAGATTTTCATCTGTATCACCCGCCCGTGATAGCCAGACGATCAGCACGATTATGCCGATCAGATTGCAGCCCAGCAGCGACCACCAGCCGCTTTTGCCGATGTCGTGCAGTCTGCGCGTATGCAGCGCGTAATACGGAACGATTGTGCCCAGACGGAAAAGCCCCAGCACATTCATAAAGCTCTCGTCGCGCGTCGTCACTGCCGGAATGAACAGCAGCAGGAAAATGATCATATACAGCAGGATCGCCCACCAGTATTCTGCGCGGTCGGTTCTGCCGCGGAACACCGCATACTTCCGGAACATGTTTCCGAAGCTGCGAAACATCGGGATATCGCCCATATGCGCTCCTTTCCTGCCGTTCAGACCTCTTTGATCTGCCAGCATTCCGCGGCGTACTGCCGGATCGTGCGGTCGGAGCTGAACGGTCCGGCTGCACAGGCATTCCGCCACTGCTTTGCCGCAAAGCCTGCTGCATCATCGCGGTAATCGTACAGCGCGCGCAGCTTGGTCTCCGCATAGGACGGCAGATCCAGCAGCAGATAGTAATGATCCGGCTGATGCCAGCTTGCACCGTCCAGCAGCGCGAAATACAGCTCGCGAAACTCGCCGGTGCCGTCATCGGAAACCGTGCCGTCGATCAGCGTCCGGACAACGCGCGCAATGCGCGGATCCTTTGCCATGACTGCGCGGCTGCAATAATCTTTCAGATTTGCAAGATCTTCCACCGTCGCGCCGAAAATATAATTGTTCTCCGCGCCGGCGGATTCCACGATCTCAATGTTCGCGCCGTCCATTGTGCCGAGCGTGACCGCGCCGTTGAGCATCATTTTCATATTGCCGGTGCCGGAAGCCTCGGTGCCAGCCGTCGAGATCTGCTCCGAGATATCGCAGGCGGAAACGAGCTTCTCCGCATATGACACATTATAATTGCAGACAAAATGCACATTCAGCACATCGCGCACATCCGGATCGCTGCCGATCAGCTTTGCGATCTCGTTGATATACTTGATGATCGCCTTTGCGCGGCGGTAGCCCGGTGCGGATTTTGCGCCGAGCAGGAATGTTGTCGGCGGGAAATTCTGAATGCTGCCGTCTTTGATGCCGAAATAGATCCAGAGGATCGAAAACGCATTCAGAAGCTGCCGTTTATACTCATGCAGACGCTTGAGCTGGATATCGAAGCAGGATGCGGGATTGATCTGCACGCCCTCGGTTTTGGCGATATAGTCCGCAAG
>JAFYBM010000006.1 GCA_017540225.1 Oscillospiraceae bacterium | reverse complement strand
TTGATTTTTCATGGAAATCCTTTGCAAAGCCAAGACCGTAGCGGCCTGTTTCGAGCGAACGGATTGCCTTCTGGAAGGCCTCTTTATAGGTTTTGCCGATGCTCATGACTTCACCGACGGCACGCATCTGTGTACCGAGCTTGTCCTCTGCGCCCTTGAATTTTTCAAATGCCCAGCGCGCAAACTTGATGACAACATAGTCACCGGACGGAACATATTTATCCAGCGTACCGTATTTTCCGCACTCCATCTCGTCGAGTGTCATGCCGGTTGCGAGCATTGCGGAAACGAGTGCGATCGGGAAGCCGGTCGCTTTGGAGGCCAGTGCGGAGGAACGGGAGGTACGCGGGTTGATTTCAATGACGATAATTCTGTCAGAAACCGGATCGTGCGCAAACTGGCAGTTACAGCCGCCGATGACCTGTACCTTGTCAACAATGCGGTAGGCCTGCTCCTGCAAGCGCTTCTGCACCTCCTCGGATATCGTCAGCATCGGTGCCGAGCAGAACGAATCACCGGTATGAACGCCCATCGGGTCGATATTCTCAATAAAGCAGACGGTAATCATGTTGCCCTTTGCATCACGGACAACCTCAAGCTCCAGCTCCTCCCAGCCGGTCACGCACTCCTCAACGAGCACCTGTCCGACCAGCGAAGCCTGCAAGCCTCTTGCACAGACGACTTTCAGCTCCTCGACATTATAGACCATGCCGCCGCCGGCGCCGCCCATCGTATATGCAGGACGGAGCACGACCGGATAGCCGAGCTGTTCTGCGATTTTTACAGCCTCATCAACTGAATAGGCGACTTCAGAACGTGCCATCTCCACGCCGATGGATTCCATTGTTTCCTTGAATTCGATTCTGTCCTCACCGCGCTCGATCGCATCGACCTGCACGCCGATGACCTTTACGTCGTATTCTTTGAGAACGCCGGCCTTATCAAGCTCCGAGCAGAGATTCAGACCGGACTGTCCGCCGAGGTTCGGCAGCAGTGCATCGGGGCGCTCCTTTTTGATGATCTCGGTCAGTCTTGCGCAGTTGAGCGGCTCGATGTAAGTCACATCGGCCACATCCGGGTCAGTCATGATCGTCGCAGGATTAGAATTGACGAGCACGATCTCGTAGCCCAGCTTGCGCAGCGCTTTGCAGGCCTGCGTACCGGAATAGTCAAATTCGCAGGCTTGTCCGATGATGATCGGGCCGGAGCCGATGATCATTACTTTGTTAATATCGTTTCTTTTTGGCATAATGCGAACACCTCACTTCAACTAAGTATTATACCATAAGTCCCCCCCTGATTGCAAGTGTTTTTTCAAAAATATTTTTATATGACGAAAAAAGCAGTTCCGGATTCCGGCATGAACCGTCAGATTCTTCGGGGAGATTCTGTGTTTTTGTTTGAAAAGCTGTTGACGTTTGCAAAAATTCTTTAATTAGAGCCTTGACATTTTATAAAAAATGTTGTATAATATAAAACATGATGAAGTGAAATGTTTTATCTATTCTCTTTATCATGACCGGCAGAGCTACCTGCCGCGAACCGCCTATTTTTTTCAATGAAAAGGAGTATGAGTATGCAGTATCGTATTATTGGTCAGACCGTTCCTGCGGTCGAAATCGCACTGAACACAGGAGAGTCCATGTTTACACAGTCCGGCGGCATGATCTGGCAGACACCGGGCATTGAAATGAGCACAAATGCTCGCGGCGGTCTTGCAAAGAGCCTCGGCAGAATGCTGACCGGCGAATCTATTTTTATGGCAAATTACACCGCAAAGCAGGATAATGCGCGGATCACGTTCGGATCGACCGTTCCGGGATGTATTGTTCCGGTTGATGTCACGCAGATGCCGCTGATCTGTCAGAAGGGTTCATTCCTCTGCGCACAGCAGTCAGTTAATCTGGAGATTACGCTGACCAAGAAGTTTTCTGCCGGTCTTTTCGGCGGTGAAGGCTTTATCCTTCAGAAGCTGACCGGTTCCGGTCTGGCTTTCCTTGAAGTTGACGGTGATATGGTTGAGCAGACGCTCGCTGCCGGTGAGGTTCTGCTTGTTGATACCGGTAACGTTGTTGCGTTCGATCAGACAGTACAGTATGAGATTCAGACCGTGAAAGGTCTCGGAAATATCCTCTTCGGCGGCGAGGGCCTGTTCCTCACCAAGCTGACCGGTCCCGGCCGGATCATTCTCCAGACACAGAACTTCAACGACTTTGCAGGCAAGATCATTTCCATGATGCCGAAGAAGTAACTGATTCGGACTGTTTCGTATATGTTATACAAAAACAGCTTATGCCGCAGGATTCTGCGGCATAAGCTGTTTCTTTTTACAGACTGTATTGTTCTTTTTCCATTGTCAGCAGACCGAATGTGCCGTTTCCGCTGTTGACGGCAATGGCAGGGGAGGCCTTCTGGAAATATATCTTTTCAAATTTTGCATATTTTTCGGTCTGTTTCCGGATCCATTCCATATCCCGCTTGCTGAGACCGACATAGGTAACGAACAGGATGCGTTTGTCAATGGAAGATGCATCGCGCAGCGAATAACGGATATACCGGCGCCAGACGCGCTCACGCGAGCCGAGAAAGACCTTTCTGACGATGATTTTGCCGTGCCTGAGAACAATGACCGGTTTCATCATCAGCGATTTTGTCACATTTGCAATCTTCTCGCTTACCTGTTCAGCACGCACCATAAAATCCAGACTGTCCACTACAAAGCTGGTGCGGATCTTCGCCTTCAGATATTCAAGATGTGCAGTGATCTCCTCCGGACTCTTGCCTTCCTCGGCCAGCCGGCAGGCTTCAATCACCATGAGTCCCTGACCGCTGGAGAGATGTCCGCTGTCGATTACAGTGACGTTGTCAAATGCCTTTGCAGCTTCCTTTGCAATCGGACAACCGCTGTTTGTGATCTTAGCCGAAATGGAAATATGGATGATATTATTGGCTTTTGTGAGCTGTTTTGCAAAGAATGCCTCAACAGTCTGCGCATCGGGCGAGCGGGTGATGACCTTGCGGGATCGGTCCTTCATGTATTCCATCAAGCCCTTTGTTTCAACCTCAACGCCGTCCATGAAATTGCCCTCTGCCGTGCAGACCAGATGCGGCAGAACGGCGATTCCGAAGCGCCTGATGATTTCAGACGGCAGATCGGCAATGCTCTCTGTTGTGATTGCGACTGTTTTTTTCTGTTCTTCTTTTTTCATCCACGAAATAGTTTCTTTGAGAATATCTTCGCTGTTTCCGGTCACAACGGTCAGATCCTTCGGCAGCATCCGGTAAAGCTCCTGCTCCAGCAGTGTGCCGGTGATCGGCTTTGTCAGATAGCCGTCGAAGCCTGCTTTTTCGTAGAGCACTTTATTCTCACTGCCCGCATTGGCCGTCAGCACAATGATTTTGGATTCCTTGCACTGTCCGCCGACCTGTGTCCGGATCGCATTCAGGCATTCGATGCCGTCCATATGGGGCATCAGGTGATCCATGAAAATGACATGATAATGCTTGTTCAGTGTGTGCCTGAGTGCTTCCTCGCCGCTGGAAACCGTTTCCGTCTGAACTTTGGATGCCCGCAGCAGCTTCTTCACAACAAGCAGATTGGATGCGTTGTCATCCACAACGAGCACCTGTGCCTCCGGTGCCTCAAATCCCGTGAAATGCTCTCGTCTGCTGTTGTCGCTGTGCATATTGTCAATATTATCAATCGTGATTTCTCCGATCTTCTGCTCTCCGACGATCTTCTGAGGAATCTCAATTAAAAAGGTTGAACCTTTTGTATATATGCTGTTGACGGTGATCTTTCCGCCCATCAGATCGACAAACTGCTTTACAATCGAAAGGCCGAGGCCGGTTCCTTCTATATGCCGGTTGTTTTCCTCATCGACACGACGAAACGCATTGAACAGATAGGGGATGTTTTCTTTTTTGATGCCGATTCCGGTATCGCTGACGGAATATATGACGTTCATAATGCCGTTTTCGGTTTCACCGGACTGGATGGAGAGTGAAACAGAGCCTTGCTGTGTGTATTTGATCGCATTGTTCAGAACATTGATGAGAATCTGCTTGATGCGAACCTCGTCACCCAGCAGCTCGGCGGGAATATCCGGCGAAACATTCACCTGAAAATCCAGCTTTTTCTCCTTCGCACGGATCCAGAGCATACCGACAATTTCTGAAAGCATATCGCTCGGATTGTATACAACCGGCGTGAGCTTCATTTGTCCCGATGCGAATTTTGACATATCGAGAATATCGTTGATGAGATGCAGCAGCATTTTGCTGGCGGACTGAATATTGGCCGCATCCTCGGCAACTTCATCGGAGATGTTCTCCCGCAGGATCATTTCATTCAGGGCGACAATTGTATTGATCGGCGTGCGGATCTCATGGCTCATGCTGGAGAAAAAGTGGTTCTGTGCCTGATTCAGCGCTTCGATCTCTTTTTTCTGGGCAAGGGAGCGTTCCATTTCCCGTTTGTTGTGCAGAGTAATAAATTCGATGATTACGCTGATGGAAAAGCCGATCAGCAGCAGACTGATGATAGTGTCAATCAAAGCCTGCGGCACAGGGTTTTCAATAATCAGCTCCGGCTTACGGTAGGATATGAGCCAGCAGCCGGAAGCGGCCGCACATTCCATCAGCAGGAATGCGACTCTGGATTTCCCCTGTAAACAGATATTGATGTAAAAAAACGCAAACAGGAACCACAGCGGCGCATCACCGATGATCCCGCCGTCCAGAAAGAATTTCATTGGTGTAAAGATGAGGCAG
>JAFYBM010000049.1 GCA_017540225.1 Oscillospiraceae bacterium | reverse complement strand
TTCTGAATTTCTGTATTTTACAGTACCGCCGATGAAATTGATCCTGCTGCTGTTATCACGGGTCACCTGAAGCACATCGCCTGCATTGAGGTCGGCGACATTGACGTCGATAGCTTCGCCGTCTGCCTTGTAGACAGTCGGAGCAACGTGCACACCATACATCAGCGTACCGCCTGTTGTCGTGCCTGCTTCGGCAAGAGCCTGAGCCGAACCTGTGTAGGTCAGCCCTGTCTTGACTGTGGGAGCGGTAACGGTGGGGTCAGCCTTGCTTATATTCCACATCAGAAGCACATTCTCGCCTGTATAATTGCCCTTGCCGCTTACATGGATAGTGTATGTGCCTGCATTTGTCGCAGAAGCGGTGTCGCCCTCGGTCTCGACTATCGTGTAGTCAGTATCCTTGACAAGCGTAGTATCGCCGTATTTGAGGACAGGTGTCTTTTCTGTGCCGTTATAGGTGAAATCGGCAATGGTTACATTCTCAGAGTTGAGAGTTATGGTATTCACAACTGTAAACGCTTCACTCTTTGCCGTGCCTGTATAGTATGTGCTGTCTGCTTTTGCAGTAACAAAAGCATAATACTTGCCGGAGGCAGTCGGGAAGTCGGCTGTTGCAGTCTCGGCACTTGTACCGTATGTCACTTCATATTCATCTTCAGGAATAAAAGCATTGCCTCGTGTAACGCTGACACTCTGATTATCAGTATCAACTGTCACAGTTGTATCGGATATATCAGATTTTGCTTCAAGCGTATACACAATCTGTGCAAACTCACTTATATCAATAGTGCGAGCAGACAATGTAACAGAATCAGCCGCTGTGCCGTTCCAAACAAGAGGACCATCGCCCCAGCATTCTTTCCAGCCTGATGATATATTACCAAAAACATTCATATTGTACTGACCATTACAGGATATCTCGATCTTTTTGATTTTTCCAGCAGTTGATGTGAAAGTGATTGAACCGTTATATCCAGAAATATAGTTACCCGTAAAATTAACGCTGGATGAAGTGATTGAAATACCGTCTTGGGACTTGTTTGCAGAAATGTCCGTCCATGTGACAGCTCCTTCTGCCGAAACTGTGAATGCTTCGCTTTTCGCTTGTCCGATATAATTACCGGCTGTTTCTTTTGCAGTCACAAAAGCGTAATAGCTACCAGCTTGAGTTGGAAAATCAGCCGTTGCATTTTCAAGCGTTGAACCGTATTTCACATCATATTTAGCCGGTCCTACGTTTTTGTCACCTATCTTTACAGTTGTACTTTTTGCTGCCACGTCAACTGTTACAGTTGCATTGGTAAGGTCATTGGTATCTGTAGAATCAAAATAATATTTGACACCATCTACTGCAGTCAAAGTAAGATTTTCATTTACGGTATAAGTACCTGGTCCATAATATTTAAAAACACAATAATCATCAACATATATTTCTTGTAATACGCCCGCTGAATTATTCCTTGTTATTGTTGAACCGACATTAAATGTATCCCCTACTGATATGCTGAAAATACTTGCGTCATCTCCCTCGGAATAATCCGCCGCCTTCGCCGTAATAGCCGAGCCGCCGAAAAGTCCGTCTTTTCCTACTGTCTGTGTCAGCGGTGCCGCCACAAGAGTGAATGCAAGCACGAAAGCCGCTGTTTTCTTCCATGTGTATTTCATAATTTAATCCTCCTGTTTCTGGATTTGATATATCATAACATTTACCTTTATAACAGCCTGTAAATCGACTGTATGCAATTATTATAGCACAATTTCACAGAAAAGTCAACGATTTTCAAAAATAAATTTGCTATTTGCACCGAGGAAAAATTAAAAATAAATATTACTATTGGTAAATTTATTGATACTCGGTAAAGCACTATCAACAAAGCATCTACAAAAAAGAAGAAGGTCACATATTCAGCATCATCAAGAGCATCCTGCAATCCCGAAGCCTTTGTCAGCCCATTCCACCTCGTGCAGAATAGACGTGACTGATATATCGGGCAGTAGTCAGCAAGCAATGCTCCTGCATTAGTCAGCTTATCATCGCCGTCGGGATCAGCAACTCCAACAACTTCTCCAGTCTTATCGACAATACCGAAAATCAGCCGTCCTCGGCTCGCATTGTTCAAGGACGGCTGGGGAGGCTGCGGGTTCGGGTTTGAATTCGGATTATTTGCTTCATTATTCTTTTTGGGCATGATTGTTTCCTCCTAAAACAATTATTCGGAATCCTTTTTCACATGGATTCATTATAAACACCCCCAAAAAACGGATTCGGGTGCATAGTTTATATGCTTTTTATGTTTTCCATACTTACAGCGGCAGGCCATGATACAAAAAACCGGTTCGGATCCGAAGATCCGAACCGGTTTCAGCTTGCAGAAAGAAAAAAGTGAATGGCAGATTTCCCCGCGGCCTGTTTTTCACTGTTTCCGGAATAGCCGGTATCACGCGCATTTCCCGATTTACACAGCGCAGACACGGAGAACTGTCAATCCATCGCCTCAATACTTGATCTTGTCCATGAGATAAGGCACCAGTTCTGCAATCGGAATGCGAACCTGCTCCATCGTGTCGCGGTCACGCACCGTGACGCACTGATCCTTTTCCTCGGTATCAAAATCATAGGTGACGCAGAACGGCGTACCGATTTCATCCTCACGGCGATAGCGCTTGCCGATTGAACCGGTATCGTCGAAATCGACCATAAAATACTGCGAAAGCGTATCATAAACCTTGCGTGCCGGCTCGGAGAGCTTCTTGGAAAGCGGCAGCACCGCACACTTGAACGGTGCAAGCATCGGGTGCAGACGCAGAACAGTCCGGACGTCCTCCTTGCCCTTGTCATCCGTGCCGAGCACCTCGCGGTCATAAGCCTCAGTCAGGATGGAGAGGAACAGTCTTTCAACGCCGAGCGACGGTTCAATGACATACGGAATATAGCGCTCATTTGTCTCAGGATCGAAGTAATCCAGCGTCTTGCCGGAGGTATTGCTGTGCTGTGTCAGGTCATAGTCGGTGCGGTCAGCAACGCCCCACAGCTCGCCCCAGCCGAACGGGAACAGATATTCAAAATCAGTTGTTGCCTTGGAATAGAAGCAAAGCTCCTCAGCGGAATGATCGCGCAGCCGGAGATTTTCTTCCTTCAGACCGATTTTCAGCAGGAAATCCTTGCAATAGCCGCGCCAGTACTGGAACCATTCCAGATCTGTCCCCGGCTTGCAGAAGAATTCCAGCTCCATCTGCTCAAATTCGCGGACGCGGAAAATGAAGTTGCCCGGTGTGATCTCGTTACGGAAGGATTTGCCGATCTGACCGACGCCGAACGGAATCTTCCGGCGCGTTGTGCGCTGAATATTTGCAAAGTTGACAAAGATACCCTGTGCAGTTTCCGGACGGAGATACAGCTCGGATTTGCTGTCCTCGGTGACACCCTGAAATGTTTTGAACATCAGATTGAACTGCCGGATGTCGGTGAAATTCGCCTTGCCGCAATTCGGGCAGGTGATGCCTTTTTCGCGGATATAGCTCATCATCTGCTCATTTGACCAGCCCGCAACATTCGTGCCGTCAAAATCCTCAATCAGGTTGTCTGCACGGTGACGGGTCTTGCACTCCTTGCAGTCCATCAGCGGATCGGAGAAGCCGCCGAGATGACCGGAGGCAACCCATGTCTGCGGATTCATAAGAATGGCGCTGTCAAGGCCGACATTGTGCGGATTTGCCTGCACAAAGAAATGCCACCAGGCCTTTTTGATATTGTTTTTCAGCTCGACACCGAGCGGGCCGTAATCCCATGTGTTCGCAAGGCCGCCGTAAATCTCGGAGCCTGCATAGACAAAGCCGCGACCCTGACAGAGTGCAACAAGCTGATCCATTTGTTTTTCTGTGTTTTTCATGCGTGAACCGCCTTTCCAATAATATCTTCTCTATTATAATGCAGAACAGCGAAATTGTCAAGCACTATCCACCCGATGCGCAATATAAATGGATACGGCAGCGGCGTGCGGCTTGACAAATCAGCGATTTTGCGGTATACTATATAATGTATTGCTGTGCGGAAACGCACAGCTGCCACATTTTCTGAATATGAAAGGAATCCTGAATACTATGGAATGGACAGGTCTGAACGAACTGCGCGAACGCTATCTCTCTTTCTTTGAGAGCAAAAACCACACACGCATGGAGAGCGCATCGCTGATCCCGAAGGGAGATAACTCCCTGCTGCTCATCAACTCCGGCATGGCTCCGCTGAAAAAGTTTTTCCTCGGACAGGCCGTACCGCCCAATGTGCGTGTCACAACCTGCCAGAAGTGCATTCGCACGCCTGACATTGAGCGTGTCGGCAAAACTGCACGCCACGGCACATTCTTTGAAATGCTCGGCAACTTTTCCTTCGGTGAATACTTCAAGCGTGAGGCGATTCAGTGGGCATGGGAATTTCTGACCGGAACCCTTGCAATCCCCGCCGACAGACTGTGGATCACCATTTTCGAGAGCGACGACGAAGCAGAACAGATCTGGGAAAAAGAAATCGGTATCCCGCACGACCGGATCATCCGTCTCGGCAAGGCGGATAATTTCTGGGAACACGGCTCCGGCCCCTGCGGTCCCTGCTCCGAGATCCATTTTGACCGCGGCGAAGCCTACGGCCCCTTCGAGAGCTTTGAACAGGCCAGCGACTGTGACCGCATCATTGAAATCTGGAACCTCGTGTTTTCGCAGTTTGACAGCGACGGCAAGGGCAACTATACCGAAATGAAGCACAAGAATATCGACACCGGCATGGGTCTTGAGCGTCTTGCCTGCGTCATGCAGGGCGTGGACAATCTCTTTGAAGTCGATACCGTGCAGAATATCATGAAGCACATCTGCAAAATCGCAAATATCGAATACCATGCCAACGAAAAATCCGATATTTCGCTGCGCGTCATCACTGACCACATCCGCTCAACGGTGTTCATGGTCGGAGACGGCATCACACCGGCCAACGACGGCCGCGGCTATGTTCTGAAGCGTCTGCTCCGCAGAGCTGCCCGTCACGGCAGACTGCTCGGCATCAATGAGCCGTTCCTCTATCAGGTCGCTGAGACCGTCATTCACGAGAATGCCGGCGCTTATCCGGAACTGAAGGAAAAGCAGGAGCTTATCATCCGTATCATCAAGCACGAGGAGGAGAGCTTCGCCCGCACGATCGGCAACGGTACCGACCGTCTCAATGACATGATCGCAAAGCTGAAGACTGCGGGCCAGACTGTTCTTTCCGGACAGGATGCATTCAATCTCAGTGATACATACGGCTTCCCGATCGACCTGACCATCGAAATGGCCGGCGAACAAGGCGTTACGGTTGATGAAGAAGGCTTCCGCGCCTGCATGGAGGAGCAGAAGCAGCGTGCAAGAGCCGACCGCGCATCGAAGGTCAAGACCTCGTGGGGCGGCGACCTGACTGTTCCGAAAGGAACTCCGAAAACTGAATTTACCGGCTATTCCGAGATGCAGTGCGAAGCAAAGGTGCTTGCGATTCTCTGCGACGGACAGGCCGCGGATACGCTCGAAGCAGGCAAAGACGGCGTTGTCATCCTTGACCGCACCCCGTTCTATGCAGAGAGCGGCGGTCAGGTCGGTGATACCGGTGAGATTGCAGTCTATGCCGAAGGCGCGCCGGAGGTCACATTTGCAGTTGCCGATACCCATAAGGGCGGCGACGGCCACTTCCTGCATATGGGTACACTGGAGCTTGGTACGCTGCGCGTCGGTGATACCGTGACTGCGGCGATCGACGTTAAGCGCCGCCGCGCAATCATGCGCAACCACACCGCTGCGCATCTGCTGCAAGCTGCACTCCGCAAGGTGCTCGGCGATCATGTGCATCAGGCCGGCCAGCTTGTCAATGCAGAGCGCTGCCGCTTCGATTTCTCTCATTTCTCCGGTATGACCGCAGAGGAGCTTGCAAAAGTTGAGGCGCTGCTCAATGAGGAAATCCTCAATGCGCTGCCCGTTACCACGAAGGAAATGCCCATTGACGAGGCGAAAAAGCTCGGCGCAATGGCACTGTTCGGTGAAAAATACGGCGATGTCGTCCGTGTTGTGACGGCAGGCGACAACTCTGTTGAATTCTGCGGCGGTACACACGTTTCCAATACCGCACAGATCGGTCTGTGCAAGGTGCTTTCGGAAAGCTCCGTTGCTGCGGGTGTCCGCAGAATTGAGCTTGCGACCGGCGAAAATGTCCTGCTGCTGATGCATGAGCAGGAACAGGCACTGCTTGAAACTGCCAAGGCACTCAAGGTCACAAATCCGGCAGAGCTGCCCGAAAAAGCAGCGGCGGCGGCAAATGAGCTCCGCAGCCTCAGCCGTGAGGTTGAGCAGCTGAATCAGAAGCTCGCAAGCAATCAGCTCGGTGATCTGTTCTCCGGTGCAGCAGAGGTCAAGGGCGTCAAGATCGTTTCTGCGATGCTGAATGATGTCAAGCCGGATGCGCTCCGCACCCTCGGCGACCAGATCCGTGACCGTGAGCCGGATGTCATTGCAATGATCGCGGGCATCAACGGAGACAGCGGCAATTTCTATTGCGTCTGCTCCAAGAGTGCGGTTGCAAAGGGCGCACACGCCGGAAAGATCATTCAGCGCATTGCTGCGATTACCGGCGGCAAGGGCGGCGGACGTCCGGACAGCGCAATGGGCGGCATCGGCAAAACTTATATGGTCGATGAGGCACTCGGAATGCTTCAGAGCATCGCAGGAGAATTTCTGAAATAATCCATATTCCGATAACAGGCTGATGAACCGAAATGGAAATTCGCAAAAAACTGACCGAATACCTGATTGTTTATCTGATCGCGCCGGTCTGCTGTCTGGCCGGCGCGGCAGTGCTGCTCCGGCACGCGATGCCGATGACAGCACCGGAATCATCAGTATCCGAAGCGAAAACGGCGGATAATATTGTTCCTGCTAACAGCCAAAAACCGGTTCCGGTGCAGCTTGGCGATGTCTTTGAAACGATGTCCGATGCAACGGAGCTGGATCTCTCGTGGATCAATGTCAGCGAGCTGGATATGGACGGCTTTCTGGATGCACTTCCGAAGCTCCGGCGCATCACAATGCGGTACTGCGGACTGGATAACGACGGCTATGCCGCCTTGCAGGATGCACATCCTGATGTGAAGATCATCTGGGATATTCATTTGCAGAACTATGTGCTTTCAACGGATGCGGTCGGCTTTTCGACACTGCTTGCAAATGAAAAGCAGCCCCGCCTGACAAACGATGACGCAAAATATCTGAAATACTGCACTGATATGGTCGCACTGGATCTCGGACACAATCACATTTCCGATCTCAGCTTTCTGGAATATATGCCGGAGCTGCGTGTGCTGATCCTTGCGGACAACTGCACAAAGGACGGCAGTGTGGCGCTGACGGATATTTCCCCGCTGAAATATGTGCCGCATCTGCGTTATCTGGAGCTGTTTGCAAACAACATCAGCGATCTGAGCGTGCTTTCGGAGCTGACAGAGCTTGAAGATCTGAACCTCTGCTACAATCCGTTCAATACAACAAAGGATATACAGAATCTGCCGCATCTGCAAAGGCTGTGGGTCTATGCAAATTATGCGCCGCCGGAGGAGCTTGCCGCACTTCAGGCAATCTATCCGGAAGCAACTGTCATTATCAGCGGCGAAGGCTCCGTCGATCAGGGCTGGCGCGACAGCCCGCATTACGATGCCGTGCGCAATATGGTAATCAATAATGTGATAGATGATCTCTATCGCAGCAATATACAGGAAAACTGAAACCAAAGTGAGGTATATGCTATGGAATGTCTGTTCTGCAAAATCATTGCCGGTGAAATCCCGAGCACAAAGGTCTATGAGGACGAGTATGTTTATGCATTCAAGGACATCAATCCGATCGCACCGCTGCACTATCTCTTTATCCCGAAGCAGCATATCTCCGGTGCATCTGCGGTGACAGAGGAGAACGCCGATGTTGTCGGCAAAATCTTTATTGCGATTGCAAAGGTCGCTGCACAGGAGAAGCTGGATTCCGGCTTCCGTGTCATTACAAACTGCGGCGATGATGCAGGTCAGACTGTCCCGCATCTGCATTTCCACCTGATCGCCGGCACCAAAATGGGCTGGTCGGCTGAACAGGGTGTGTGAAGGAGTCTGAAGCGCCGTGTGCGAAGGCTCCTGTCCGGACATTGAAACAGCAAGCCGGCAGCGGCGCCTGTCTCCACGGCGTGGAATGCTTCACGTTTGCATGGATCGCGGGACTGCTGGCGGCTTTTCTGCATGAGCTGCCTTATGCGCTGCTGCTCGGACTGTTCGGTCTGCTTGCGGCGCTGCGGCTTTCAAAGCGGGAGCGGCTTTATCTGATTCTGGGTGCCGTACTCGGTGCGGCCTGCTGGCTGCGTTATGATTTCACCGTCCGGCAGCCGCTTTGCAATATGGACGGCATTGCAGTCCGCTGCACCGGTGTCATTACCGATACTGCGCTGTCTCAGCGCAGCGGCATGATCTATACACTGCAAACGGAGCTTGCCGGAAAGCGGGCTTCCGTTGACTGGTATGCAGCAGAAGATACACCGCTGCTGCAAATCGGTGACCGCGTGACACTGGATGCCGTGCTGACGCGCATTCAGCCGGATTATCGGTTCCGTACAGCGGCCTATGAGTCCGGCCGCGGCAGGTATCTGCGCATTTATGAAGGAAGGCTGACCGATTCCGCGCAGGACAGCGGATTTTCGCTGCGGCGGGTGCTGCACAGCTACCGGCAGAGGATCCGGCAGTGCATTGTCCGTGCCGTTCCGCAGGAGGAGGCCGCATTGCTCTGCACGATGATCTTCGGCGAGAAAACAGAGCTTGCCTATGAAACGGCTGAGAATCTCAATCACATCGGCATCGGACATATCACCGCTGTTTCCGGTCTGCATCTGGTCTTTTTCTGCGGGATACTGAACTGGCTCCTGCGCCGGCTGCACTGCGCGGCACGAACAATCTGTCTGCTGCATATTCCTGCGATTGCGCTGTTTATCATGCTGGTTGATCCGTCTGTTTCGGTATACCGTGCAGCCGTCATGGTCATGCTGTCACAGTCTGCGGCACTGTTCGGGCGGCGCGGCGATCCGCTGCGTGCCTTGTGCATCGCTGCCTTTTGCTGTACGGTTCTGACGCCCTATGTAATCGGTTCGGTATCCTTCTGGCTTTCGGTATCGGGTGTATTCGGCATCGCCGTGCTCGCACCGTTTCTGACAAAAGACCTGCAATGCGGCAGGACAGCGAAGGGGTTTCTCGGACTTTGCTGCGTATCTGCGGCAGTCTTTCCGGCCTCGCTGCTGCTCTGCGGAGAATCCTCCCTGCTTGCGCCGATTGCAAATCTGCTGCTGCTTCCGCTGTGTACGGCGGCGCTTTGTATCGGCTTTCTATTGCTGCTGACCGGCGGACTGACAGCGTTCCTGCTCCCTGCTGCCGGCATGATCTGCCGGTTTGTACTGGCTGCGGCAAAGCTGCTGGATTCCCTGCCGTTTTCACATACAACACAGCATTCTGCGCCGGTGCGTCTTGCGGTGATTTTGCTGACGGGCTGGCTGCTTCTGCTGTTCATCCGGAAGGTCAGCCCGCGAACAGCAGCAGGCGCTGTGCTGGCTGCGGCGGTATTGCTTTCTGTTCTGTCGGTGTTTGATGCCGTTCAGGATGCCGCACAGCTTCGTGTCGCGGTGCTGGGCGGCAAAAAGCAGGCCGTATTGGTGCTCTCTGTGCAGGGCAGCACCGTCATTGCCGATCTGACCGATGATCCGCGCAATGCACAGTATGTGCGCCGCTACCTGCGGGATGCCGGCATCGTTTCCGTGGATGCGCTGCTGCTCAGCGGGATGAAATCGGCCGCATCGTATCAGACAATGCTTTCAGGCCGCACAGTCGGCGCTGTCATCATGCAGAACGGAACCGCATGGCGCAATGATGCAAGCCTCTGCGATAAACCTGTGATTTTTGCAGGAGATGCACCGGTTTCAGCACAGTGCGGAAATGCACTGCTTCTGTGCGGACAGGACGGAACACAGATCAAATGGCAGAATATGCAGCTTGCCGTGCTGCCGGAACAGGCTGCGGCGACGTCGGCAGAGGCCGTCATCCGGTACGGCGGCGCGGAATGTACCGCTGCATTTCCTGCCGCCGGAGAGACAGAATCCGGCAGCAATTTTCTGCTGCGCCTGACAAAGGACGGACGCGGCAGCGTGACCCCGCTGCAAACCGATTCGATTTTTTAGGAGGTGAAGGTATGGCAAAGCTGGCAGCCGCAGATCTGCTGCGCGAGATCGGTTCGGAAAATCCGCCGCAGCTCATTTTTCTGTGCGGCGAGGATTCTCTTTCCGTTGCGCAGACGGAAAAGAAGATCCTGAAAAAACTGACAGACGGCAGCGCACTCTCGGATACATCGTTTGACGGACAGGCCGTTGATCTCGACCGGCTGGCGGATGCCTGCACCTTCTGTCCGATGTTTCAGCCTTATAATGTGATCCTGCTGCGCGATTTTGATGCAGATGTTCATGCACCGTCTGTCATTGACACGATGCTCGGCATTTTTGAGAATATCGCGCCGCGGGTTGTTGTGCTGATTGTCATGCGGGCACTTCCGGTCTACGAAATCAAGCGCAATGCGCCGCAGTATCTCCCGAAATACAAAAAGCTGATGACATTTTTCGAGAAGGATGGCGTCCTCTGCATCTGCGAAAAGCGAAATGTCATTCAGCTCGGCAAACAGATCGCAGAACGCGCAAAACGCCACGGCTCCGAGATCAGCCGCCCGCTCGCGGAACAGCTTGCGAGCCGCTGCCTCTGTGACTCCACGCTGATCCACACAGAGCTTGACAAGCTGCTCGCCTGCGCGGACGGCACACCGATCACGCAGGAAATGATGGATGCGCTGGTTGCGGCGCTGCCGGATGCCGATGCTTTCCGGCTGGCGCGAGCAGTCACAGGCGGAAACGGGACTGCCGCATTCCGGATGCTGCGCGACCTGACGGCGAAAGCAGAGGATTCCAAGACCATCCTCGGTCTGCTCTCAGTCCTCAGCACAACCTTTATCGACCTTTACCGCGCAAAGCTCGGACAGGGCGCTGCCAAACATACCGAACATATCGCGGCGGATTTCGGCTACCCGAAGAACCGCGAATTTGCCGTGCGCAATGCGATGCGCGATTGCGGCTCCATGACGGTTCCGCAGCTTCGCACCTGCATCCGCATCCTGCGTGAAACCGATAAAAGCTGCAAATCCAGCCGAACGGCACCCCGTCTGCTGCTGGAACAGGCTGTTGTCCGGATGCTGCGCGTGCGGCGGGACGGCACGGAGGCAGCAGGATGAATTCGCGGCCGAAGATCACACCGGCGATCATCGTCGAGGGGAAATATGATAAAATCAGGCTGGAATCGGTCGTGGATGCAGTGATTGTTGTCACGGGCGGTTTTCAGATCTATCACAATACAGAACAGCTTGCACTGATCCGGCATTACGCCGAAACGACCGGCATCGTGATCCTGACGGATGCCGATGCTGCGGGCTTTCAGATCCGCGGGTATCTCAAGGGCGCTGTCCCGAACGGAACCGTCTATCATGTGTATATCCCGGGCATTCACGGCAAGGAACACCGCAAGCGTCTGCCTTCTGCGGAAGGACTGCTCGGCGTGGAGGGCATCGACAGAGAAACACTGCTGAATGCCTTTGCACGCGCCGGCGTACTGGATGCTGCACCCCGTCCGCGCAGCAATATTACGCCGCAGCTGCTCTATCAGCTCGGCCTGACCGGAACGCCGGACTGCACGGCGCGCCGGCGTGCGCTGCTCACGGCTCTGGGACTTCCGCCCCGCCTTTCGGTCAAGGGGCTTTGCGAGGTGCTCTCGACCATGGCAACAGAAACAGAGCTGCCGGAATTGCTGCGGAGCGTTCTGCCGAAGGAGGCGCCGTCATGACATTTGCCTCTTTGCCGATGATTCTGTTTATTCTGCCGGTCATTGTGATCGCCGCCGCACTGGTGCCGCGGCAATTCAGGCAGGATGTGCTTGCGCTCGGCGGACTTGCAGCGGTCTGCATGACGGGCGGATTCCCTGCGCTGACACTGCTGCTGGTTTCCGTCTGCGGCACATGGCTGCTGATGCGCTTTCAGCCGCAGAAAACAAAGGAGCATCACCGCCGCGCCGAATTCCGGCTGTATGTCAGTGTGTTTGCACAGGCTGTGCTGGTGCTGCTCGGGCGGCTGATGCTGACGGATTTGCAGCTGCTCCCGCTGTTGTTCTGCTCCCTGCAGGCAACAGAATGTCTGTCTGAATATGCAAACAACCGTCTTTCGGTGCCGGCGCTGCATTCATATTTCTGTTTTCAGTGCGACCTGACCCGTCTGCCGGCAGGCACCGTGCGCAGCTATCCCGAAGCGGAGGCGGCATTCCATGCGCAAAAGTTCACGGCGGAAAATGTCGGACAGGGCGCATCATGGTTCATTCGCGGATTGTTTCAGCTTGTCTGCCTCAGTCTGCCGATGTATACGCTGCAAAATACGATCACAGCAGCAGCCGGTTCGCGTACTGCGGCAGATGCCGTGCTTCTGGCAGTCTGCTTCTGCTTCTATTTGTATTTTGCGCTGAAGGGTACGGCGCGTATGGGACAGGGCATTGCAAAAATGCTCGGCATCGACCTGCCGGACAGCTTTGATGATCCGCTTCTTGCAGATTCCCTGCAGGATTTCCGGCGCCGCTTTTTGACGCCGCTGCACGCATGGACAGAACGTGTACTGCTGAACGGACATAAGTCGCTCGATGCGGCAGGTTATTTTTCCCGCATGGCGCTGCTGCTCTGCGGCGTAGGATTTGTACTCGGCCGCGGTGCAGGCGGTTTTCTCTGGGGTATCCTCTTTGCCGGTCTGCTGACCGCGGAGCATACCCGCCAGCCGCATCTGCACAATGTGCCGGTGCAGGCACGGCGCATTCTGACAGTTTTGCTGCTTCTTCTGACATCAGGGCTGCTTTGCAGCAGCAGTATATTTGACTGCTTTTCGTTTTACAGATCTCTGCTCGGCATCAACGGTGTTTTTCTGAGTGACACAGTCTGGTATCTGCTGCGGACGAACTGGCTGCCGCTGCTTCTCTGTCTCTGCGGTTTGATTCCGGTTCATCAGCTGCACCCGCCGAAAGGAAAAATTCCGCAGCTTCTGCTCGGCTTCTGCTCGGCTGCGGCAGAGCTTTTCATGCTGCTGGCTGCTTATTCAGAGCTGCTCAGCCGTTATTTTCGATCATAAGAAAGGAAGTATCCCCAAAAATGGAACAGTTTACCCCGCAGGATTTTGAGATCATTGATACCCATGCGCATATTTTCCCGCATAAGATCAGTGAAAAGGCCACGCTGGCCATCGGCAAATTCTATGACATCGGTATGCACTATTCAATCGGTGATCCGGAGCGGCTGCTGGAGGCCGAGGCCAAGATCAATACACACAGAATGCTGGTCTGCTCGGTCGCAACAACGCCGCATCAGGTCGTGTCCATCAATAATTTTATCAGCGAGCAGTGCGGTCTGCATCCGGAATTTTACGGCTTTGCATCGCTGCACGGCGATTATGAGGATATTCCGGGCGAGGTAGACAGAATTATCGCTATGGGGCTGCACGGCATCAAGCTGCACGCCGATTTTCAGCGCACCCCGATCGACAGCAAAAGCTCCTATAAAATCTATGAAGCAATCGAAGGCCGGCTGCCTGTACTGATGCACATGGGAGACTACCGGCACGATTTTTCACATCCGACGATGCTTGCGAAGGTGCTGCGGGATTTTCCGAAGCTCCAGGTGCTCGCTTCGCATCTCGGCGGTTTTGCTGCATGGGATGAGGCGGAGGCTGTTCTAAAAAGCAGCGAGAATGTCCGCTTTGACACTTGCAGCGCGATTGGTCTGATGTCGCCGGAACGCGCAGTGCGTCTGATCCGGCATTACGGCGTCGACCGCTGCATTTTCGGCTCGGATTTTCCGATGTGGAGTCCGAAAAGCGAAGCAGAAACGCTGCTTTCGCTCGGATTCACATTTGAGGATTACAAAAAGATCTTTGCGGAAAATGCAAAGGCTTTTCTGAATATCTGAACGGCGGAATCCGGTTTGCAGGATCCTTTCGGTCAAACTGGTAATGTTCTCCGCTTCATAAGACAAAAAAAGCCCCGCAGATTGACTCTGCGGGGCTTGGTTTTTGCATATATGCGATGATCTGAAAATCAGCGCTTGGAGAACTGCGGTGCGCGGCGAGCAGCCTTGAGACCGTACTTCTTTCTTTCCTTCATTCTCGGGTCACGAGTGAGGTAGCCGGCCTTTTTGAGAGCCGGACGCAGCTCTGCATTGAACTGAAGCAGAGCGCGGGCAACACCGTGACGGATTGCGCCGGCCTGACCGGTAACGCCGCCGCCTGCAACGGTGCAGACCACATCGAACTGTGCGGAGGTCTCGGTCAGCTCAAGCGGCTGACGCACGATCAGCTTGAGCGTCTCAAGACCGAAGTAATCGTCAATGCCTCTGCCGTTGATGGTCACATTGCCGGAGCCGGGATAAAGGCGAACTCTTGCAACGCTGTGCTTTCTTCTGCCGGTGCCATAAAAGGACTTCAGCTTTGCTTCATAGGAAACTGTTTCACTCATTGTTTCTGGCTCCTTTCATTACAGTGTCCACAGCTCAGGCTTCTGAGCTGCATTCTTGTGCTCAGCACCGGCGTAAACGCGGAGGCGCTTCATCGAGGTGCGGCCGAGATGATTGTTCGGCAGCATACCGTTGACTGCAATAAACATTGCGTGCTCCGGATTCTTCTCCATCAGCTCACGGTAAGAGACTTTCTTGAGGTGTCCGATCCAGCCGGTATGCCAGATCTCAAATTTCTGATCGAGCTTTTTACCGGTGAGGACTGCCTTTGCGCAGTTGATGATGATAACATGATCGCCGCAATCGACATTCGGTGTAAAATCGACCTTATGCTTACCGCGCAGGAGCGCAGCAGCTTTGGCAGCGGTACGTCCGAGGGGCTGACCTGCTGCGTCAATGATATACCATTTCCGGTTAATATCGGCAACCTTCGGCATAGTGGTTGACATAACATTTTCCTCCAATTTTGATATTCGGTAGCTGAAAAACAGGATGAACTCTGCGGGGACAGAGGGATACCTTTTTTCAGCGCGCTTCATTATTATACACGATTTACACCGCAGTGTCAACAGGCAAATTGCCGAAAATTCAAAATATATCGCTCATTCTCTGCATATCTCTTGAATTCTCTCTTATTTTCTCGTTTTCTCGTGTTTCATTTCATTTTTTTCAAAAACACGGTTTTCGGGCTGCCGGCTGACAAAACGGCATTTTTTCTGCTGCGGAACGTTATTCCGATTCTTTGTCCAGCGGCGTTGCCATCTGTTTTGCATAATTGAGATTCTGCGGCGAATAGCCGACAGCACACTTCTCATTTTTCTGCGAGATATGCATCATGATCTCCTGCATCTGCTCCTGACCGCGCCGTCCCATCTTAAAGGGATACTGCACGGAATCGCCGTAAGCGTCATGAACGACGAGAGAAACGCTGTCCTTGATGCCGTTTGTGCTGTGTTCTCTGCGGTAAATGAGCAGCGCCTTATCATAGGGAATATAGCTCTCAAAATTGCCGTGCTTCATGATGAATGAATCACAGATCAGTGAGCCCTTGCTGTCGAGCAGCGGCTCGCCGCTTTCTGCGGCAATGCGGGCTGCGAGTGTTTCCGGCGTACCGAATTTCCGGAAAATCGCGGCGTTCTCACCGGCAGCTATGGTCTTGCCCGCTTTTGAAATCCCATCAAAGAGCGCGTAGAAGCATATCACAATCAGCACAACCGCGAAGCCTGTATAAACATAATGCCCTGACGGTATCAGAAACTTGAATGCAGCGATCAGGCCGAAGCAGCAGACAATAATACCAAGAATACAAAGAATCCGGATGCGCTGATTATATTTCCGGACACCGCTGACAATCTGTTCACCTGTGATGTTTGAATAATCATGTGCCATGTTTTTTCCCTCTCAATCCGGCAGTTTTTCTGCTTGTTGTCTGACATATTCCAGATCCTCCGGCCGGTGTGCCGTGCGGCATTCCGGTGCGGCCTTCCGGATCTTGTCGATCAGGATTCCGATCTTGAACACCTGCTTGCTGCCGACCGCGAACGGATACCGGAACATATCGCCCCAGCGGTCATGCACGACCAGATATTCGCCTTTGCTGCGCATTTCCGGATAGGCCGCACGAATATCGGAGAGCTTCAGCAGACTTTCCGGTGCTTCACGGTCAAAAAGGTAGGTTCCGGTCATGCACATGGTGCCGTTGTCAAAAAAAACGTCACCGCTGCCTTCGCGCAGCAATGCGGCTACTTGTTCAGGCGGGCCGTATTTCCGGAAAACCCGCGCCTGTTCCGGATGCTTTCGCAGCCGCATGGAAAAGAAGCTCTGCTTCTGCCGGATGCTTTGCAGCAGCTCTTCCGCCGAAACTGTTTTGATGTCCATGTTTCACTCCGTTTCGTATGTTTCCGCCACGCGCTGAAGCAGATCAATGATCGGCAGATGCTGCGGGCAATGTGCTTCGCACTGGCCGCATTGCAGACAGTCGGAAGCCCTGCCGCCGTTCTCCGCCTGTGCCTGATATGCGGCTGTATGTTCCTTATGATTATAGAGCGAAAAATATTCCGGAATCGGAATCGCCGCCGGACAGCCGTCTGTGCAGTAATGGCAGGCCGTACAGGGAATCTCATTCTCATGCGTGAGAATATCCCGCACACGGAAGCAGAGCGCACGCTCTTCCTCCGTCAGCGGCGTAAAATTGCGCATATAGCTGATGTTGTCAGAAAGCTGCGCAAAGCTGCTCATGCCGCTGAGGATCATCACGGTCTCCGGCAGGGATGCCGCAAACCGGATCGCCCACGACGGAACGGAAAGCTGCGGCTCCTTTTCTTTGAAAAGATTTTCGGCAGACGGCGGCAGCTTGGCCAGCTTTCCGCCCTTGACCGGCTCCATGACGATGACATCCTTGCCGTGCTTCACGGCCGTTTCATAGCAAAGGCGTGACTGCACATTTTCGCTTTCCCAGTCAAGATAATTGATCTGAAGCTGTACGAATTCGACCTCCGGATGCTTCGTCAGTATTTCGTCAAGCAGCGCGGCGCTGTCATGGAATGAAAAGCCGAAATGCCGCACCTTTCCGCACCGCTTTTGTTCAAGGACGAAATCAAAGCATTTCAGACGCTCGGCAATCGCATAGTTTTCAGTATCAAGGCAATGCAGCAGATAGTTGTCAAAGAATGAAAGGCCGGTGCGTTCGAGCTGCTCCGCAAAGATGCGCGGAACATCCTCCGGCTCCTTCAGGAACATCGTCGGCAGCTTGTCCGCGATGAAAAGCCGTTCCCGCGGATAACGCTCCACAACTGCCTTCCGCAGCATTTCCTCGGATTTTCCGTTGTGATACATATATGCCGTGTCAAAGTATGTGAATCCTGCATCCAGATAAGCGTCAACCATCCGGAAAATCTGCTGTTCATCAAAGGATGTCGGTTCGCTGCCGTCCAGAAGCGGCAGCCGCATAAATCCAAATCCCAGCTTTTTCATATCCTGTCTCCTGAAATCTTCGCTTTCCGCATTGCGGCAGAATGTCAGGCCTTCCAGATGCCGTGAAGGTTACAGGATTCATATGCGGCGATGATCCTGCAATCCTCGGCGCAATAGAACTGCGCAACGGGTTCTTCGCCGGGTTTCAGCTCCCTGCGCTCCGTGCCGGCGTCTGTTTCGAGAATGATCCACTCGATAAAGTGATTCTCAAGCATCGGATGTTCAACACTGCCGACGGAAACCGTCACGGTCTGCCCCTCGCGGGAAATAACCGGAACGTGCTTTTCCTTTGCCGCATCCACGGTATTCGGGATGATCTCCTCAAGTCCCGTGAGGTCAATCTGCTCACTGTCCATAACGGTGATAAGCTCGCCTGTTTCCTTGTTCCGATAGAATTTCATGATAAATCGCTCCTTTTTTCATATTATTAAGAGGCAAATACTGATTCCTCTTATTTCTGTTACAGTGCCTTCTTCGGGCAGTGCTTCACGCATTCCATGCACAGGATGCACTCTGTACCGTTTTCGCGCTTTCGGGAATTGTCTGTGACATCCACATTCATCGGGCAGACCTTTTTGCATTTGCCGCAGGATACACATTTGCTGCTGTCGCATTTGATACGCAAAAGGGAAAAATAGCTCATCGGCTTCAAAAACACCGTGATCGGACAGATATATTTGCAAAAAGCACGGTTATCCTTGAAAAGATACGCAAGCGCAATGCCAATGCCGTAATATGCAATATTACCGATCACAAACGCCCAAAACATGATGCGCTCGATGTTTCCGGCCTTTGCCAGAAACAGCGCCGCAACAAAGATCAGGGATGCCGCAAATGTCAGATACCGGATAAAGCCGAGCTTTTTCCGCGGCTGCTCCGGTATGTTATAAGGCAGGAAATCCAGCACCATCGCCGTCCAGCAGGCATATCCGCACCAGCCGCGCCCGAAGATCAGCGGGCCGAATATTTTAGCCACAGCATAATGAATCGTTGCCGCCTCAAAAACGCCGCTGAACAGATAATACCAGAAGCCCTCAATCTGCATATTTTCATTGCAGATCAGTCCGAGATAGATCAGCATATACAACCCGACAAGGAGCTGCACAATGCGCCGCGCATACGGAATCTTCCGGATAAACAGAAAAACGCCCAGCGAAACAGCGCATCCGATATAGCTGAAATTAAAGAGGTAAAAGAGATTGTCCTTTGTCAGCCAGAGCGTCACGGCAACAGCTTCAAAAACAGCCAGCATAATGACCGGCAGGGCATAGGGGTGTTTTTGCTTCATAGCCTCACCTCAGTAAAAATGCGCTTCGTCCATATCCGATTGAACGGCGCGATACGATATTCTTTGTGCTTTTCAAATCGCTGTTCCGGAATAACGCAGCATTCTGTACCAGACACGCAGAATGCGGCTTTTTTCCTGCGGAGGGTAATAAAAATGCGATGCCGTGCGCAGGACACGCAGCTTCACAGCCGGAACCGCCGCCAGCATCGGCAGCGTCCGCAGCGAGACCAGTTCATCCCTTGCGGACTGAAACGCCGCACAGGGAACACGCAGTCCGCTGAGCAGCGGGCGTGTGCGGAAAATCTCATCAAACAGCTCTGCATA
The DNA here is from genome assembly GCA_017540225.1 of Oscillospiraceae bacterium. GTDB lineage: Bacteria > Bacillota > Clostridia > Oscillospirales > Ruminococcaceae > Firm-04. The sequence goes on along the minus strand of JAFYBM010000049.1, from coordinate 6,447 downwards.
GCGCGGAAGCCAGCCGAGATAGCGCCAGAGCCTTGCGTCCGGTGTCAGACTGTAGGCCTGCTGCATCGCTTTGCCCCGTGCGGTGTGCGGCTGATAGCCCAGTGCGAGCAGCACGGAGCAGACCGCCCCGAACGGTGTCAGATGCGTACAAAGCGGCACGCCGAGCAGCAGCATTCCGGAAATATTCTGCGGATACTGCTTTGCAAGGCGCAGCGCAAACAGTGTCCCCATTGAATGCGCTGCAATGAAAATGCGCCGGTATTTTGCAGAAAGCTGCTTCATCAGAAGTGAAACCTGAAGCTCCCAGCGGTTCAGTGTTGTATGTGTCAGACCGGCAGCATCGCCGCCGTGCCCGCTGAGCAGAATGCCGTATACGGCATAATTCTGCGGAACCGCCGGCAGCAGAAATGCAAAAAACTGCGGCGCACTGAGGATCCCGTGCAGCAGCAGGACAGCCGTATCGGCGCCCTCCGGCACACGGATCACATCGTGAAACTGACCTTTCACCGGAAGAATTCGACCTTGCCGCAGGATTTGCAGTGATAAATGCGGACACCTGCGTGATCTGCGATCTTCTGGAGCTGCTTGAGCAGCACATTGCTCGGGAACCATTCTTCAACCTTGACACGCGGCATCTGCACATTGCAGCGCACACACATCACAGGCCCTTTTTCGGGAATCAAAACTGCCATTTTCTGTCCTCCGGTTTCAGGTTTTGTTTGTCCGCGCTTCGGTATACTGCTCTTTGGTCATGCAGTCCGCCGAAAGCTGATGCGTTTCATAATCATAAGCAAATATGCAGAACGGTGCTTTGAAGTTCTCCGCGATGCCGGTTCCGTCAGCCGGCAGTTCCAGATGCTCGCTGTACCATTCCAGCATATTCCGATAGGTATCTCCGCCGCGGAAATACAGTGTCAGTGTTCCGCCGAGACCGAGCGTTTCGGAAATCTCCGTCAGCAGGCCGGTCACGGCCGCATATTCCGCTTCCGGATCGTTTGAAAGATAGATATCCGTATTGACAATCACGGTATATGCGGCGTCGTTCAATTCCCCGTTGAAATCCAGTGCGCGCGCAAGATAGTCCTCAGTCGTCAGTGTATCCATTTCCTTGGATGCCCAGAATACCTCGTTGTTCAGTGCGGCGCGGACATAGCAGCCGCCGAACTGTGCTGAGAGCTTTTCCTTCATGTTTTCCGCGATTCCGTAATTGAGAATGCCCTCGGCATAATGCGTTTCGGTGATGCCCTCGACAGATTTTTCGGAATGATGCTTTTCACCGTAGCTGCATTCAAACAGATACTCCGGATGCCCCGCCGGAATGACGTTCATCCTGCACATATAATCTGCATCTGTTTCATTTTCATCCATATAGGAATTCAGGATCTTGAAATCGCCGCCGTAATTGGTTTCAAGGAATTCTTCAATAAAGGCTTCATTCTTCTTGAAATCTGTGCCGCAGCCGGTCAGCAGGAGCGCCGCTGCAAGCAGACAAATTACACGTTTTCCCTTCATTGGTTCATCCTTTCATATAGGAACTCAGGCGGCGGCGGGTTTCCTCCTCGCCGAGCACATGACTGATTTCCCAGATGTCCGGTGCATTCTGCCGGCCGGTCAGCGCAACACGCAGCAGATTCGTGACATCCACAATGCTGCCCTTGTAAAGCTCCGGATTCTTCTTGTATTTCTTCGGCTGGACAGCATAGCCGAGCGCATCGGTGATCTCTCTGACCTTTGCAAACCATTCCTCCTGCGTATCTGCAAAATCCAGTGTATCAAGATAGCGTGTGAGAATTTCCCTACGCATTTCGCCGTCTGCATTTTCGGGACAGCCGTCTGTCAGCACAAAGGTCTCCGTATCATAGAACGCAAGGAATTTCGCAGCATCCTGCCAGCTTCCGTAATCCTTGCGCGGCTTTTCGCCGCCTCTGCCGACATTGATCGCCGCTTTGTAGAAATCCGGCTTTGCGGTCATGCGTGCGGCAAGAGCCTCGTCATAAGTCTCAGCCCATTTCAGCAGTCCGCTGAAAACAAATTCCGCATCCTTGCGGGAGAGGTATTCCTTTGCGATATTGTCGAGCTTTTCGAGATCGAACAAAGCGCCAGAGGTACTCATTTTTTCCAGTGAGAAGGTGAATTCACGCGAATCCGCATCGGGATTTGCCAGATGCCACTCCTCAAAATTCGAGTTCAGCACCGTCAGCAGGTAGAGCCATGTTGCCTCCTGCGGGAAGCCTGCCTCGGAATAATAGCTCAGTGCCAGCTCCGGATCCTTGCGCTTGGAGAGCTTGCGCTTCGAGCTGCCGTCCATTTTCATAAGGGTTGCGGTGTGACAGTAGACCGGCCGCTGCCAACCGAGCGTATCAAAAAGCTGCACATGAATCGGCAGTGTCGCAAGCCAGCTCTCATCGCGGATGACATGGGTCGTGCGCATGAAGTGGTCATCGCAGACGTGTGCAAAATGATAGGTCGGGATGCCGTCCGATTTCAGCAGCACGAAATCGGTGTAGTTTTCCTGCACCTTCAGTTCGCCGCGGATGCCGTCCTGCACGGGAATCATCTTTTCCGGATCGCCCTCAGACCGGAACCGCAGCACCCATTCGGTGCCCTTGTTCAGCTCCGCTTCAATATCCGCAAGCGGACGGTCGCGCCAGACCGCATATTTGCCATAGTAGCCGAAATTTTCCTTTGCGGCTTCCTGCTGCTCATGCATCGCTTTCAGGTCATCCTCCGTGCAGAAGCAGGGATAGGCCAGACCGCGCAGCACGAGCTGCTTTGCGACAGTCTGATAAAGCTCCTTGCGCTGCCGTTGCCGGTAGGGACCGTAAGCACCGGATTCGCCTTCCTTGGTCACGCCCTCATCGAATTTCACGCCGTAGAAGGTCATTGCATCAATGACCGCCTCCACTGCGCCCGCGACCTCGCGCTTCTGGTCGGTATCCTCGATGCGGAGATAGAATACGCCGCCTGTCTGGTGTGCAAGGCGCTCACCGATCGCATTATAAAGGTTACCCAGATGCACAAAGCCGGTCGGGCTGGGTGCAATGCGCGTGACAACCGCACCCGCCGGCAGATCGCGCGGCGGATACTGTTTTTCGTAGTCATCAATTGATTTTGTAATGTCGGGGAATAATAGATTTGCAAGTGCTGCGGTATCCATAAAGGTTCTCCTTTTTATTATATTACAGTTTATTCATGCGATTGGAAAGCGGCAATGGCTGCCGGCCTTACCAATGGCCGCCGCCGCCGCCGTGAGAGAAGCCGCCGCCGGAGGAATGCGAGAAGCCGCCTCCGCCGCCTCCGCCGCTGCCGCGGTTCGGGTCGTGGTAGGTCTTGGTCGTGTGTGTACGCAGAAAAACATCATCCTGCTGATAGAAATTCGTGTCGTTATTGCTGATATAATTGGATGCATTCAGCGACTTTTTGAGCTGATAACTGCTCTTGATGACCGCCAAAGAAATCAGGCCGGCAATTGCACCGACGATCAGTGAAACCGGCACCCAGAATGTCCAGTTGATGCCGAACCACCACGGCAGCTTTTTGGAATGTACCAGTTCACCGTTCAGCTTATAGGAATACTGCTCGTTGCCGGAATTATAGGTATAGGCATTTTTCGGAATGCCCTGCTTATAGTATTTTTCCGCATCTGAACAGAAACGCGATACCGCTCCGAAGTTATCTTCATTGCGCAGATAGCTCTTCAGGTTTTCTACCATTGCGGAAATACGGTCATCCGCAGCGCCGTTGTAATAATACAGCTCGCCGAGGCCGCAGGTTGAGATGTAAATATAATGTGTCGGCATATTGAGCACAAGCAGCAGGCCGTCGCTTTCCTCGCCGTACTGCACATTGAACAGCTCGTCATATTTGTCATCGGCAAAGGTCATAACGGCGTCATCTGACATTCCTTCGCCGCTTTCATTCAGAATACACACCGCGATATACATATCAATCGCATCGCTCGTCTTACGGATCTCTTCTGACAGACCTTCCTGATTGATTTCGTCAAACAGGCCGTCCGGATCGTAGAGCTTGCAGTTTTCGATTGCATTTTCGTGTTTGCGTTCCGCAGATACCGGCAGCACCATGCAGACTGCAAACAACACAGCGGCAGTCAGTGCGCCGATACGCTTCCAGAGTTTCTTCTTTATCATTTGAGAATCACCCCCGCAGCAAGTGTAATCAGGGCAGCCGCTGCCGCAATCGCCAAACAGAACGCAGCGCAGCGTCCCTTGCTCAGCGGCGGTGTGCCGACAAATTTCGCCGTCTGGCCGTTGAGTGCAAATTCATAGATCTTGTCGCCGTATTTGTAGGTCATGAACCAGACCGGCAGCAGCATATAGTCCCATGTCGTACTCATGACCTTAATATCCGAGCGTGTGACCGAAACAGTCGTATAATTCTTCATGGAGCCGCGCACGAGCTGATCGCTCGCCTGCACGGCACGCTTCTGGAGCCGCGGGAACATTGCCGCCATGTCCATATCGTATTTCTCAGCCATAAAGCCGCTGAGATACTGCATGGCGAAGGGCTTGACTGCCTGATAGTCAAACGGCTCAACGGCTTCCATCAGATCATCGTCAATATGGCTTGCGCCGTCGGCAGGCAGTCCCTTGAGCACAACATTTGCCTTTCGTGCAACAGCATATTCGCGTGTTTCGGTATATTCATAATTGCCCTGATGCCATGAGCGCACCTTTTTGCCGAGTGCATCCATTTCTGCATGGACATTGACATCCGTGACCCAGAAGGGAACATAAAGGCCGACGATCTTATCCTGCTGTCCGGCCGAGAGAAAGTCCTTCGGCAGAAACCAGTGCTTTTTGCACCAGTCCTTGAAATGATTGATTGCCGTTGCGCGGTCAATCTGGAACGGAAGGACATATTTGGGACGAAATTCGCCGGAAACCCGCCCTTTCAGAATGACAGGGTTGTGGCAATAATAGCAGAAGGTTGCAGCCGTGTTGTCGTCAGCCATGATCGTAGCGCCGCAGCTGTCGCAGGAATACACATTCGTGTGCTCGGAAAATTCCTCGTCAGTGGCGACCTCCTCCTCCGGCCGGTCCGCAATTTGCTGCTCAATGGAGGCAGCGATCTCTTTCATTTCAGCCTCTGTGAAGCTGCTCTGGCAGAAATCGCAGACAAATTTCTGATCTGCGGCGGAAAATTTAATATCCGCATTACAGTTTGGGCACTTATACGCAAGTGAATCCATGTTATTCCACTCCTTTCATAGTTCAGCGGGGACGGTTGCTTCAGATATATATAATTATTATATCATATTATGCAGAAAAATTCAATGGGAGAAGATGAAAAAAGATGAAAATGAAACGATTTTGGGAGCAATAATGGAGGCCGGCACTGCCGGCGACTTGACACGGCATTCCGTTTCCGGTATAATAAAAGTATCTACAGAAAAGCAGGTGAATCACATGAAATATTTGATTGCATCCGATATTCACGGCTCGGCGCTTTACTGCGGACAAATGCTCCGGCAATACCGCGCAGAGCAGGCTGACAGACTTCTGCTGCTCGGTGATCTGCTGTATCACGGTCCGCGCAACGATCTGCCGGAGGGCTATGCGCCGAAGAAGGTCATTGCGATGCTGAACGAATACCGCACGGAAATCCTTTGCGTGCGGGGAAACTGCGAAGCAGAGGTCGATCAGGCGGTGCTGGAATTTCCGGTGCTTGCGGAATATGCATTGCTCAGCACAGACAAAATGCTGATTTTTGCAACACACGGGCATCAATGGAATGCCGGACAGCTTCCGCCGCTGAAAGCGGGCGATATTCTGCTGCACGGGCATACACATATTCCTGCCTGCGAACCGTGCGGACCGGCGGGCGCGTTCATGCGGATGAATCCCGGCTCTGTTTCGATCCCGAAGGACGGCTCTCCGCACAGCTATATGACGCTTGAAAACAGCGTGTTTACATGGAAAACGCTTGACGGCGAGATTTACCGCACATGGCAGCCGGACTAACTGCACCGAATCAAGGCAGAAAAACATTTTTGCACAGCAGAATCCGGAGAACGGTTATCATTTCCTGCGAAACCGTAAATTCTCCCTGCAGGAACGCTTATGCATAATCCGGATCAGAACGGGAATACTCTCATCAAGAGGTGAGAAGCATGGCAAAGATGCACAAGCACGTTCAGAAGCAGCCGCTGCCTGTCGATGAGATTCAGCGGAATGCACGGCATGAAAAAACAGCCGATGACATCCCGCGCACCGGCGAGCTGCCGGTCATCACACTCGGGAAGGATATTCCCGAAACAGAGCTGCATGATATGTAAATGCCTGACCGAAGCTTTTTAATTCTCAATAAGTTTCTCGGCAAACAAAATCGCGCACATCCGTCAGGGATGTGCGCGTTTCTTATTCCTCTGTATTCTTTTTCTTCTTTTTCTTCTCGCCGTCATCCGAAGCAGCCGCCGTCGCAATG
>JAFYBM010000048.1 GCA_017540225.1 Oscillospiraceae bacterium | reverse complement strand
CTTCCTCAACAGCAACTGCGCAGGCAACGGTCGCACCAACCATCGGGTTGTTGCCCATACCGATCAGACCCATCATCTCAACGTGAGCCGGAACGGAGGAAGAACCTGCAAACTGCGCATCGGAGTGCATTCTGCCCATGGTGTCAGTCATACCGTAGGAAGCAGGGCCGGCAGCCATGTTATCCGGATGCAGGGTACGGCCAGTACCGCCGCCGGAAGCGACAGAGAAGTACTTTTTGCCGGCATCGGTGCGCTCTTTCTTATAAGTGCCGGCAACCGGATGCTGGAAGCGTGTCGGGTTCGTGGAATTACCGGTGATCGAGACATCGACATTTTCCTTCCACATGATCGCAACGCCCTCGGTGACATCATTTGCACCGTAGCAGTTGACCTTTGCGCGCAGGCCGTCAGAATATGCCTTGCGAAATACTTCCTTGACCTCGCCGGTCTTGTAGTCCATCTCAGTCTCCACATAGGTGAAGCCGTTGATTCTTGCGATAATCTGAGCAGCGTCCTTGCCGAGACCGTTCAGGATAACACGGAGCGGCTTTTTGCGGACCTTGTTTGCCTTTTCAGCGATACCGATTGCGCCTTCAGCGGCAGCGAAGGACTCATGACCTGCAAGGAATGCAAAGCACTCAGTATCTTCCTCAAGCAGCATTTTGCCGAGATTGCCGTGGCCGAGGCCGACCTTGCGCTGATCTGCGACGGAACCCGGGATGCAGAATGCCTGAAGTCCCTCACCGATTGCAGCAGCAGCATCGGCAGCTCTGGTGCAGCCCTTCTTGATTGCGATTGCGCAGCCGACAGTATAAGCCCACTTTGCGTTCTCAAAGCAGATCGGCTGAATGCCCTCAACGAGCTTATAAATATCCAGACCCTTTGCCTTGCAGACATCTGCACATTCTTCGATCGAGCCGATGCCGTATTCCTTGATTACGGCAAGGATCTGCTTTTCGCGTCTCTCATATGATTCAAACAATGCCATGTTACAAGCCCTCCTTATTCTTTTCTCGGATCCACGAGCTTCACCGCATCAGCGACTCTGCCGTACTGACCCTGTGCCTTCTCAAATGCGGTATTCGCGTCATCGCCGGCCTTGATGAAGTCCATCATCTTGCCGAAATTCACAAACTTGTAGCCGATGATCTCATTATCCTCATTGAGCGCGAGCTTGGTAACATAACCGTCTGTCATTTCCAGATAACGCGGGCCTTTTGCAAGTGTGCCGTACATTGTACCGACCTGCGAACGGAGGCCTTTGCCGAGATCCTCAAGGCCTGCGCCGACGACCAGACCGCCCTCGGAAAATGCGGACTGCGAACGGCCGTAGACGATCTGGAGGAACAGCTCTCTCATTGCGGTATTGATAGCATCACAGACGAGGTCTGTGTTCAGAGCTTCGAGAATGGTTCTGCCGGGCAGAATCTCGGAAGCCATAGCCGCAGAGTGTGTCATACCGGAGCAGCCGATGGTCTCAACGAGTGCTTCCTGAATCACGCCCTCCTTGACATTGAGTGTCAGCTTGCAGGTACCCTGCTGCGGGGCACACCAGCCGATGCCGTGTGTAAAGCCGGAAATATCCTTGATTTCCTTTGCCTTGACCCATTTTGCCTCCTCCGGAATCGGAGCAGCGCCGTGAGCAGCGCCCTGTGCGATCGGGCACATCGTTTCAACTTCGTGCGAATAGATCATTATAGAAACTCCTTTCAGTTTTGGGCAGAGCTTGCCCTTACCCTATATCATACTACATTTCGAGCAGAAAATCAAGTCCCAAACATAATATTCCGAAAAAAACTGTATTCAAACCGCAATCGGGATCAGTGCTGTTTTCATCAGCATACGCCTCTGCGGCGCATGATACAGCCTGTCAATCAAGCGGATTTTCATTTTTGGCAGCCGGCACAGCGCGGAAAGCGGTGCTGCAAAAATCGTTTTTTCTCTGCCGAACGGTGATCCTAAAAAAACACGCAGCAGTTTCTGAGGCATTTCCGTAATAAATTATATAAATTGCAACAAAGTACTTGACATTCCTTTTATTTTTAGTTATAATATATAATAGTATGATAAAGCCAATGGCTGAATATCGTATAATGAATTGACGATCCGTAATAAAGGAGGCGATTGGGAATGTTCTGTCCGTTCTGCGGAAAAGAAATCGAAAATCAGTCAAAATTCTGCACTTACTGCGGAAAGGCAACGCAAATCCCTGAGACAGCCGCAGCGCCGCCGCAGGTACAGCCGCCGCAGGAAACCGCGCCGACAGATGATATACCTTCTGCTCCGCCGCCGGTCACTTCCGGAAACGCGCAAAGTGAAACGAAAAAGCCGAAGAAGGAGAAAAAACAGAAGCCGCCGAAGCAGCCTTCTGCATCATCCGCAGAGCCGGCTGACTCTGCAAAAGCAAAAACCCGCCTGAAACCCAGCATCGGTGCGGCTTTGATGACAGCAATGATTCTGCTGGAGCTGCTCCCCTATCTGCTGCGCTCTGTCATCATGCTCACTACCAAGACCGTGCTTTCCGTACCGGTCATGTGTCTGAGCATTATATTGGGTTATGCCGCGATGTTCGGCTCCCTCGCTCTCATGTCCAGGCTGATCCGCGGGAAAGCCGCAGTACCGGCCGCATTGCTGTTTACATCCGTTTTTGCGCTGCGCCGTATCTCGGAGCAGTTTATCATGTCACTGACCGAGTCCGACAAGACGCTGCAAACCGTCATCGGCTATACGGCGGAGGGCATCGTCTGTGTGCTGGCTGCATTCACGCTTTCGGCGGCACTGGAAGCGCTGTTTTCGGCCGAAGACCGGAAGCACGGCGGTAAAATTGCGGCAACGGTCTTAGTGCTGCTTTCCTTCATGGTATTTCCGGTTCTGGAAGCGGGCTATTACCTTGTCCCGTTCGATCATACGCCTTCCTTTATGAGTTCGGCGTTTTCAAAGCTGCTCCTTGCAATGCTTGAGGCCGGATGCTTTACGCTTGCAGCGCGTGCCGTCACAGGAAGCAAGGCAAAAGAGAAATCCGCTGCGCCGCACGGAAAAGCTGTTATGATAACGGGCGGCGTATGTTCGCTCGTGTCTGTTGTGCTGCTCGCTTACGGCAGTACGCCGCAGGATGTCCTGACCTCGGTATCAAAAGACATCCTTTTGCCGTTTGTTCAGGCAGAGCTGTTCCTGACAAGCGGCGATATGGCGTATGCCGTGCGGTTTTACCGGCTCGCAGGCGAACACGCGAAAGCATGGTCAACGCTTGCGCAGGGCGGCAGCTACACATTGTCATCCGAATACCCGACGGATACTTCACTGCGTTATCTTTCATATCTGAACGGCAACGGCAATGCCATGGCAGAATATATGGTCAATGATTTTGATCCGGCTGAGATCGGTTTTTTCGGGCCGCTGATGCTTGATTACTACAAGCAGCGCGAATCACTTTCTGAAAATGAGGAGGCGCACCGCAGAGAGGTGATTGATCTGTGTATCGGCGCTGATACATTTGACAACAAATATCCGACCATGAAGATGATTGCAAAGCACAGCGATGATCTGAGCAATCTCTCCGAAATAGACAGCACCTACGCAAAATATCTTCGCCTCGCAGAGATTTTTGAGGATATTCAGAAGAATGAAGCCTCCGTCAGCGGAAGCATCAACGAGCTGCTGAATCTTGCCGAGGAATATCCGCAGGACAT
>JAFYBM010000047.1 GCA_017540225.1 Oscillospiraceae bacterium | reverse complement strand
TGTTCCTCCGCACGGCCTTGTCAAATTCCTTCTGCGAGACAATTGCTTCCACACCGAGCTTATCCGCCTTTTTGCTGATTGATTCAATCGTCAGGAGCGAGGCTGCGATTTCCGTCAGCTCTTTTGCGTGATCCTTGCCGTTGTTGACTGCATTCAGCTCCTTGATCTGGTTTACATAGGTTTGCGGATTCATATCAGCGAGTTCAACAGGTGCTTTCTGTGTACCCTTCTTCTTTTCGGGCGGATTCAGAACCTTTTTATATGCATTCTCAGCGATTGAGGTGTCGAGAACGATTATGTCCTTGTCAAATTGCGTCATGTCCTTGGTTTTTTGCTCGTCATTGAGCACATCCTTGGCCATATCGACAAAGACCTGCTTCTGGCGGTAGCGTTCTCCTCTCTGCTGTTTTCCTTTTGCAAGCGGCGTGTTCAGAATCTTGTTTGCGATATCGTGCATCGCCGGCTCACGGTAAACCATTTGCAGGAAGGACAAATCATAATCATTGTTTGTCCAGCAGAGGACTTTTTTCTTTTTTTGCGATTTCACACGCAGTGAAGAAGCTGGATAATGCATTGCCGAAGCAGATTTTCCGTCTTGAAAACAAAGCGCCGCAGCGCACGGAACATCAATAGAGACAAGAAAAGAGAGCAGGGGATCATCCCCTGCTCTCTCTGTTTGCTTTCCGTTTTTTAATCAAAAATCTGCCCCGGCAGCTTCAGCTTCTGCTTCGGCGGAAACGTCCTGTCGAACGCCTCCACATCGGCATCATCAACATAATACCCCTGCGGCGTCTGATAAACACCGGTCACACCGTTCAGGTATCCGGCGATCAGCTCCTTGCAGAGGAAAAAGGATGCATCCGCATCCTCCGGCAGATCGTGATACCGAATGCCGAACCGGCTTGCATAATCAAAGCCGCTCTTGCCGTAGAAATCAATATTGCCCTCAAACAGCACGGCACCGAAGCCCATTTTTGCCGCCTTTTCCAGTGAAGCATCCAGCAGGATTTTTCCGTAGCCCTGCCGTTTCCGATCAGGTGCAATGGAGATCGGTCCCATTGTCAGAATGTCGATCACGCGGCCGTCATCGGCCTCGATCACGGTTTTCATAAACATATTCTGACCGATCGGCGTGCCGTTCTGCTCCATGACAAGATTCAGCTCCGGAATGAAAGCCGGATCGTCCCGCAGAACGTGCATGACATAATGCTCACTGCATCCCGGACGGTATACGTTCCAGAATGCCTCACGGATCAGGTTTTCGACCGCACGGCGGTCTTTTTTTTCTTCCAAACGGATAATATAGTCATTTTTATTCATTGTTTTACCTCCTGAAAAATGTCGACTGCAATTGCTTTTCGGCGGGAGGGGCGATTGCCGGCAAACCTCCCGCGGTTATGCTGCAATCTCCGATGCACTTGTGAATTTCAAACAATTTACTCCTTTTTCTGAAATATATAATCAGCCTTTCGGCTTGATTATCATTATAAATCCGCCGTGATCGCACCGTAGCAATGCGGCCGGCGGTCACGGAACAGCCCCCATTCGAGCTTTTCCTGCGCGATCCGGTCAAGGTCATAGCAGTGCATAACAACGGCTTCTTCTCCGCGTCCTGCCTGTGCGGCGATCTGTCCGGTCTCTGTTGTCAGGAAGGATGAGCCGTAAAATTGCAATGCCGATTGCTGTCCGCCGTTTGCTTCGCAGGGCGAAACGGTTTCCTCCCCGATGCGGTTTGCCGCGATGACCGGCGTGAGATTGCAGGCAGCGTGCCCCTGCATACAGGTTTGCCAGTGCGGCTCGCTGTCCGTATCCAGAATCGGCTCGGATCCGATAGCTGTCGGATAAAACAGCAGCTCTGCGCCGTTCAGCACAAGCGCACGCGCCGTTTCCGGAAACCACTGATCCCAGCAAATGCCGACACCGATCGTTGCATAGCGTGTTTTCCATGTCAGAAAGCCGGTATTACCGGGCGAAAAATAGAATTTTTCCTGATAATAGTGGTCATCCGGAATGTGTGTTTTGCGATAGACGCCGAGCAGTGCGCCGTCGGCGTCAATGACCGCTGCCGAATTGAACAGGCGGCTGCCGTCACGCTCATAGAAGCTGACAGGCAGGACAACGCCAAGCTCTTTTGCAAGCTCCATGCAGCGGCGCACAGCAGGATTCCCCTCTGTTTTCTGCGCAAATGCGTAATATTCATAGCGCCGTTCCTGACAGAAATACTGCCGCTCGAAAAGCTCCGGCAGCAGAATGATCTGTGCGCCGTCTGCGGCAGCCTGCCGGATGAGGCGTTCGGCAGTTGCAAGGCTTTCTGCGGGGTCAGTGCTGCACTGCATCTGCACGGCCGCAGCGGTAACAATTCTGCTCATGATGTTCCTGCACTCCTTTCACATTATAAATTTGCAATGTTTTTTGTCTGAAGTATTTTTCTCCTGATATTTTCTTGTTTCGCACTGTCCGTATAAAGCCAGTGCGCCGCCAATGATTGCTCACTGAATGCGGCGCGCTGCCTTATGTTTCTTATGTTTTTTTTGTTGCCTTGATGATCTTCATGCGGGTGAATTCCTCGCGCTCCTTATCCTCCAAAGCATCGGAGATTGTGCGGATGATCTCCGTATAGCGCGGAATGAGCACATTTTTCAGCGCATTTGCACGGCGCTGTGTTGCCTGAATGGCTGTTGCCAGACGGAACACGCCGCTGTCAACCTCGGCAAGCATCAGCGTCATATTTTTCACGCGGGTAAATGCGGCATAGGCTTCGTCAAGCTGCACATTCGTATCAAGAAAGCCATAGGGGATCTCCGCGGTCAGCGTGTCTTCATGCGTAACCTTGGGTATTTCCACGCCCATGACGGAGCGCGTTTCAATCTGAATCGTATCGTCCAGCTCGATGGTATTGGCAAAGCGGTCGATGATGCCCAGTGTGATATTGGCCTCCTGTAAGACAGCGTATGCGGTCACATAGGTCTGCTCAATATTGCCGCGCAGCTCCTTTGCACGGTCAACGAGCTGCATCAGCTCGCGGATCAGCACATTGCGCTTTCTGTCCATGAGGTCATAGCCGAGCTTTGCCAGCACCAGAGAGCGTTTTGCCGCCATCAGATTACCTTTGGTCGGGAATACCTGATTTGCCACGTTATGCCTCCGTTTTCCCAATCAGTGCCTGCGCGGCATCGGGGTCATAATGTTCATTCAGCACCTGATCGTCCACACGGTCAAGCGCCGATTTCGGCAGCAAAGAAAGCAGCGTCCAGCCGAGATCCAATGTTTCCTCCATAGAGCGGTTTTCGTCAAGCCGCTGTGTCAGGAAGCATTTTTCAAAGTATCTGCCGAATTCGAGATATTTCTTGTCCAGCGGAGAAAGCTCCTCCTCACCGATGACGGATGCCAGCGAGCGTGCATCCTGCACCTGTGCATAGGACGCAAAAAGCTGGTTGGCGACGGCTGCGTGATCGGCTCTTGTATAGCCTTCACCGATGCCGTCCTTCATCAGACGGGAGAGTGACGGCAGCACTGAGATCGGCGGATAGACACCGCCCTGCTCAAGGCCTCTGTCCAGCACGATCTGTCCCTCCGTGATATAGCCGGTCAGGTCGGGAACAGGATGCGTAATGTCATCGTTCGGCATCGTGAGGATCGGGAGCTGCGTGACACTGCCCTCCTGTCCTTCGATGATGCCTGCACGCTCATAAAGTGAAGCAAGATCAGAATAGAGATAGCCCGGAAAGCCTTTTCTGCCCGGAATTTCACCCTTTGAGGACGAAAATTCGCGCAGCGCTTCAGCATAGGCTGTCATATCCGTCATAACAACGAGAATATGCATATGCTTTTCGTAGGCGAGATATTCCGCAGCAGTCAGTGCGCAGCGCGGTGTGATGATTCGCTCCACGATCGGATCATTTGCGAGGTTCAGAAACATGACGACATTTTGCAGTACGCCGCTTTCGGCAAAGCTGCGGCGGAAATAATCCGCAACATCGTTCTGAATGCCCATTGCAGCAAAGACCACTGCAAATTCCGAGCCGGCACCGTCCGCTTCCGCCTCAGCCTTTGCAATCTTTGCCTGATTGACGATCTGCACGGCGAGCTTATTGTGCGAAAGACCTGTGCCGGAAAAGATCGGCAGCTTTTGCCCGCGGATCAGCGTCATCAGGCAGTCGATCGAGGAAATGCCGGTCTGGATATAATTTCGCGGATACTGCCGCGAGACCGGATTCAGCGGCGCACCGTTGATGTCACCGAATTTTTCCGGCATGACCTCTCCAAGCCCGTCTGCGGGACGGCCTGCGCCCGTGAATACTCTGCCGAGCAGGTCGCCGGAAAGCGGCATTTCCATCGGCCGGCCGGTGAACTGGGTGCGGGTATTCGTCAGGGAAAAGCCCTGTGTGCCTTCAAAAACCTGTAAAATCGCCTTGTCGCCTTCGAGCATGGCAACTCTGCCGGTGCGTTCTGTGCCGTCATCCAGCACAATGCGCGCCATTTCGTCAAACTGAGCGCCCTCAACATGATCAAGAACGACCAGAGAGCCGCTGATGCTGTGCAGCCCGAAATATTGCAGACTCACGGATCACAGCACCTCCTTTTTCTGTGTGCGAAGCTGATCGAGCATCCCGTCGATCTGCTGTGTCAGCGCATCGAAGCGTTCAAGCTGGCGGTTCGGGATGTCGTATTTCACCTTGATAACAAGCTCCATGACACCGCTGTTTCTGATTGCATCCAGTGCAACGTGCTCTGCGAGCAGCTCCTTTGTGCGGCGGTAAACGTGCAGAATCAGCTCCATCATGCGAAACTGCTTATTGAGCGGGACATAGGTATCCTCTGCATGATAGGCATTCTGCTGCAAAAAGCCGACACGGATCAGACGCGCAATTTCAATGACCAGCTTCTGATCGTCCGGCAGCACATCCGAGCCGATGAGACGCACAATATCCATCAGCGATTGCTCCTCTTTCAGCAGCGCGCTGATCTCCGTGCGGTATTCATTGAATTTTGCATCGACCTCTGTTTCATAGAAATGTGCCAGATCATCGAGATATTCACTGTAGCTCATTGTCCAGTTGATTGCCGGATAGTGACGCGCATAGGCCAGCGACTTGTCCAGTCCCCAGAAGCAGCGCACAAAGCGGCGTGTATTCTGCGTGACCGGCTCGGAGAAGTCGGAGCCCTGCGGCGAAACGGCACCGATGACCGTGACGCTGCCCTCTCTGCCGTTGAGTGTTTCATAGGCGCCGGTGCGCTCATAGAACTGCGACAGTCTGGACGGCAGATAGGCCGGATAGCCTTCTTCCGCAGGCATTTCCTCAAGGCGGCCGGAGATCTCGCGCAGTGCCTCTGCCCAGCGGGAGGTTGAATCCGCCATGATCGCAATATGATAGCCCATGTCGCGGTAATATTCCGCAAGCGTGATGCCGGTATAGGTCTACGCCTCACGCGCCGCGACCGGCATATTGGAGGTGTTAGCGATCAGCACGGTGCGCTCCATCAGGGATTTTCCCGTGCGCGGGTCATTCAGCGCGGTGAATTCCTCAAGCACCTGCGTCATTTCATTGCCGCGCTCGCCGCAGCCGATATAAACGATAATATCTGCATCGCACCATTTTGCAATCTGATGCTGTGTCATGGTTTTGCCGGTACCGAAGCCGCCGGGAATTGCCGCTGTGCCGCCTCTTGCAATCGGGAACAGCGTATCCAGCACACGCTGACCGGTAATCATCGGGCGGGAGGGCGGGAGCCGTCTGGCAGCGGGCCGCGGACGGCGGATCGGCCATTTCTGGCAGAGCGTCAGGGAATGCACACGGCCGGCTGCATCCTCAAGGCGGATGATCTCGTCATTGATCCTGTATTTGCCGTCTTTTGCGGCAAATACGACCTTTCCGGAGAGATGCGGGGGCACCATGCAAAGGTGCAGGATCGCGGAGGTCTCCGGACAGGAGGCATAGGCTTCGCCGGGCTGCATCATGGTTCCGACCTTCACCTTGACCGAAACATCGTATTCCTTTTCGGTATCAAGGATCGGAACGGCAATGCCGTCGCCGATAAAGGCGCCGGAGGCTTCTTCCAGTGCGCGCAGCGGCCGCTCAATGCCGTCAAAGATATTTGTGAGGATGCCGGGGCCGAGCGTAACCGACATCGGAGCGCCTGTCGGCTCGACCGGCTCGCCGGTTTGCAGGCCGGAGGTGCTCTCATAGACCTGAATCGTCGTTTCAAGGTCTGTCAGGCCGATGACCTCACCGATCAGGCGGCGGTTCCCGACATAGACCATCTCCATCATGGAGAACACATCGGTATCGCGCACCTTGACGACAGGGCCGTTGACGCTGTAGATTACAGGCTGCTGCATCATTCGTCACCCCCGTCGATTTTGTGATTGCGGTAGAAATTGCGGAGCTGCGAAGAAAAAGCCTCATCAAGCGTATGGTTTTCGCAGCGGCGGCCGTCCGGTGAAAGCACCGAAAGTCCGCCCAGAAGAATCGCATTGTCCGCACGGAAGGTCACCTTGCAGGAAAGCTCCTTTTCCAGCTCATCCTTGTATTGCAGATCGGCTTCGCGCAGCAGCACGGCAGCGCCTTCTGCCGGCGGATGTGCCCGGAGCAGCTTTTTCAGCCACGGCAGATAGTCCGCCGAGGCAGTGAAGGCATTGAGCTTTTCCCGCAGATCGGCAAAAAGCTGCATCAGCAGCGTCTGCCGGCGGCTGAGAAAGGCCGTCTTGCCCTGATAGCCGACCTGAGACATTCTTTTTTGATATTTCGCAGTGATTCTGGATTTTGCAGCAGCCATTGTGCGGGCAGAATCCGCCTTGCAGCGAGCCTCAGCCTCCCGCAGGATCTGTTCCGCCTCCTGTCCGGCTTCTGTCTCCGCACGGGAGATTTCCGCCGCAGTGCTGCGGTTGACCGCCTCCATAAACTGCGTCAGTTTCTGATTTGCTTCCATGTTCAAAACTCCAAATGCAGCAAAAGCGCGCTGCTTAAATGTGTATGCCGACCGTCTCAGCGAGATAGCGCGAGATTGCGGCAGTCATATCCGAGTTGCCGTGGCGGTCGGGAATGATGACCACAAGCGGCAGTGCCGTATGCTCTTTCAGCTCCTGCACCTCTGCGCCGCAGAGAGCAGCGAGCTTTTCCGTAATGAGGACAACGGCGATCCCTTCCGTATGCATGGCATTGCTGAGCGCAGAAAGTGTTTCTGCGCGCTCATGCACCACAACGCCTTCCACACCGGCAAGGCGCATTCCCATCAGGGTATCTGTGTTGTCGCTGATCAGGAAGCAGCGCATTACAGCTTGCTGAGGATCATGATTGCGATCAGCAGACCGTAGATCGCAACACCTTCGCCCAGTGCAACGAAGATCAGAGCCTTTGCAAAGGACTTCGGCTCCTCTGCGATTGCACCGATTGCAGCCGGAGCAGCGTGACCGACGGCAATACCGCAGCCGATCGAACCGACGCCGACAGCGAGCGCGGCAGCAAGATAGCCGAGGCCGGCAGCAGAACCGGCAGCAGCGGCAGCCGCTTCGGTCGCTTCCTCAGCGGAAACAAAGCCGCCCAGCGGCAGTACAATTGCGCAAAGCATGACAGCGCCGAATGCGCAGAGGTTTGTCAGCATGGCGCGGCGCATGGATTTTCCGCTTTTCTTTTTGGTGATGGCCGCATAGACCGGCAGTGCGAGCAGTGTCACGATCACCAGCGGCAGAAAGATCAGTTCAAGAATTTCATATACAGACATGGGATTTTCCTCCTAAATTTCAAGCGTTAGCAGTCTGTTCGGACTGCTTGGAATCCGTAAAATCATCAAATGTGACCGAAATCGGCGTAAAGGGCTTTCCGTCGCCGTCATAGCAGCGGGAGAATACCTCATAAAACTCAAGACGGAGCACCTGAATGCCGACGATCAGGCCCTCAAGGCACATGACAAACAGGTTTCCGATGATGATGGTGAGAATGGATTTGTGATCCTTTCCGATCATATCGGAGAGCAGCATGACCACACTCATCAGGCCGGCGTGCGAGAATACAAAGCCGCCGACACGGATAAACGAAAGCGTATTGGTCGCATAGCCGAGCAGAAACTCAAAGCATTCAAAGAAATTGGATGCGATAAAATCGCCCAGCTCCGGCATTTCGTAGTGCTTATGCGCCATCCAGTGACCGAGCGGCTCCCGGAAGAACATCAGCAGAAGCGTCAGCACCATAACCGCAATGAGCGCACTGTTCGGGAGAAGCTGCTTTCCGGCGACAATGCCGATGACCAGCAGCAGCGTTGCGCTGAAGAACGCAAGACCTGCAAGGCCGTTATTGCTGAATACCGCATCCTCAAAATTCCGGCGCCGCAGTTTTACGATGATATTGACCAGAATGGAGATGAGAATAATCACAGCACCGATGCCGACTGCACCGAAGATGATGACATTCGTGTTTTCCATTGCTTTCAGCGGCAGGAACGGGATACCGGTCTTTTCCCACAGGGGATCGAGCGCTTCCTCGAAGCCGAAGACCGAGCCGTAGAGTGCGCCGAAGACTGCACTGGATATACCGATGCGCGCCATGATCGCGCCAAGCTCAAAATGCTTTTTCTTATCCAGAAAAACGCCGATCAGTGCGAGCAGCAGTCCCTGTCCGAGATCACCGAACATGATGCCGAACAGCAGCGTATAGGTAATTGCAACGAAGGTTGTCGGATTATAGCCGTTGTAGTTCGGAAGCCCGTACATCTCAACAAACATATTGAACGGCTTTGTGAACCAGCCGTTTTTGAGACGAACCGGCGGCTGCACTTTGGAATCTGCCCACGGTGCCTCATAAATGACGCTCAGATCAGGGACACGGTCGATATAATTCCGGAATTTTTCCTTTTCCGAGACCGGAACATAGCCCATCAGGCTGAATTTCCCGGGCGTGACAATGCACTGGCTGTGCAGCTTCCATACCTCGCTCTGATATTTGGCAAAGCGGTACATTCTGCCGAGCAGGTCAGCTTCCGTCTCATAGATTTCCGTTTCCTGCTTTTCCAGTGTTCCCAGCTCGGATTTTTTCTCTGTCAGTTTGATTTGCAGTTCTGCCAGTGCCTGCTCCGGCGTGCCGGAAAGATCGGGCGGCAGCTCATAGCGCTCAAAGAGCAGCGATTTCATGATTGCATCGACCTGAAGAATGCGCTCCTGTGTGGCGAAATAAAAGCCCCACACATATTCGTGCGCTGTGTGATACGCCTGAAAGATCAGTCCCTCATCGCTGTAAAATTCCAGCTTCTGCACATTTTCCTCCGGCATTCTGCCGAAGCGGTAGAGAATGTGCTTGCATTGGAGCAGTCTGCCGAGATCCAGATCGGAGCCGGTGAGATTTTTCAGGTGTATCGCTGCACTTTCATAATCTGCAATCTGCTTGCGTGCAGCAGAGAGTCCCTCGCGGACATCCTTGAGGCGGCCGGAGATCCGCTTTGTTTCCGAGAGGATCTGCTCCGGCGAAAACTCTGCCGGCAGCGGTTCCTGATCCGGATTGAACCGGATCTGCCGCAGATCAAATTCAGTCAGTGCCCGCAGCGCCTCCGAATAAGGATTGTCGTCTGAGCGGGTTCCGCCGGAATCCTCCGTACTGCCCAGCAGCTTTGCGGCGTTTTCGATATGAAAGACACCGCTTTGCAGACAGGCGGCAATGGCTTCATCCAGACTCGGAGCTGCGCCCGCGATACTGACCAGCTCCAGCTTTTCAATAGACAAAAACAGCACCTCCTTGCTGTGAAAAAGCGCTTTAATCCCCCGTAATCAGCAGGGATTGCAGATACGATACGGGCTTGCCGTACCGGATCCCTTCAATGATTGTGATAAGGTTTTCGACCTCGATCTGGTAGAGAACGTGTACCGCATAGAGGCTGACGGCGGCGTGTCCGGAAAAATGCATCGCGGAACGGGCCGTTTTCTGGCGCAGCATTTGAAATGCGTGCTCCAGCTGCATGGCTTCCGGCGTATCGTTCAGTTCCCAGTCGAGCATCCGGCCGTAGCGGGTTGTTTTCAGGACTTCAATGAATGCGGTGAGATTCGGGGCGGCATAAAGCTCCTCGCAGACACGCTTCGGCAGTCTGCCCTGAATCGGCAGCATCATGCTGTGCAGCGTGTCCTCATCCGCATGAAAAACGCGCTTGAGGCGGTATGCGTTGATGAGATTGATGAGATCGACCTGCTCCGCGATCAGCTGCCTGAGGGCGGAAAGGTCATCGCCGCGGACGGCTCGCTCGGCTTCCTGCAGAATGCGCTGCAAATAGCAGGCACGCAGTGCGATTTCCAGACCGGTGTAATCGGAATTCCCGTTTTTTTTGTAATGCTGCCGCAGGACGGCTGCATAGGGCGTCTGCGCAACGACAGCGATGATCCCGTCTGTTGTTTCCGCACGCGCCAGCGCATCCTGTGAATAGCTGAGATACGGGCCGAGCCATGCATCCATTTCCGAGATATAGGAAGCATTGCCGCTCGGCATGAGCTGAATCTTTTTCATCAGCTCGCGGATCTCGTATTCATAGATGAAAAAACGGAAAAAGGGTGTTTTTTGCAGATGCTCCAGCGCACAAAAATGCAGACACTGCGTAAAAAGGCTTCGCTTGAGCAGCATTTCCAGATACCCGCGGTGTGTATAAGCCGGCTCAAGCTCGCGCAGCAGCTCGCCGTAGGCCTCGGTTTCCTTCAGATAGGAAACGACCTCCGGAACCGAGTGCAGGTTCAGCAGATCGCAGTATTCCGCATTGCGCAGCCTGTGACCGTAAGCCGCACGGATGGCAGCCGCAGTCGCCTGATATTGATTCGGCATAGGCTCAGGCCTCCGCTTCGTTCAGGGTTGCTTCAAAGAGTGCTTGCAGCAGCGTATCGTGCTGCGCATCGAACTGTGCAGCCATTGCTTCTGTCCTGCGGTCAAATCCGCCGCGCAGCGCCTCGATTTTCTGCTCACATTCGGAACGCTTCTGCTCCTCCAGTTCAATAATGCTGTCGCGTGTCTGATGACGCTGCGCCTGCTTTATGGCGGCAGCCTGACGGCGGGCATCGGAGATCATGGCTTCGCACTGTAATTTGGAAGCGCTGAGGCGTTCTTCTGTTGCGGCATCCAGCTCCAGAATTTTCAGAATCGTCTGATCCATTGATACCGCTCCTTTCCGGCCGCGTTCTTTTGCGGGGAAATCAACGTTTTTTTCGGATAATCACGCAAAAAAACGGCCTTTTAAGATACAAAATCATTATACTCCAATTCATGTCAAAAGTCAATAGAAAATACTATTTTTCCCGCAGCGGCTCTGCATTCGGCAGTTTCCGTTTTGCAGAATGCTTCCATAAGATTTCCGCTTTACAGCGTTGTTTTCATTTTCGGATCATTGAAAAAACCTCTGCTCCGGAAAGGAACAGAGGTTCACGTTTGAAGAAAAATGATTGAGATGAGAAATATAAGAATAGTTTGCTCAAAATTTATATTGACGCGCAATAGGTTCCCGACAGACTGCCGGCTTATGCGTTCCGGTAGATAGCAAGGATCTCTCCGAGATACATTCTGTGGGTGTCGTTGTCCGCATAGAAATTTGCAGCGATTTCCTCGGGCAGATCGGCAATATTCATGTCTGCGGCAAAGCGCTTTTTGCAGACGATCACAGTTTCCGCTTCCGCAAAGCTCATGCCGCCGTCAATTGCGACAGGATGCAGACCGGCTTCGGCGGCCTTGTCGCAGTCGCGGCCGCTGTGGGAACCGCAGAAGGCCAGTGCTTTTTTGTATTCTGCGCCGAAAAACGAGAGTGTAAATGTATCCTGCTGCGCAAGAAAACCAAGCGTGTGCCGTGAATGCCGGACATAGCAGGTAACAGTCGGCTTATTCCAGATCACACCGACTGCGCCCCATGAGCAGGTCATGGTATTCCAGCCGGCTTCTTCGGTTCCTGCTGTCAGCAGGAACCAGTCCTTTCCGATTGCTTCAAAGGGGTTTTTGTCCCACTGTTCAGGTGCGATTTTTTGCATTGCCATAGTTTTTTCCTTCCTTTATGAATTATTTTGCAGGCGCAGCTTGTCCGTAATCAGTGCGATAAACTCTGAATTGGTCGGCTTGCCCTTGCAGGTGTTGACGGTATACCCGAAAAACGAGTTCAATGTATCGAGATTGCCTCTGTCCCATGCGATTTCGATTGCATGGCGGATGGCGCGCTCCACGCGGGACGGCGTTGTGTGGAACTGCTCTGCGACACGCGGATAAAGCTGTTTTGTCACGCTGTCGAGCAGATCCGGATCATGATAGGCGCTGACGATCGCACAGCGCAGATAATGATAGCCCTTGATATGGGCGGGTACGCCGAGCTGATGGATAATATCGGTGATCGTAATTGCAAGATCCTGACCGGCTCTGCTTGCGATTGCACCGAGCGGCTGCTTGTTTGTCAGCAGGGCGATGCGCTCGCCGAGTACGTTGAGATCAAACGGCTTCAGCATGAAATAGGCAGCGCCGTTCTGCATGACCTGCTGCTCGACAAAGCTGTTGTCATAGGAAGATGTTACGATAAAGGCCGGCTTTTTTCCGCCGCCGGCGCCTGCTTTTTTCATCCGATCAATGGCATCCATATGCGGCAGAATCGCATCTACCACAAC
>JAFYBM010000005.1 GCA_017540225.1 Oscillospiraceae bacterium | reverse complement strand
TCAGCCTCGTGTTCTTCAAAAAGAAAAAATGGCTGTGAGGACGAAACTATGATCATTGACGCACATCTGCATCTGCCCGTTGATTATCCCGGTTTTCCCGCCAAGCGGGAAGCACTCCTTGCAGAGCTGCGGAAAAACGGCGTTGACACGGGAATTGTCATTGCGGATTCTTCATTGGAAAGCACGATCGGTTCAACTGCCGACTGCGCTGCGCTGTTCCGCGGCGACAGCATCATCAGAGTGATCGCAGGCATCAGCCCGTTTTTCAGCTATCCGGAGCAGCTTCGCTTCTGCAAAACACTGCTGGAACGCGGCGAGATCATCGGGATGAAGCTCTTTACCGGGCATGAGCATTTTTTCTGCACGGATCCCGTACTGATGCCGGTCTGGGAGCTGGCGGCGGAATTTTCCGTGCCGGTACTGTTCCACACCGGCTGGGACGATCCGCAGTATGCCGCGCCGCAGATCATGAAGACGCTCGCAGAAAGCCGGCCGCAGAATACCTTTGTATGCTGCCACTGCTTCTATCCGGCGGCGGCACAGTGCTTTGCTGCGCTCCGGGACTGCGAAAACGTGTATTTCGATATCTCGTCCACGGCAGATGACCCGGCATATATCCCGCAGATCAAAGCCGCACTGGAAGCGGCGATCCCCGCCATGCCGCACCGGTTCCTGTTCGGCTCCGATTTCGGCAGCTGCGGCCAGAAAGCACATCTGGATCTTGCCGCGTCGCTGGATATCACCGCGGCACAGCGGGAAAGCCTCATGTACCGCAATGCCTGCGCGGTCTATCACCTGAAGCATGAAAAAGCCTCTGCCGGATGATCCCGGGAGAGGCTTGACGCTTTTTTCTGCCATGATATGACATTTGTCACGGTCAAAGTGACAGGCGACACCTTTCCGTTCCCGCTTTTTCATGCTACAATATAGAAAAGGACGGGCAGACGGCCTGTCCGCGGAGCATCTGAAAGGAGTGCGTCATCATGAGAAAAGGCTTTGTACTGTGCATTCTGACATTTTTGTTTTTTACTTTGCTGCTTGAGTGTGCGTTTTACGGTGAACGGCTGATCGCAGAATTCCGGTATACCGAAAAGGTCGAGACGCTCCCCGTATCTGAGATCAGCACGTATGACCCCAATGACAGGGGCGGCATTTACCTGACCTTCCGGTACCGCGACACCGAAAGCGGAGAAACATATTCCAGCCCCCACATTTTCACATCGGACCGCACCTGTCAGGTCGGCGACCTTGTCACGGTCGTGACCAGAAACGGCTGTCCGAAATCCCTGCTATGTGATACAAAGCGGAAAAAGCAGAGAACGGCAGCGGAAAGAGCAGCCGACGTCGGATATGACACCGGCATGATCCTGCATATCATCATCACGGTCCTGCTCCTGCTCGCATTCTGGCTCCCGAACCGGAACATGATCCCGGCGGAATGCAGGAAACGAAAAAGGTTCGTCCGCATCAATACGACGGTCTATGCGCTGATCATCGCTGCAGCCGCTGCTTTCTGGATCGCGGCAGAGCAAAACCACAATTCATGGGACGGACTGGGATATGCGTGCATGAGTATCCTTCTCTATATCGGCGGTTCGCTGGAACTGCTGATCTCATGGATGATCAGCTCCGTCATCCTGAAAAAACGGGAAAGAGCAAAGATGTACGGATAAAACAGCCCCTCTGCAGGATGCTTCCGGCAGAGGGAACTTTTTTATTCAAGGACAAAGTTTTCTGTTTTCAGATCGCAGTAGTATCTTCCGCTGTTTGCGGTGAATTTCAATACGCAGTAATCGGGATCGGTCACACCGCCTTGATAAAACATTGTGTCACCCCTGCGCCAGATCATGTCCTTTGTCTGCTGATCGGTCAGCACTTCCATTCTGCCTTTCAGCATCACACCCGTATACCGGATCAAACCCTTATGATAAAAGTAAATGCAGGCATTCGGATTTTTCCGGTACTGTTGAACGCGCATGGAAGAAGTGTTCGTGGAAAACCAGAATGTGTGCAGCCCGTCCGTTTTGCGCGGCTTCAGCATGGCTTTGACATTCGGGAAGCCTTCTTCGTCCACCGAGCAAATAAATGCAACCTTCTGTTTTCGGATAAATTTTGCAATGATATTGTGATCCATAATCCCTCTCAAATATATCTATTCCTCAATCTTTTTGATAATCCTCGCAGGATTTCCGCCGACAAGGCAGCCATCCGGGACATCCTTTGTTACGACGGCACCTGCCGCGATCACCGCTCTGTTTCCGATCTTCACGCCCGGACAAACGGTAACATTGCCGCCGATCCATACATCATCCCCGATCTCGATCGGTTCTGCCTGTGAGATCATCTGCATCGCGCCGTTGATGATTTTAATCCGCTCCTCCGGTATCAGGGAATGATTGCCTGCAAAGAGCTTGACCTCCGGTCCGATCAGAACACGGCTGCCGATGCGAATTTCACCGCTGTCCAGAAAATCTGCACCGTAATTGATGAAGACATGACTGCCGATATGCACATGAATCCCGTACAGAACCTTGAACGGCTGCTGCACCATGACATCTTCACCGCAGCTTCCGAGCATCTCATGCAGCAGAGCAGTCCGGCGGTCTGCCTCGTCAAATCGGGTTGCATTGTATGTATCCAGCAATTCACGCGCCTTTCGTATCAACGCAATATTATCCGGCGCGAACGATAAAAAGTCTGTTTTATCCATGATGGAACTCCTTTATCCGGCAATCAGAATGCAGATCGCAAACGGCTGCCGGAAGATTATCCTTATTATAGCAAACCGAGATGTAAAAGTCAACCGGATACAGCGCGGTTTTCGTACATCGAAAAGCAAATACAGCGATCATCATTACAGCATTTGATCCGGGCGGTGAAAAATAAAGCACCTGCCGCAGCAGATGCTTTATACATGAACACTTTTTGACCGTTTATTTCTTCGTGATGACCGCAATCGCGCAGGGCATTCTGCCTTCCACCACATGGAACCCGACATTCTCATAGCCCATATCCGCAAAGAATTGCTTGTATGAGTTGAGATCAAACTGTCGCTTGAAATCGGCACCCAGCAGCGTGATGAATTTGACCGCGGCGGTTCCCGTTTTCTTGGACATATTGATATATGTCGGAATGATGATCCTGCCGCGCGGTTTCACAACACGCTCCAGTTCATGCAATGCCTGTTCCGGATTCGGGAGCAGATGAATCACATTGCCGGCAACCACCTTGTCAAACCGCCCGTCCTTGCATTTGAGATGCGTAATGTCTGCCTTCCGGAACACGACATTCTCAAACCTGCGGCATTTCTTTGCAGCCTGCCGCAGCATACCGGCAGCGAAATCGGTTGCGATCAGCCGTCTGCACTTCGGTGCGATGTAGATGCTGATCGCGCCGGTGCCGCAGGCACATTCCAGCACCGTGTCGGTCGGCTCGATGAATTCAGCGACCTTCGCGCCGGTGCCGCTGTAATCTTTTCCGTTATATATCTTCTCGAACAAATCGTATAACGGTGAGATTTTATCCCAGAACATCGTATTGCTCCTTACGCAATTGGCATTCTAAATCGTATAAATATCACGCTGTCTTCCCGGCAATTTTCAATCGTTTCAGCACTTCGGCGTAGATTTCACGGTCATCATATATCAGATAAGTATGAAACGGAACGAATGGTCGAATTGACAGCAGTTCAGCTAATCCATCAACGAAATCATCGAAACTGTCAACACTAGATGTTAATGCCACTTCCTCCATTTCTGGATTCATCTGAATATCAGCAAGATCAGTTTGCAAATGCCAAATTGCCTCTGCCTTCCCATAGAAAACAAAATTACGGCAACCTGCAACCAAAAGTGAGAGTGCCTGTTTATAAGCAAATTCCGAATCGGAAGTATGTTCAACAATAAAATAGCAATACATATCTTCACGTTTTGTCAATTCCATATTTCCTCTGTTGAGGTCAAGGCCCCAGAAATGTTCTCTCAGTCTTTCAGTAGCGGACATACCGACACCTCCTGTAATCTAGCATTATGCCTAACCCATCGGGCATAATAAGGTTACTTTTTGGCTTGCACACAAACCAATCACATCTCGTGTGATTTTGGGTGAAAAAAGGTTCAAAATACGGAAATTTCTTTCCGAATACGGAAATTTATTTCAAAATCCGGGGTAATAAAAAAGTCGTAGATACGAGATTTTCACGCATCTACGACATTTTGCAATGGCAGGGGCAGAAGGAATCGAATAAAAATGACCGCTTCTGCTTTTGCCGTATTTACGTGATTTTCGCATTATTCTTTTTGGTGATCCGTGTGATTTTGCGCTTCTGTGTGATTTTCAGAAGCCAGTTTTTCCGCCTTGCACTGTGTGACCAGTGCGTTCATGTAGTCGTCAAACACCTTCATGCCCTCGATCAGTTTGCTCTGCGGCGTCCGGATGTAAACCTCATCGAGCACCTTGCTGGTAGACCATCCGCCGAGCATCTGCAAGATCTCCTTGCGCACGCCGAGATCGTTCATCGCGGTCGCAAACTGTGCACGCAGCTCATGGAAGGTCATTTTGATGCCGTTCTTTTTCAGAAGGCGGTCATAGCGGCGCTTGATTGCTCCGTAGTTTTCGCTGATGATGAACTCATCGTCGCTCTTGTGTTCCGACTTCTGAATCAGATCGAGCAGATAAGCCGGCAACGGAACATCACGAGTCGATTTCGGCGTCTTGTTTCGCTCGGTTACATAGTCGTGACCGTTGATACAGATACGGGAGCGATGCACCTTGAGAAAATAGCCGTTTTTCGTTTCGACTATATCCTGGTATTGCAAGCCGCGCACTTCACTGATGCGCATACCGCCGCACCATACCGCAAGCAGACACGGCAGCTCAACACTGGAACCGATCAGCGTGCGGATGACCAGCGGGAGATCCGGCAGATCACCCTTCGGCGGCTTTTTCGGCGGAAGCCGGAAACTGCCTGCATTCGGAATGTTGATGTCGAACAATGCCAGCGCACTGTGCAGCAGTCCGATTGCCTGTTTCATTGTCTTATGACTGAGCCCGCGCTCGGCATCTGCATTGATCGCAAACTGGATATCCACGCGCTTCAGCTTCTTGATCGGGATATTGTGCAGATATGTAAGCCGGTTTTTTGCGATGCTCTCATAGCCATACAGCGTTGACGGTGCAATCACATGTCTGCGGCTGTCAATGAACGAGTCCAGTGCCTCCTTCACTGTCATATCATCAATCCGGAACTCCGGCGGACTGTCCGTGAATTCCGATGCGAGTTTCAGCGCCTCCCATTCTGTATTTGCGCTGATAGATTTCATGATACGCTTGCCTTCTTCATCATGTCCGAGCAAGATCTGAACACGCCATTTTCCAGACGGTAACTTTTGTGCTTTCATACCAATCCTTTCCGGGCACGGAATCATGGCATTCAGCATCTCCATGATACCACATTCTGCCCATCCT
>JAFYBM010000046.1 GCA_017540225.1 Oscillospiraceae bacterium | reverse complement strand
TGAGGCAGAGGCCGAATGCTACGAGCACTGCACCGAGCCTGATATGGCTGAAACGGATGGTAAGAATGCAGACAGCCGCAAAAACCGTGACTGCTGCTGCCATCAGCAGAATATGCATCAGCGGGCGGCCGGTGATGATGGTTTCGATCAGAGTGAATCCCCATGAAAAGAACATGACCGTGCTCATCAGCACAAATACGCGCGTCTTGAGATCATGTTTGTCATTGAGAACATATTGTTTCAGTTTATCCGTAACCATATCACCCCTCCTCTCCGAACGATTCAAATTCAATGATGTCATCCTCGTCAGAACTGCTGTCCATTTCCGGCGGGAAGTCCATGATTTCCTCCTCCGGCTCTTCCGGAGCAGCCTCCGGAGCTTCGCCGCAGATTTCCTGTAAACGCGCCGTAAGCTGTCTGTAATCGGAGATCAGCGCTTCATGCTTCTGCGCAATGAGCGCATAATCATTGTCTTTTGCAGCAAATTCCAGCTCTTTGGCACGTTCGGATAGCGCGCTGCTGCCGATCAGCTTCAGTGTGTTTTTCAGAGCGTGAACAAGGATCTCATAGTTTTTCAGATCTCTGTCAGCGAAATAGGCGGAGAGCTTCTGCTGTTTTTCATTCGATTCTGTCACAGTCTGCTGCACAAGGGTCAGATAAAATTCCGGATCATCGGCACAGTAACGGAGTGCTTCTGCGGTATCCAGACCGCATTCCTCCAGCCGCTTCATCACAGAAAGCGTATTTTCCTGCGCCTGTTCAGCGGTTTCCGGCGGTGCAGCCTCAAATGCTGCAACAGCAGCTACGGTTGATGCAGGCTGCTGCTGCAGCGGCTTTTTTACGGTCAGCGCGCGCTGCGGCAGGAGCTTCCGGAGCACGCGCTCCAGCTCGACAAGTTCAATCGGCTTACTGACAAAGCCGTTGAACCCCGCGGAAATGAATGTTTCGCGTGCCGTACTGACTGCATTGGCTGTCAGTGCGACGATCGGTGTATCAATTCCTTTTTTCGCATTGCCGGAACGGATGCGCTTCATTGCCTCGATTCCGTCCATGCCGGGCATCATATGATCCATGAAAATAATATCAAATTCCCGTTCCTGACAGATTTCGATTGCTTCAAAACCCGATTGTGCTTCTGTCACCGTAATGCCGTACCGCTTCAGAATGTTTTTCACAACGATCAGATTCATCGGCTCATCATCGACAGTGAGTGCCTGAACGCCCTCGCAGCTCAGATATTCTTCCTCCTCAATCTGCGTGCGGTCGCTATTCAGTACAGCCGCGACAGGAAAGCAGTAAAAAGGCTTTTCCATGATTCTTGCTTTTGAGCCGGCAGGCAGCTTGAAGCTGGGGTTTGCAATGACCACAACGATCATGCTTTCCGCAGCTTTTTCAAAAAGTTCCGGTTCGATCACATAGCCTTCCATGCTGACAAACAGATGTGTCAGCCTGACGGAATTCAGCAGCTTTTTCAGCGTCTCAATGTTATCCGCTCGGTGCATTTTCACATCGAAGCCCTTGACAATATTGCGGATCATCAGATTATAGAATTCGCGGACATTCGGATTCGGATATTTATCCAGCAGCAGCAGGGAACCGAGACACAGCTTATCCGGATTTGAAACAGACATACAGCTTGCCGGTTCAATGACCTTCTGCGGCAGACTGATATTGACAGTTGTACCGCTGCCGGGGCTGCTGCTGATTGTCATGAATCCGCCGAGCGAAGCCGTAAAGCCGGAAACAATCGTCATGCCGAGACCGAGGCCGCCGTCTTTTCTGGCGCGTCCGGAATCAACCTGATAATACCGTTCATAAATGCGGGCAAGCTCATCCTCCGTCATTCCGATGCCCGTATCCTTGACTGTAATATTCAGATTTACGCCGTAGCTTTCACGGATTGCATGAAGCCGGACGTAAATACCGCCCTCGCGTGTATATTTGATGCCGTTGATAATCAGATGCCTCAAGATTTTCCGCAGTTTGCCGATGTCAGTATACATGACGGACGGAATGGCCGGATCTACGTCGAAAACCAGCTCGATCTCCTCCGGCTTATAGCTCCGCAGCTCCTCAACCAGATCATTCAGCACAGAGGAAAGCATATAGTCCTCGCAATTGTTTTTGAGGCGATTGCGGTCAATCTCCGAAAAATCCAGAATATCACTGATCTGCTCCGCAACGCGTCTGCCGGCGTTCCGGATCGAGATCAGATTTGTGCAGCGATCTGCATTTTTCTCCTCATCAATGCAGATGCTGCTCAGGCCGATGATTGCATTGATCGGTGTGCGCGTTTCATGCGAAACATTTGTCAGAAAGTCATTGAGCAGATTGGTTTCTTCGGTCAGCTTGTCAATTTCGTCATGTGTCCGGCTGAACACATCCGACCATTTATCGATCAATGTACGGGAAATGACGCAAATCGCCGTAATAACGAAGAAATGCAGGATGGTACGGGAGATCAGCAGAGAATCGAAGGTTTCTCCGCTGTTCCGGAGCATCAGGAGTCCGTAGCCGAATGTAATATAATAACCGGTCTGCAAAAGCGTTATCAGCTGCTTGACGCCCGTCATCGTAAACAGGATCAGTATGACCGACATCACCGCAACGGTATCAAAGATGCTTGTGATATGACTGCCGTAATAGAAGAATGCGAATAAAACAAATGCTGCGTAGATTAAACATCTATGCTTTTCACTGAAAATCTGCTGGATATGCAGAATCCATGAAATCACGACACAGGCGATAATCGGGAGCAGCGGCCAAAGCTCCCATTTCATCAGGATTGCTTCTGCGGAAAGGCCTGCTGCAAACGCCGAAAAGCACAGCAGGATTGTCAGCAGCGATACCTGAGAAAGCTCACTTTTTTCGATCAGCTTCATTATAAGTTACCTCATTATATGTCCGGAACACGGTCAACCGGCACCGTACAGCTTTTTTCGCAGTGCGGAAAGCTCTGTGATACGCCGAATCCGTTTGATCATTGTCTCCGGTATAAACGGTTTCCGCAGGAAATCCTCTGCACCGAGCTTCAGACCGGTGCGTTCGGTTTCCTCATCGGAATCCGCCGTCAGAAACACAACCGGAATTTGCTCTGCGCCGCGAATCTGGCGAAGCTGCCGCATGGTCTCAAATCCGTCCGGATCCGGCATTTTCACATCCAGCAGAATCAGATCCGGCGAGTGATCAGTGAGATATTTCAGGAGCGTTCTGCCAGATTTCATTGCGGATACATGATAACCGGCCTTGCT
This sequence comes from Oscillospiraceae bacterium, assembly GCA_017540225.1. GTDB lineage: Bacteria > Bacillota > Clostridia > Oscillospirales > Ruminococcaceae > Firm-04. Next base: position 2,756 of record JAFYBM010000046.1, on the reverse strand, counting down.
GAGTACATGGCCTGCTAGCTTGAGATTTATTTCGTCATCATCCACGATCACGATATTGAATTCGCCGGTATCTGTTTTGATTCCAGCATCAATCCGGACAAAACGGCTCATAAAAGAAACGTTCACGCCGCCGCTGCCGTTCAGCTCCCATCTGTGCAGCAGATTTTCGGTAATGACTGAAATATCGCTTTCCTTCGTATCGGTCAGCAGGACAAAATACTGATTAAAGCGGTTACGCATGAGAATATCGGTTTTACGCAGTCCTTCACGGACCATATTTCCGAATTCATCACAATAATCCTTGAAGTCGCGCTCGTTGATTCCTTCCTTTGCATGCAGTGTTATCAGCAGCTTATAGAAGCTGCGGTTGTTGCGCAGTGTATAGCGCATGATGTATCGGTATACATAGGAAAACGCTTCCTTTTCTAGCTGCAATGCAACATTCGGGATGGTTCTTTCACCGAGAATCTCGGATAAATTATCAATATCGTTCTCGCTTGCGAGCAATGCTTCCTCTCGGTCAATATCCGTGTGGTAGAGCGAATAGCCGTGCTTGCCGTTCTTTTTGACGGAATAGAGCGCCTTGTCCGCGAGTCTGAACAGCGAATCGAAGTCTTCTCCCGCCATCGGCACGAACACACAGCCGACCGATGCACCGAGCGGGATTCCCATATCCGCTCCCATCAGCTCCTTCGCCTTGCAGAGCAATTCGGAATTGATTTGCTTGGTCAGCGCTGCAATAGTTTCTTCTTTTTGGACACCGCTTGCAAAAACAAGAAATTCATCGCCGCCGATCCGGCCGATCCGGCTTCCTTCCGGTACGATTCCGCGCAGAAGTGCTGCGAAGCAGATCAGGACATTATCGCCCATTTTGTGTCCGAACAGATCATTGACCAGCTTGAACGAATCAAGGTCAATAATCATCAGGCAGCCGAGATCGCTGGAACAGAGTCCGGAAATGATCCTGTGTGAAGCAGCTTTATTCAGAAAACCGGTCAGCTTGTCCGTATCTGCTTCCGCTCTGAGAGAGCTGAGACGTTTTTCCTTTGCGACAATGTTATTGACGCGGCGCAGGAGAATATCCGGATCAAACGGCTTGCGGATATAATCAGATACACCGGCCTCAAATCCCTGCTTTTCGGTATCCGCAGTTTCGTCTGCCGTCAGGAAAATGACAGGTATCTCGTGAATGCCCAGTTTCTGCTCCAGTACGCGCAGCTTTTCCAGTGTCTCAAAGCCGTCCATTTCCGGCATCTTGATATCTAGCAGAATCAGATCAGGACGGTTTTCGGTTCGTATGGTATCAAGCAGTGCCTGACCGGAATGCAGTGCTGTGACCTGCATATTATTCGTTCTGAGGATATGACCGGCTACATTCAGATTGGTATTATCGTCATCAACTACGAAAATATGTATCATGGCTTCGTTCCTCCGTGTGCGGGATGCTGATGGTTTGAATCAAAGAATAAGACAAATGAATAAACATTACAGATATTCTTATTATAACATTTTCCGACACATTTTTCAAGATGATTTTGTAATTTTATGTCTATTTTTGCGCTTTGTGTATAAATCCCTCCGGCTCCGTATCCCTTGAAAGATGCGGCGACGGAGCGTGTAAGGGATGCCGGACAAAAAAACAAGTCCGGAATCCGTCTGCATGATATATGACAAACGGATTCCGGACTTTGAAACTATAAAACAATCAGAAAAACGGCCATTGTGTCAGCAGCAGCCCTGGTATCACGACAACAGCAAAGAATGCCCAGCTCACCAGTGTAAATGTACGGATAAACGATTTGCCGTTCTGCGGATATTCGCGCACATAGATCCGGAAATTGATGACGGATGCAAGCGAACCGATCAGCGAGCAAAGCCCCGCTGTATCGGCACCGTAGATCAGGCCGGCAAAGTTTTCTGTGAAGGGATAGAGCACAATGGATGCAGGAACGTTGGAAATCACCTGACTGAGGAGAATCACCGACCAGTATTCATGACCGGCGACCACTCTGCCGAGAAATCCTGCAATCTGGGGATTCGCTGCAATCGACGAAGAGAAAATGAAAAAGCAAAGAAACGTCACGAGCAGAACATAATCAACCTTGCAGAACAGCTTTCTGTCGGCAATTGCGATACCCGCAAGCACGATGATTACAGCAGCGGGCCAGTAATTTGTGCGTGAAACGATCACTGTAATGACTAGCGCAAAGAGGCAGAGATAAGTGATGCGGATGTGTCTGCGCTCCGGCGGCTGACTGCCGGCAGTCTGTTCAGGCGTCAGTCCGATCGGTTCATGCAGATCCCTGCGGTAGAGGATACAGACAAATATTACAAGCAGCACAGCAGACATTGCGCAAAGCGGCAGCATATGCAGCATGAAGCGTCCGACTGATGTGCCGGACTGCGAAAAAAGAAAGAGATTCTGCGGGCTTCCGAACGGTGTCAGCAGCGAACCGCGGATTGCCGCGATATTTTCCATTGTCAGAATAGGCAGAATGTATTTTTCCTTTCCGCCTGCACGGAAGACCATGATGGTCAGCGGGACGAAAATGACGAGCGAAACGTCATTTGTAACGAACATTGAGGAGAAAAAAACGCCGAATACCAGAAAGAGAGAAAGACCGGTCATGCTGCGGAGCCGCGATGCAAAGCGGATCAGCGGATTCAGAACCTGTTCCTGCTTGAAGCCCTCCAATACGCAGAGCATCATCAGCAGAATGCCGAGCGTGTGCCAGTCGATTTCATGCAGCAGGGCT
>JAFYBM010000001.1 GCA_017540225.1 Oscillospiraceae bacterium | reverse complement strand
GCCGACAGCAGTGCCCGCGATGATGACATCGCCGGTATGCAGCGTACCGTTCTGCACGAGAATTGCTGCGATCGGACCGCGGCCCTTATCCAGACGCGCTTCGATGACAGTACCCTTTGCAAGGCGGTTCGGGTTTGCTTTCAGCTCGCGCACTTCCGCGACAAGCAGGATATTTTCAAGCAGATCCTCAATGCCGTCACCGGTCTTTGCAGAAACCGGCACGCAGATCGTATCGCCGCCCCATTCCTCGCAGACAAGCTCATATTCGGTGAGCTGCTGCTTGACACGCTCAGGGTTTGCGCCCTCTTTGTCCATTTTATTGATGGCAACGATGATCGAAACACCGGCTGCCTTTGCATGGTTGATGGATTCGATGGTCTGCGGCATGATGCCGTCATCTGCTGCGACGACCAGAATGGCAATATCCGTGATATTGGCACCGCGGGCACGCATTGAGGTAAATGCCTCGTGGCCGGGCGTATCGAGGAAGGTGATGACCTTTCCGCCGTGCTTGACCTGATATGCACCGATATGCTGCGTAATGCCGCCTGCTTCGGTGTCGGTAACGTGCGCATTGCGGATACGGTCGAGAATGGAGGTCTTTCCGTGGTCAACGTGACCCATAACGACAACGACCGGACTGCGCTCTTCGAGAGAATCCTCCGGATCCACATCATCAGCGATCAGGCGCTCCTCAATCGTCACAATGACCTCATGCTCAACCTTTGCACCCAGCTCCTCTGCAACCAGCGAAGCCGTGTCAAAGTCGATCTCCTCATTGATATTCGCCATGACACCAAGCCCCATCAGCTTCTTGATGACATCGCGCACCTGGACTTTGAGGCGGACGGCCAGCTCACTGACAACGATGCTGTCCGGAATCATGACCTTGAGCTGCTGCTTTCTTGCGCGCTCAAGCTCTAAGCGGCGGAGCTTCTCGGCCTCTGTTTCACGGTATTTTCCGGATTTGGCCTGCTGCTTGCGCTGCTGGGATTTCTGATTGATCTTCTGCTTTTTGGCGGAAAGATTGTCATTCTTACCGCCTCTGCCCTGCGGAGCAATCTGCTCATAGCGCTCATTATACTTATCGAGATCGACATAGGTGCCGCGGGTATCGACCGTATGGCGCTGCTGGCTCGGCTGTACCTCTGTCGAGGAGGCAAAGCCGCCCTCCATCTTGACGATCTCGCCGCGCTCCTGTGCTTTTGCAGGCTTTTTCGGAGTTTTCTGGATATTGCGCGGCTGCGGCGGCTGTCTTTTCTGCTTTTCGGGTGCCGGTGCAGCAGATTTTGCAGCTTCCTTAGCCTTTGCAGCGGCTTCTGCGGCAGCCTTCTCCTGCTGTGCCTGCATTTCGGCAGCTTTCTTCGCGGCTGCTTCGGCCTGCTTCTGCTGCTGTGCCTTCTGGTTCCGCTCACGGCGGGCAGCCTTTTCCGCCTGCTGCTTTTCATACATTGCAGCACGCTCTCTTGCGCGGCGCTCTGTCTCGGCTGCGGTCAGAATGCGCGGTGCAGCCGGTGCTTCGGCTGTCTGGGCGGGTTCAGCAACAGGTGCAGCAGCGGGAGCCGGTGTGGCCTGCTGTGTTTCCGGTGCCGCAGCAGCAGACGGGATCTCCTCCGCAGGTGCCGGTGCCGGTACCTCTGCTGCGGGCTTTGCCTTTGCAGCTTTCTTCTTTTCGGGCTTCGGCTCAGCTTTTTCAGCTTTTTCCGCCTTTTTCGGGCGTGCAACCGGTTCCGGCTTTGCAGCGCGGGTCGGCTTTTTCGCAGCAGCCTGCGGCTGTGCATCGCTGCGGTCAGCAAAATATGCATCAAAGCTGCTGACCTGATTCTGTTGTGTATAGTATTCGAGCAGATAATTCATCTCTGCGTCTGTCAGAGCCGTCGTGGGCTTTTTCACTTTCTCATCCAGTGTTTTCAGCTGATCTATGACCTCCTGTGCGGAGAGCTTCAGATCAGCGGCAAACTCACTCAGCTTGACTTTTGTTGATGGCATAGGCAATAACCCCCTATCGGTTTCCTGCGGCCTGTAAACCGCAATCGGGCTTCACTGTATTCACACCGTCCGGCATGAATACGCTTGTTTCCTTCATGATTCAGATTCAGGGCAGAGCAGCATCAGCTTTGCCGCGAATCCCTCCTCGCAGACACCGAAGACTGCCGTCCGTTTCCGGAAATAGAGCTTCAGGGTGTCCATATCCAGCGGGAGCTTCCGCACGGGGAGCTTCCCTGCATAAAAGCGGATTTCCTTTTCCGTTTTTGCGGATGCATCTGCGGCAAGGAGGATCAGCATTACGCTGCCCTGCTGTACTGCATCCTTGACCGCATCAAAGCCGAGCAGAAGTCTGCCGGCTTTCCGGCACATCGTCAGGCTTGCGGTCAGACGGTTTTCTGCTGCATCAGGCATCGGCTTTGCCCTCCTGCTGCATGGCTGTCTCCAGTGCATCGTAGATCTCCTCGGAGATCCGGCAGGAGAAGGCTTTTTCCAGCCGTCTTGCTTTTCGTGCGGCTCTGAGACAGGAAAGCTGCGGACAGATATAAGCGCCGCGTCCCTGCTGTTTGCCGGTTGCATCGAGCAGGATGCTGCAGTCCTTCTGATGTACCACGCGGATCAGTTCGCGCTTCGGCTTCATTTCATTGCAGCCGAGGCACATCCGCAGCGGTATTTTTTTCGGTGTCATGGCTCAGACCTCTGCGCTGCTGCCGTCGAGCTGATCCAGCTCTGCGGCATCCTCCAGAATCTCATAGCCCTCTGCATCCACATCATCGGATTCCGGTTCCGGATCGGGGAATTCGGATTTGATGTCGATTTTATAGCCGGTGAGCTTTGCAGCGAGCTTGGCATTCTGACCTTTGTTGCCGATTGCCAGCGAGAGCTGATCGTTCGGAACAATGACCGTTGCAGCGCGTGTACCGTCGTCTGCAAGCGTCGTGGAAATCACCGTTGCCGGTGCAAGCGCACGGGTGATGAATTCCTCCGGATCATCGGAATACGGGATAATGTCGATTTTTTCGCCGTGCAGCTCATTCAGCACTGTATTGATACGGGAGCTGTGCGGTCCGATGCAGGTTCCGACCGCATCCACGTTCGGGTCATTGGAGCTGACCGCGATCTTGGAGCGGAAGCCGGCCTCACGCGAAACGGCATGAATCTCGACCGTGCCGTCTGCGATTTCGGGGATTGCCTGCTCAAAGAGCTTTTCCACAAAGCCTCTGTCCACACGCGAAATGCGAACGATCGGCTTTTTGTCGCGGTTTGCGATTGTTGTGACAAACACCTTAATCAGTTGTCCTTCCTTGAGCGGCTCATAGACACGGACGGGCTTGCCGTCAACCATTGTCTCGGTAAAGAGCTGCTCATTGCGGGAGAGATAAAGCTCGGTGTGATCGTATTCGACCGTCACGGTACCGCGGAGCGGGTCGATCTGTGTGACCTTGACGGTGATGATCTCGCGCTCCTTCGATTCAAATTTCTCCATCATCTGCTGGCGGTTGATCGCACGCAGATCGCCGCGGATCGCCTGCTTTGCAAACTGCGCGATGCTGCGGCCGAATTTGACCGGATCGAGCTTGCATTCGACAAGATCGCCAAGCTCGCAGTCCGGATCATAGAGCTTTGCCTGCTCGTAGCTGACCTCATAATCGGTTTTCGGCTCTCCCTCGACAACGCTTTTCTTCATATAGATGTCAAAGCGGTGCTCCGAGGGGATGATCTCCACGCGGATGTCATCATCCTCGGCATAAGGATATGCCTTTTGTGCAGCCTTGAGCATTGCTGCCTCAATCTTTTCCACAAGCAGTGCCTGTTCAACACTGTTTTCGCTGCCGAGCGCTGCCAGCGCCTCAAAAAAGCCTTCGTTCATGGCATTATTTCCTCCTGAATTGTCAGTCCTGACGGAATCTGACTTATAATACTTGAATCAGTCTGCTGCCCGTTTGATTTCGTCCTCATCGAAATCCGCGAGCTTTACAAAAGCAACGCCGGAAAGCGGCAGACTCCTTTGCATTTCGCCGGCCGTGACGGTGATCTGTTCTTTGTCGCAGCCGTCAAGCGTACCGATCAGTTCTTTTGTGCCGTCCTCCAGCGGACGGATCAGCCGGACGCGCACTTTGCTGCCCTCGCAGGCATCGAAATGCGTTTCGCGGATCAGCTCGCGTTCCAGTCCTGCCGAGCCGACCTCCAGCGTATAGGTCTGCGGGATCGGATCCAGTTCATCGAGCAGCTTGTTCAGCGGCCGCGTGACTGCCTCACAGTCCGCGATGTTGACCGGACGCTCCATATGATCGAGGAACACGCGCAGATACCACATTGCGCCCTCCTTCTCGAAGCGGACGTCCCAGACAATCAGACCCTGCTCCTCCGCGATCGGATGCACCAGCTCGTAGATGCGTGCTTCGGTGCTGCCGAACTTCTTGATTTTCATTGCTTTCTCCCCCCCTTTTTGTCAGTCGGTGAGACGGGCGTATGCCCATACAAAAGTGAAAGACCGGAATTTCTTTCCGGCCTTTCTATCTTTCATATTATCACTATCTATATCATACCACTTTTTGCAGAAAAATGCAAGCGATTTTGCATCTTTTCGGCAAGTTTTCGGCGCTTTGCACAAATGCGGCGAAATCATGTGCGGGATATTTTACGGTGCGGGCGCAGAATATGTCTGCGGCATCATTGACATTCGGCCGCTGCCGCGCCCGTCATCCGGTTTTTCTTTCTTTTGCAGATCCGTATTCGCCGGCTGCACGCCGTTTTTTTTTGCTTCACCAGTCCCGCCGGATCGCTGCCGCAGCCATCGACCGCACACGCTTTGTCAGCAGGCGCGAAAGCGGCAGATAGAGCAAATAAACGATCACTGCTGCTGCGAGCGTCAGCAGCGCCGAGGGCAGCAGTACCTTTTCCCAGAACATCTCCCGCCCTGTCTGCCGGAACATCCCGACTGTAACCAGATAGCGCAGCCCGCTGTGCAGGAAGATCAGCCCCGCCGTCAGAATAAAATAATGCAGGAAGGTGCGGCGGAGAATCTGCTCAAACAGCAGACAGACTGCCGTGCAGGCAATAACGGTGAACATCGCGTTGATACCGAGCGTCGTATTGCAGGCAATGTCGATGCTCAGTCCGGCAATAACGCCGGCCGCCATGCAGAAATAAATATCCTCATTCATACTGATGCAGACCGCGGCGGGCAGCACCCAGAGCGGCTGTAAACCGCCGCCCAGCATCGGAAAAATGCAGAGCAGCAGCAGCAGCAGACTCAGCGTTTTGCGGAAAAAGTTGCGCCGGGAAGTCCGCAGCTCGGAGCGTGTGCGTTTTTTTCTTTGCGGTCTGCGCGTTTGCTTACTTTTTTTCACCGAAGGTCTCACCCTTCCCTTCAAAATCAAGCAGCACAGTGACGGATTCGAGCGCCGAAAGATCGACCGAAGGTGCAAGCAGCGCATATTTTGCAAGGCCGGAATCCTCAATGCCGACCTCCGTGATATTGCCGACCGGAAGACCGTAGGGGAACAGTCCGGTCGTACCGGCTGTCATGACGAGATCGCCCTCTTTTGCAGAGCTGTTTTCATCGAGATACATCATCCGGATACGGTCGGACGCTGCATAACGCAGATCACCCTCGACAATGCCGCTGTCACCGGTTTGCAGCACCACAGCGCCGATTGAAAGCTCCGGCGAAAGAATGGTTGTAACCGTTGCATAATTCTGGCTCAGCGCCGTTATGACACCGATCAGGCCGTCTGCGCAGATGACCGGCGAATTCAGTGTAATGCCGTCTTTTTCACCGCGGTCAATCAGAAATGTGCGCGTCATGTCGTTTGCGGCCGGCATCAGTACTCTGCAAGGCTCCGACCGCTTGAAATCGTCATATTTTTCCTTGATTTTGAGCTGGTCGCGCAGGGCTTCAAGCTCCTGAACAGCATCGTCATATCCGATGAGCTGTTCATTGAGGGAAGCGATTTCCGCACGCAGACGGGCATTTTCTTCGCGGTATGCCTTTGCTTCAAAATAGGTATCCAGCTTTTCATTGACTTCGCCGGAGATTGCTGCGGAAGCACGGCGTGCCGGTGCGGTCAGCCCCTGAAGTGCGCGTGTGACATAATCGGTATTTGCTCCCGATTTCAGGGAATACAGCATAATACCGGTCAGCAGTGCAAGAATACAGAGCAGGACACGGAATTTCATGCTGTGGAGAAATGCATTGAGGTTCATTTTGTGCTCCTTATTTTTATCTCTCAGATCTGTGCATTTTCCAGCACGCTCGGATGTGATTCGCGCAGATGTGCTTTCAGGGCGGTAAAGGATTCCGCGCTGATGTCATGCTCCAGCTTGCAGGCATCCTCGGCGGCTGTTTCCGGCGAAACGCCGATGTCGATCAGCCATTGTGACAGCACTCTGTGCCGTTCATAGATGCGCTCCGCAACCTCTGCGCCGCTGTCCGTCAGCGTGATATTGCCGTCATCCGCGATCCGGATGAATCCGCCGCTGCGCAGGATTCCCATTGCACGGCTGACGCTCGGCTTGGAAACATCCAGCTCGCGTGCGACATCGACCGCCCGCACATAGTTATCGTGCAGATGCAGCTTCAGAATCGCTTCGAGATAATCTTCTCCGGATTTATACAGTTTTGCCATTTTTCTGTTTGCTCCTTTCTTTGAGGGAGAGAACCTCACATACCGTCAGTGCTTCGCCGCTGACGGTAAACCGGATATCAAATCCGGCAAAAGAAATACCGTAGATCCGTTCCGGATCATCCGCATAGCCCGGCCGCGGATCCTGCCGCAGCAGTTCCGCAGCAGCAGTCCGTTTATCCGGCGGCAGCAATTCCAGCAGCTTTGCAGGGAAATTGACCTGAAGGCAATGCTGCTTGGTTGCGGCGGTATAGCCCTCTGCGGCTTCCGGTTTGCAGTCTGCAAGCGGAATATACGGTTTTATATCGTAAATCGGTGTGCCGTCCAGCAGATCAATGCCGGAAACCATCAGCCGCACCGGCTGTGCATCGGCGCAGACCGCCTCCAGTCTGACACAGGAAAGCCCCAGCGGATTCGGCCGGAACGGTGAACGGGTCGCAAATACGCCCATGCGGGTATTCCCTCCGAGCCGCGGCGGCCGCACCGTCGCAGACCAGCCCTTTCCGGCCGGACGCTCTGCGGCATGAAAGCCCCAGATCAGCCAGAGATGCGAAAACTGCTCCATGCCGCGGACGGCCTCCGGCTGACTGTATTCCGGCAGAAACACGATCTCTCCGGTCAGCGCAGGCACCAGACCGCTTTGCCGCGGCAGCCCGAATTTATCCGGGAAATCCGTCCGGATATACGCAACCGGCGAAAGCATCAGTGCGCTGGATGCGCCGGATTCATTCATAGATAATTTCGCTCTTTGCGTAGTATGCATTCAGCGGGTCGCTGGTCGAAAGCACAAATGTTACGGCGATCGAAAGCAGCAGCGAAAGTACATAGCACGCGACCGAAACACCGCCGCCCTCTGCCCCTTTTTTCTGTGAGAGCAGCAGCGTGATGCCGGGAATAATCATCAGAACCGGCGTAATTGCATGGACAAAAGACGTCAGTCCCTTGACCTTTTTCACATGGAGTACAATTGTGATCGACAGCAGAACCTGTGCAATGCCGAGGAACAGATAGCACTTGTCAAAGAAATGGAAGATACCGGTTGCCTCATCCGGATTGGCATAGGAGCCGGAGGAGAACATGACGGTACAGGCACCGGCAATCACGCCGATCACCGTCAGAATAATCGCAATCGGGAAGCCGCGCTGTGCGAGATCCTCCTGCTGCTGTATACGGAGCATCCGCATTTCCTCGCGGGCACGCTTCTGCTGCTCCTCTGTCTGGGCGGGTGTTTCCTTGAGGCTTTCGCTGGCACGCTTTGCAGCGGCCTTCTTTGCAGCTTCGAGATCCTCCTGATTAAAAGAAACACGGCGCTCCGGCTCCGGAGCCGGTGCTTCCAGCAAAGCGCTTGCATCGACCTGCGGCAGCGCTTCATGCTGCGGCTTTTTCTCCGGTCGGGAATAGTCCTCCGGTTCCGCGAGCATTGCCGCTGCGGCGGCCTGCTGCTGTGCGGCCTGTGCATTCATGGCGGCTTCCATTGCCTGCTGCCGCTGCCGTTCGATGAATTCAGCTTTCAGCTCGGCAATCTCATCGGGCGTATAGGGCGGCTGTCCCTTTGAAGCACGCTGCTGCTGCAAAATTGCGACCTGCTCATCCGTCAGCTCCTGATACTGAAACTGCGGCTGTGCGGGTGCGGCGGGCGCCGGCGCACTCATGTCGCCGAGCAGCGCCGCAGCGTCAACCTGCGGCAGATTTGCACCGCTCTGCGGGTTATTCTTTCGCGGATCTGCATATGTCATATCGCCGAGAAGCTGCGCTTCCAGACTCTTCGGATCATCCATGTTCTTTGTTCTCCTTTTTTCATCATGTAATGCAGCCGCGGCAGATGATACCCCGGCACTTTATCATTATACCAGAAATGAAAAAAAAATGCAAGGATTTCCCCGAAAAATATCAATATTCCGAATGTGCCGGCAGCAGATGAACGTTCTGCACAAAAAGGATTTCCGCTTTTTGGATAATGTGCCGTTGCTTTTTGGCGATTGCAGCGTGTATAATATAACTGTAGTCCGAAAAAGGGAGGAATGATTCATGGAACAGTCACCGGGCGGCGTCGGGATTGCCGCCGGCATTATTTCCGCTGCACTGATCGGCGGTCTGATCTATGCACTGATCCGGCACACAAAGCTGTTTCTGCTGATTCTGCTCGGCCTGGTTCTGCTGACGGCCGGCATTGTGATTGCGCTTGCCTGCTATGAAAAATACGGACGCGGCTTTCAGACCGTCGGAGAAAAGAATCTGCAAAAAAGGCTTGAGGAACTGACAATCCGCATCCGGCGCTCCCGCCGTTTCAGCAGAAGCAATCAGGATACAATGATTAACGGCTACTGCGATCAGCTGATGGAAATCGCCGGTTCCCTTTCAAAAATGATAAAGGATACGCCGGATTCTCCGCAGAAGCAGGAGCTTGTTACGCAGAAGCTGGACGAGCTTGAACACGCAGTCGGGGAACTGGAGCATCTGAATCTGACCGTTGCAGCAACGGCCTCCGGACAGCTTCCCGCGCTGGAGGATGATCTCAGGCTGGTGACAGATGCAATCGAGGAGGCCAGAGCGGCCGTTTACGGCACAGAGCCGGTTTCTGCGGCGCAGACACCCGAAGCAGACAGCACGGAGCAGTTTTATTCCGCAGAGCAATAATCATCAGAATAGAAGCCCCCGTTTCTGATAACGGGGGCTTTGCTTGTAAATCAGGGCCGTTTTCTTATGATTTCGCAATATCGGCACAGATCATACGAAAATCATACATATTGCACAAAAACGCTGCGCAATATTCTACCAAAAACATCTTGAAACTTCCTCTCAAACGCGCTATAATATTGTTATATTACGGAATTATTTGTCGTATGCAACCGGAACAGGAGGACTTTATATGACAAATCCGACAGTTGAGCAGATACCGAATCCGCTGGACTCACGCATTATAAAAACGCCGAGTGCCACAGCACGGCGTACCTTTTTTTATTTGCTGGAATGCGGCCATCTGAAAGCCGGCGCACAGCAGAATACCGGCCGCCAGAATTTGCAGTCTTTTCTTTTTGCGGTCGTGCTCGACGGCAGAGGCAGCCTGATCTATGACGGACAGCGCTGCCAGCTCGAAACAGGTGACTGCTTTTTCATTGACTGCCGCACCGCGCACTCCGTTCAGAGTGATGCAAAGCAGCCTTGGGAGCTGCTCTGGGTGTATTTCAACGGCTGCACGACCGAGGAATACTATAAATTATTTCTGGCACAGCAGCAGCCGGTATTCCATCCCGTTTCAACCGTGAAATTTTCCGCGCTGCTTCAGGAGCTTATGCGCCTCAATGCTGATACCTTTGCCGATACCGAGGTGCTGACCTCCGGCCTCCTGGCCAATCTGCTTACGCTGCTCCTGACTGTCAACAGCATCGGTAAGGAAAATGATTCTGCCCTGCAAGCAAAGCTGAAAACCGTTCTCGCGCATATTGACGCGAATTTTACTGCGGATATTCATCTGGACGAGCTTGCGCAGCGCTTCGGCATCAGCAAATACTATCTGACACGCGAATTCAAGCGTGCTTACGGTGAGACGATCTTTCAGCATATTATCGGACTGCGGATCAATTATGCCAAGCGGCTTCTGCGTTTTACGGACAAATCCGTTGAGGAGATCTCTGAACTCTGCGGCTTTAAGGATCAGAGCTATTTTTCCAAACAGTTCAAAAAAGCTGAGAATGTAACCTGCCTGACCTTCCGCCGCCGTTGGCAGGACTGAGCAGCGGTTTCCGCTTTTCGCATTCCGCGGAGCGAATGCGAAGGCTGCCGCGTATTGCCGCTCGCTGAGCTGGATGCGGCACTATCCCGATTCCGGCTTATTATCAATACCGTTCCGGCATTGATTCTGCGGAATGAACAGCTTGAACTGCTTGCACCCAAGACGCTTGTGCTCGATCTGGCTTCAAAGCCGGGCGGGGATGATGCCGAAGACATAAAGGGTAAAAAAGATGGACAAACAGAAAGTCTTTATCATCACCGGATTTGCCGCGATTGCGGCCGCAGCTTTGATCTGTCTGCGGCTGCGTTCGCCGCGAACACCGGTGATTTTGACTTATCAGCAGACAGATGCTCCGCGCACTGTGGAACATATCATACTGACAGATACCGCCGCCGAAGCAACCGCTGCGCCGGTCAGAACAACTGCGCCCGCTGCCGAAACACAAGCTGCAACAACGGAAGCAAAGCCGCTCTGCCGCGATCTCAATGCTGCTGCCGCAGAGGATTTGCAGCGCGTGAACGGTATCGGTGAAGCACTTGCCGCTGAGATAATCCGTTATCGGGATGCACACGGCGGCTTTCACAGGCGTTCGGAGCTGCTGGAAATCAGCGGGATCGGCGAGGTGCTGGCTGCACGGATCATGGAGGAATTTGAGATACCCGATGAGCTTCCGCCGGAGGAAACGCCTGTGCAGGATGATCCGGAGTCGGATGCAGAACCGATTGAACAGCCGGCCGATGATGCACCGGAAGAACAGGAGCCGGCCGGCCCGTATGACTTAAACACTGTCACGCGGGAGGAATTGCTGCGCATTCCGGATATGACAGAGGAGCTTGCGGATGAGATTCTTGCACTGCGGAAACAGATCGGCATTTTTCGGGATGTATATGAGCTGATGCTGATTGATAAGCTCTCCGGCCGATACTTCGAGGATACCCTGCGCAGCTATTTATATGTAACCAACGCTGCGCCGCAGGAGAACAAGGTGCCTCCGGCGGATTAGACCGGTATGTAAACAACAGTTTTCCAAAAGCATATATAAAAGATCTATACAGTATACAGCGGCTGTGAACCGAACAGGCAGATGTTATTGGTAAACATCTGCCTGTTTTATATTGCAGTATGATAGAAACGAATTGAAAACTCCGCTTGTCCGGCTTGCGGCCGTCCATCAGAACCGGCAGGATGATGTTTCCCTCAGCAGTCAGAACCGGTATCAGATTATAGAACTAATAGATCAGCCCGACCTGCCGTCTGCGAAAGATTGCAAGCTCTTGGTTATTCTGCCGGAATACATCGCCCGTCCAGAAAGATTTTGCCGGAGGTCGGACGGTCAAAGGCACCGATCATATGCAGGAGCGTGGATTTTCCCGAGCCGCTTGCGCCGATGATTGCGACCATCTGCCCTTTCGGGACGCTGAACGATACCCCGTCCACAGCCCGGACTTCATTCTCGCCTTTGCCGTAAACCTTGCAAAGGTTTTCCGCTTTGAATAACTCCATAATGATACCTCCCTTCTTTTGATTAAATTATAGTATGGCTGTCTTACATTTTCTTTATCCGAACCATACAGTTTCGTCATCTTTAATAATAACGCAAAACGGCAAAGCCGATTCCGGCTCTGCCTGTTCATTTGGGGAAGCCAATCCGCCGGGCGCCGCATTCCCCTGCGGTGCGGCCGGGTTACATACGGGCAGCGGCGGCGGGATAGAAATCTTCGCCCTCAATGCGGCCGAACTGCCATGCATGAGCGCGGCTTTGCCGTGATGCGGCGGCACCGACAGGCAGATCGCAGACAAGATGCAGCGACGGATCCATTTCGCAAAGCTCCCCGATGCTCAGGACGATCGCGTCATCCTCAGAATGGGAGCCGTCGCAGAGAAATTCCCATGTATTGTCATCAAAATGATGGCAGACGAGTGTAATATCGCAGCCCTCAAGAACGTGTGTGCAGGTCAGAACGAGCAGATCCCTGCGCTCGCTGAACGGATAATGTGCCATTGAAAAGCCCTCCTGAAGTTTGATACTATTATATTACATGAAAAGCCGGAAAAAAGCAAGTCTGAATGTGATAAAACGGTGAAACATTTGAAATATACGGTTCCGAAGACGAAAAAACGGAAAAAACAGGATCCGGAGGCACTGAAAATTGCGAAAATAGCACGCAGTTTTGTAAGAATTAGGGCTGTGATTGTAACCGAATTGTAACAAACTCAAAAAAAATCATTAAAAAACGGCGACAAAAACCAAATAGTGAACATATCACAGAGGCGAAAGTAAACAAATCGCAGCACCATGCACAAATAAGATGACGAATTGGAGATTAGCATTGACTTTTCAGGATTTTTCGTGTATATTACAAGTATGAAAACATGGACGCTGGAGCTGAGATCGGACGGAAGCCTGACACCAGATGATCCCGAAACCTACGGCTGTGTTTGCAGGAAGTAAACTCCGATCAATAAAAGATCAGAGACGCGCTTCCAGGGCTGCGCAAAACGCAGCGAAAATTCACGCCCGCAAAACGGGTACATATTTTCCGGGCTGCGAACGCAGCAAAATTAATTCGCAGCAAAATGAAGGAGGAAACTTACAATGAACAAGCTTAAGAAGTCCCTGGCTCTGATTGCTACTCTGGCAATCGCTTCTACCGCATTCTATGCTTGCGGCGATTCTTCTGATACCGCTAGCACCGATGATTCCAGCAGCGCTGCTGAATCCAGCGAAGAGTCCTCTGAGGAGTCTTCCGAAGAGTCCTCTGAAGAGGGCAGCGATGAGTCCTCTGAAGAGAAGCAGGGCGGCGAGAACAAGGTCGCTGAGACCGGCGACAAGCTCTCCATCCTCTGCTGGACCGGCGACGACGTCGAGAAGATGATCGAGAACTTCACCGATGCAAACGCTGATTACAAGGATAAGGTTGAGTATGTCAACGTCGGTTCTTCCGGCGGCGAGGCTCGTGAGCAGTATGCTAACTACTTCGCAGGCGGCGAGGATGTTGACCTCTTCGTTCTCGAAGCAGACTGGATCCTCGACTACATCAACAACGATGAGTACACCGCTCCGCTGTCTGACCTCGGCTTCTCCGAGTCTGATTTCGACGGCTGCTATCCGTACACCGTTTCCATCGGTACTGACAACAACGGCGTTCTGAAGGCTGCTTCTTGGCAGTCCACTCCGGGCGGCTATGTTTACAGAACCGACCTCGCAGAGGAGTACCTCGGCGCAAAGACTCCGGAAGAGATGCAGAAGTTCGTTGATTCTTGGGATAAGTTCACCGAGACCGCTGCTACCGTTCAGGAGAAGTCCGGCGGTAAGTGCGCAATGGCTGATACCCTCGGCGGTATGTGGCAGGTTTGGCAGTACAACCGCACCAAGGCATG
>JAFYBM010000045.1 GCA_017540225.1 Oscillospiraceae bacterium | reverse complement strand
GATTTGTCCGATTGTCGCGCCGTGCGAACCGACAACATCCTCCTCCGCACAGAGGATCACCGGAACCGTTTTGTTGACTACAGTTTCATCCAGCAAAAGCACGTTTTCCTGCTCCGTGCCTGTTGCACCTGCTGCACCGTTCCGGAAGTCGATCGTACCGCGGAAAACCTTTTTCGCGTGTCCGCGCAGAACGCCTCTGACTGTCGTATTTGATTCGGATTTCTTCCCGTTTTGTACGATATTCAGATTGATGTCCAGCGCTTGATCGTCCGTCAGACTGTAGCCGATATTTGATGTAAATACAGACTTTCTGCCGTTCATTAGAATTGCATTGTCACTAACTGCATCCGCTGTGTTCAAAAATATTTGTACCAGCTCCAGCACTGCGCCGTCAGCAAGATCTGCCTGTAAATCAGTCACCGTTTTGCCGCCGGAAATGATCTGCACAAGCCTGATTTTTTCGCCGTTTTCAACGTGAACTGCTGTTCTGACATTTGCTTGCTCCGCATTCATATACATCACTGCAAGTCTGAGATTTTTGCTGCTGTTTACGGTTACATTTGCAGAACGGTTGATCTCGATTGTTACAGTTTCATTCTGATTTCCGTCAACAAGAATTTCATCCGCAAGATCGTCATATATTTCGCGCTCAGTTCCATTGACGCCGAGCCACGAAAATGTCGGCGCCGGAAGCAGATTCAGTTGTTTTGTCGCCATATATCCTCCTTATCCGACAGCGCCGGTCATTTCCAGACGGATGAGATTGTTCATTTCAACCGCATATTCCAGCGGAAGCTCCTTCGAGACATTGCCTGCAAATCCGCTGACGATTGTTGCGCGCGCCGTTTGCTCGTCCATGCCGCGTGACATCAGATAAAACACCGCATCATCGCTGATTCTGCCGATTTTCGCCTCATGACCGATATCGCATTTGTCCGTGCGGATATCCATTGCGGGGATCGTGTCGGAGCGGGAAATCTTGTCCAGCATCAGCGATTCGCAGCTCACAGATGACCGGCTGCCGACCGCGTTTTCATGTACAACAACAGCGCTGCGGAAGGTGCTGACGCCGCCGCTTTTTGAGATGGATTTTGTATCAATATGCGATGAGGTCTCCGGCGCATTGTGGACAATTTTCGCACCGGTATCAAGATTCTGCCCCTCGCCGGCAAAGGTAATGCCTGTAAATTCAGCGGATGCGCCGCACCCGTTCAGAATGCTCATCGGATAGAGGTAGGAAACATGGGAGCCGAAGCTGCCGGAAACCCACTCGATTCGCCCGCCCTCATCCACAAGCGCGCGTTTTGTGTTGAGATTATACATATTTTTCGACCAGTTTTCGATCGTTGAATAGCGCAGCTTTGCGCCCTTCCCGACATACAGCTCCACACATCCGGCGTGCAGTCCGGCCTCATAATATTTCGGCGCTGAGCAGCCCTCGATGAAGTGCAGATCGCTGTTTTCCTCAAGAATAATGAGCGTGTGCTCAAACTGCCCCGCACCCTTTGCATTCAGCCGGAAATACGATTGCAGCGGGATTTCGAGCTTCACGCCGGCGGGGACATACACAAACGAACCGCCCGACCAGACAGCGCCGTGCAGCGCCGCAATTTTGTGATCGGTCGGAGGAACGAGCTTCATGAAATGTGTCCGGATGATCTCTGCATATTTCGGGTCGTGCATGGCGCTTTCAAGATCGGTATACACGACACCGGATTCCGCGACCTCCTTGCGGACATTGTGATACACCAGTTCGCTGTCATACTGCGCGCCGACACCGGCCAGCGATTCACGCTCTGCCTGCGGAATGCCGAGCCGCTCAAAGGTTTCCTTGATATGCTCCGGCACATTGTTCCAGTCGGTGTTCATGCGGGATTTCGGGCGGATATATGTGACGATATTGCGCATATCGAGGCCGTCCACCGGCGGCCCCCCGACCGGCATTTTCATACGCGAAAAGATTGCGAGCGATTTCAGACGGAATTCCCGCATCCATTCCGGATCGTTCTTTTCTTCAGATATTTCGCGGATAATCTCCGGTGTAATGCCGCTGTCCAGAAAATCTGCTGCATCCTCGTCATACCGGAAATCATAGAGCGAGCGGTCGATATCTGCGACCTGTGTTTTTTGTTTCATATTGCTCCCTTTCCGGTCAGATGCTCGAACCCGTGCCGGTTGATTTCAGCGACCAGCTCCGCGCCGCCCTCTTTGACGATTCTGCCGTCCGCGATGATGTGGGCGCGGTCGATTTGCAGCGCTTCCAGAATTTTTGTGTTGTGTGTGATAATGAGCAGCGAGCCGCCGCACTGTTCGCGATAGGCCGCAATGCCGGCCGAAACGGTCCGCACCGCATCCACGTCCAGACCGGAATCCGTTTCATCGAGGATCGCAAGCTTCGGTTTCAGCATCAGAAGCTGTAGGATCTCTGCCTTTTTCTTTTCGCCGCCGGAGAATCCGACATTCAGATCGCGGTCTGCATAGCCTGCATCCATTTGCAGGACATCCATCGCCGCTTTGAGCTGTTTTTTATAATCCCAGAGCCGGATACGCTGCCCAGTGACCTGCTCCAGCGCACTGCGCAGAAAATCTGAGAGCGTAATGCCCGGAATCTCGACCGGATTCTGAAATGACAGAAAAATGCCGCGTCCGGCACGCTGATCCGGCGTTTCTTCGGTAATATCCGCACCGTCAAACAGGATTTTTCCGCCTGTGACTTTGTATTCCGGACTGCCCATGACCGTAAAGCCGAGTGTTGATTTTCCTGCGCCGTTCGGCCCCATTAAAACGTGTGTCTCACCGCTGCCGACCTCCATGGATACGCCGTGCAGCAGTTCCTTGTCTTCAATTTCAACTGACAGATTTTCGATAGTCAGTAAAGCCATATGCTTCATCCTTTCATATTATCCCTATGTATTAAATAGGGTATGCGTCTATTATAGCATATATTTCCTACCTTGTCAATAGGATAACAGAAAAAACTGCAAACTTTGTTCGTTTTTGTTTTGCAGCGCAAAACTGCCCGAACACAGAGAGCAATGCAAAATGCGGCACGGCCATGCTGCTCCTTACGCAGCATCATTCGATCCGGAACGCGGATGATTGTAATGTGATTTATGCGGATCAGGTGCATTTTTACTGCGGAAGCAGGAATCGGGAGAAATCCTGCTACAGCAAAAAAACGGACAGCACCCCGCTGTGGAGTGCTGTCCGCAGATTTATACAGGCAGATCGGTCATGCTTTTCAGGCTGATCGCCAATGTCGAAGCGTTGTGCAGCAGCGCGGATGTCGCGGGCGGCAGAATGCCCGCTGCGCCGAGCAGAATCAGCCCCAGATTAAAGCCGATGATCGTGCGGTAATTCCGGTGAATCCGCTG
>JAFYBM010000044.1 GCA_017540225.1 Oscillospiraceae bacterium | reverse complement strand
GTATTGAAACCGGTTTGGTTAGCGGAAAACTGTTGATGACGGATTCAACGCATATCAAAGCAAATGCCAGTCATGAAATGCGTGAGATCATTGAAGTTCCGGATACTCCCACAGAATACATGCAGAAACTTGATCGTGAAGCATACGAACTAGGCCTTATCAAAGAACCCATTGAATATGATACATCAAAGACCAAGACTGTTACAAAAAGCACTACTGATCCTGAATGCGGAATGATGAAACGCCCAGGGAAGCCGGTAGGGTTTCACTATCTAGATCATCAAACCTGTGACTCTGAGAATGGAATAATTACCGATGTGTATGTTACTGCCGGTAATGAGCATGACAGCACACCGCATACACAACGTCTGGAATATCAAATTGACAAATTTGATATGAAAACAGAAGCGATATGTGCAGATGCCAGCTATGACAGCGGCGAAGTACATAATGCTATGCTGAATAGAAATATAAAAACATTCATACCTGAACGTACTCGTTCTGGAACACCGAATTATGAGCCTGACTTTGATCCCAGGGAATTCACTTATAATGAAGAACAAGACATTTATATTTGTCCGGCCGGAAAAGAGCTGCATTATTCGAGTTACAGAAAAAAAGACAGGCGAAAGAGATACAGTGCCAAAAGCAAGGACTGTTCATCATGCCCATACAGAGAACGGTGCAACGGTCAAACGACATATCCCCGAAGAATAGATCGAGCGCTGCATGAAAAAGCAAGATCAATTCAGCGGCAAAATATAGGCTCACCTGAATACCGTACTGCCATGCGGTTGAGAAAAATATGGTGTGAGGGAAACTTCTCACATCAAAAGGCGAATCATAATCTAACACGAACACGCAAAAGGGGCATTGAACGCGTTACAGAGCAATGCCTGCTTTCGGCATGCGCTCTTAATCTAAAAAGGCTTGTAAAGTGCCTGTGAACAGGCCTTTTCATCAGATAAATATACCGGATATTCAGCCTTATGATTATCGTAGGCTGCTTTTTTATACGAAAAACCCACTTTGTCAACAGCACCAAAATGTTCACCCCTTTACTCACCTCCGCCGATGTGCGCCGGAGGTCTGCGGCATCGGCTCATCGTCAGCCGGACGAAGCCCGTTCGGCTGATACTCCGTCTCCCGCCGCTGCCGTTCCAAATTGCCGATGTATTGCAAATAGGTGCCGCCGAGAACCTGCTCTGCGGTTGTCACCCAATCAGCCGCCTCTTTCAATTCCTGCTGCGCGAATTGCAGCGCAATGTTCAGCTTGTCTTTCGCTTCGGAATCAGAATCGGCGCAGCTGTGAAGCGCGCGCTCAATGCTGCGAACTTCCTGCTCTTTCTCTGCCATGTCAGCCCGCAGCGAATCGAGCGTCGCGCCTGCGTTGATCTTCTCATTTAACGCGAGCAGCCTGTCGAGGTGCGCATCGTTCTTCCAAGTCAGGACGCCCCGCGGATTTTTTTTGCGCACCGGCATGTACCCTTTTGAAAAAGCAATGGTGTAAAAGTACATCATCTGGAGCACCCGGTAATTCGGCGCTTTGCTGCGCTTGGCTTCTTCGACCTGCTGTTTTAGCTGACTCTCATAGTCGTGCTTCATTGCGATTCGGTTCCGCAGCGCATTCTCACTGTAGAACTCGCCGAGCGATTTTAGCCGAATGAAATTCGCGCCGAATCGCGGACGCACCGCAATATATTTGCCCCGCTTCACTTCATAACCGGCTTTCTCAAGACGCTTCAACATTTCCTCAAATGACTGCGACTGCAACAGAAACTTATCAATATCAACGCGGAGCTGATCGCGTGCCGCACGTTTCGGACGATGATAGTTTTGCTCAATCTTCCGAATCTCATCGACATAACACTTCTGCGCCTCGAATCCGTTTTCCGTTTCGCGGAATGGGATGCTGCGCCGCCGGAGCTCGTCCTGCACAAAGGTCTGCTTGGTGTCATCCGCATAAAAGAACGACATATACGGTGACTCTTGCCGCGCTTCCAGTACATCGGCGTGATGCCGTGTCTGTGCAAGCTGCATTTTCAATACGCCCATGTCGTCATAGTGACTGACCGAGCGCGATGCCCGCAGCGAATCTGTCATGCGCTTTGCTTCCTG
This sequence comes from Oscillospiraceae bacterium, assembly GCA_017540225.1. Taxonomy (GTDB): domain Bacteria; phylum Bacillota; class Clostridia; order Oscillospirales; family Ruminococcaceae; genus Firm-04. The sequence continues at coordinate 172 of JAFYBM010000044.1, read as the reverse complement.
CGACGATTTGTACTGATCGACCGTCATGTGCTGATAGTGCGCGTCCTTATCCTCACGCTCGTAGCTGTGCCGATGCAAAATCTCCTCCATGAATTTTCGCTCGGCTTCCTCCCACATGACGAGCTGATTCACGCTGCTGTTCTTCGGCACAAATCCCATTTCCCGCAGAGCC
>JAFYBM010000043.1 GCA_017540225.1 Oscillospiraceae bacterium | reverse complement strand
TCATCTGGTAGAGCGCCACCTTGCCAAGGTGGAGGTAGCGGGTTCGAGCCCCGTAATCCGCTTCATCACGGCGCGATAGCCAAGTGGTAAGGCAATGGTCTGCAACACCGTGATCACCAGTTCAAATCTGGTTCGCGCCTCCACATTTAACTCGCAGCACTCGTTTCGGATAGCACAAACTGTTCTGAGCGAAGCTGCGAGTTTGTGCTATACCCCGTATGTGTATAGTTATGTTCTGAATGCCCGCGCGGTTGTGAATCAAACAGGAAGCGTATCATTGCATCGCCGTTTCCTGCAACTTCTTGTTCATGGTCATCGCAACAGCAGCGTTCACCTGGCTGCCGTTCTGCCGCATCGAATCGCTCATGCCCTTATCTGCTGTCCGGTGAAGCGGACGCTGATTGTTGATCCCGGATCGGGACAGGGAATCTTCGCGGATGCGCAGACGTCGCTAGTGAGACTTCTCACCGGCTTGCACACCGTCATGAAGGAAGTTCGGTCATTCAAAAGCTATTCAGTTTTCAAGATGCGACAGCGAACAGAAAACAAAAAATCAAGCCCTTCAGACAGCGCAAACAGACTGAAAGGCTTGACAAGTGTATACTGAATGTGGTATAATAAGACCACAAAAAGTAGCATTCTCACTAAGTCATTCAGATGTTCGAGCATCTGTCTGATTATGGGATAAATTGCGACGCCAATCGCAGTTTATCCTGTGGGGGTGCTTTTTTGCTTAGAGCACCGCTATACATATATTATACCATATTTTTCACGATTTGTAAAGGGGTTATGCAAAATTTACATTTCGTAATTGTGCACAAATATCGCTTTCACAAACTGGATACAATCGCAACAAAAAAGGACGCACCCATGCGGATGCGTCCTCTATTTTTCGCTCCAAATTGTGCTACATGTAGCACAATTTAGTGATTGTCACCGGCTGACGGTATGGAATCTGCGTCTGCCGGTTTTGCCATTTTATTTCTTGCAGCCATTGCTTCAGCTCTGCGCAGCATAAGCTGCTGCTGTGTCGGCGTGAGCTGATCCCACAGCTTTGCGAGTGTTTCCAGTCCGTTTTCATTTGGCTTATTTTCCATGCTTTTCATCCTCTCCGAAGAATCCATATTTTCGTGCAAGCCGATAAAAGCGGTTTGGCTTCATGCCGAGACGTCGCTGTGTTTCCGCAGCGGTCTGTGAACCGGCTCTCCATTTTTTGCATTCGGAACAAAAGAAATGTTCATCAAGCGGCAGCGGCTTCCTGCCTTTGTACTTCCCAGCTGCCTTGGCGATCCGGATGCCTTCCTGCTGCCGTTCCCGGATTGTTTCACGTTCCAGCTCTGCCAGCGCAGCAAAGACGGTCAGCATAAATCTGCCCTGCGGTGTATCAGTATCCAGATTCTCCTTCAGGCTGACAAGCCGGACGGCCTTCTCCTTCAGCGCACCGACGATCTGAAGCATATCGACGGTGCTGCGGGCAAGCCGGGAAAAATCTGTCACGATGACGGTATCTCCTTCCCTGACATAAGCAAACATTGCTTGCAGCTGCGGACGCCTGGCATTCTTCCCGCTCAGTTTATCAAGATAGACCTTCTCAACACCCTGTTCCCGAAACGCTGCGAGCTGTCGTTCCTCGTTCTGATCCTCAGACGAAACACGGGCATATCCGATACGAGCCATATTATCCCCTCTTTCTTGCATATAAGTTATGCCGTATTTTTGCAATGTGCGAAAATACGGCATTGGATTCTATTGAAACACTTTCCCGGCACTCCCCAAGGGTATACCTCAATGCATCATAATGACGCAGCAGCCGCACCGTCGGCTTCCGCCAGCAGTGCAACTGCCCGCGCTTCCTGTTCCTGAATGGAGTGAATGTAAATGTCATAAGTGATTTTTACGCTGGAATGACCGAGAATGCTGCTTACAGTCTTTACTTCGACACCCTGCGCAAATAAATTCGTTGCAAACGTGTGCCGGAATACATGAAAGCCCCGAACCGGAACCTGTGCTCTGCGAAAGATGCGCTGCATCATTCGACGGATGCTCGCATAAGAACAGAATGCACCGTGCCGGTTCGGAAACACCAAATCAGTATCCGGTCTTTTGCGCAATGCTGTCAATGCCTGCATTGCCGCATGATTCAGATGAACGACCCGGTCACTCGTCCTGGTTTTCACGGAATTTTGCTCAATCGTCAGATAATGCGGCTCATCGGCCTTTCCGGAGCGGTTGCGGACAGACTTGATATTTTTTCGGATTCGCACAAACCGATGCTTCCGGTCAATGTCACCCCAACGCAACGCCAGGGCTTCACCGATCCGCAGGCCGGTGTTCAGCAGGAACGGCAGCAGCGGCGCAAGCGGTTCCGATTCACCGCAATCGTTTTTCTCATAGCTTGCCTTGATGATGCGTTCACACTCTGCCGGAGTGAACGTAACAACATCCCGGAGATTCCGTCCGTTGTTTCTCGGAAGAACAGTCCGATCCCGAATGTTGTTCACCGGCATCAGATCATGCAGAACGGCATAATCAATGATTGCATTCAGGCTTTGAAAAGCCTTCGTCAAGGTGCTGTATGAATAGGCTTCGGCCAGCTCGTCGATCCAGTCCTGCACACAGGCCGGATCCAATTCATCCAGCCGCAGCTGCCCGAAAAAAGGAAGAATCTGATTCTGCACAGTCGCTTCAAGCCGGTCATACGAGCTGCTTTTCACAACTGAGGATTTCATTTTCAGCCATTTTGCAGCAACAGCCTCAAACTTCGTTCTGTTCCCGGTTTCCTGCATGGATGCTGCGGGCAGCAATACGGTCAGCTGCACGCACACTTCGCGGTTCTCTGCTGCTGTGTGTTCTGCAAGGATCCGGAAATCCCGAATCTGCAATCCCGGAAAAATTGCGGTAACGCTTTGCATATCCATTATTTTGTTCTCCTTCTGGTTCTGTAATATAAAAACCGTCCGAAGAAATCTCCGAACGGTTTTGTGCTTATTTCAATGCAAGCGCGGATTGAGCCGGTTCCAGGATGCGTTTCACAAGGGCGGTGTCGGAAGTCAAGTGCTGAAGGATCAGCCCCTTTTCACCTTTGCGGATCACATGAAGCAGATCGGGCTGACCGGCGACCAGCTTTGCTTCATCCGGTGAGATTGCCCGATACTGGATTTCGTCTTTCGTGAAAAAGGCGGAAAGCGTATTTCCACTGCCAAGGCCGTTCCGCAGCAAGATGCGCTTCCGATCTTCCAGCGGGACGGAGATGCTGTGCGAATTGCAGTATGTCAGATACGCATTTTCCAGCAGCGGGAAATCACAGCTATTGGCTGCCAGGGCGGGATTGGATTTCGTGACAACCTGTCTGTGGATTCTTTCTGCAATCCGCAGAATCTTTGCTTGATTCCGGAAACAAAACGCACGCTCTTTTGCAATAAGCTGCTGTTCGCCCTGCGAAGCAATGCTGCGGATATTCAAGCGCGTTAAGGCGGCATCCGGAACAGGAATCATGTATGGGAAGCGCAGCGTGCCTTTCACTTTGACATGATCCGAAGGAACGGTAATCTGAAGGTTGTAATTTGAGGACTTGTTCGTTTTTGACGAAACAGGTACAAAATAATTGATTCCGTCAATCTGCAAGACCGATCCGAACATAAACTTATTCCGATTTTCATACACAACATTGGGAACGTGAGAAGAACCGTGTACGGCTGTCTCGGCAGTTTGCAAGTATGAAACATAAGCAGGATCCACGTAATAAAAATCAAGAGCAGGCGCGGGCATAACAATCCTCCCCTCGGTAAACAAAAGGACGGTCAGCGACCGTCCTTTGTGATTGCTTTTGGGCTGCACTTTCTGGACGAGCGGCAGTAGCTCCTAGACAAGGGCTGCACTTTCTGGACGAGTGGCAGTAACTCCTAGATAAGGGCTGCACTTTCTGGACGAGCGGCAGTAGCTCCTAGATAAGGGCTGCTCTTTGTAGACGAGCGGCAGTAGCTCCTAGAGATGAGCAATCCAACATCACGAAAAGCCGCGACTGCGGTAATTGAAGTTTCCGCAGCTTTCCGCAGCGTTATTATATCATATTTTCAGCCGGCTGTCAATATCTTTCCGTCAAAAAAAGAAAAAATGACGCTGCGCCCCAAACCGGCCTGTACCGCCGCCCGCGCTGATCCAAACCGCAAGCGAAAAGAAATTTCAAAAAACAAGCCGCAGTATATAGTTATACTTAAAGTAAACTCATAATTTCTTTTTCTTTGAAGGAAGAAAGAATTGGGTATCTTTAATGAGCCACATTTTCAGGACTGCCCCTTCCGAAAAAATTGCATTCCGGACTGCCACGACCAGAAAAAACACTTGACAATTCTCCCGATCTGTGATATACTGTGCTTGTGATATTATGCTTTACAGAACTTTCGTCCTCTGTAAGCACACCGAAGAAGCTGATCTTGCACATCAGCTTCTTCTTTTTTATGCTTCCGCGCACGTATAGAACAATACTGTAACGGTTATCCACAAACACCTTTTTATTTTCCTTCGATCTTCTGTGATACCGCACGATGAAATGCCCCTTGACAAGCTCATTGACGGTCTGGATCACAACCTCACGCTTCATGCCGGTCTGCGCTGCAATGTCATTATAGCTGTTCCAGCAATAGCCAAGGGAAGGACTGAAGGACTTACAGATAAAGAGATAGACGAACAGCTGACGCGGCACGAGCTGGCCGAACACTCTGCGTTCTGCGTAGAAGTAACCGTCTGTCATAGGGAGCTGCTTGATTCCGTAATAGTATGTCCCTTTATATCCGCCGTGCTTCACGCTGCGTTGCAGCTGCGTAACAAAGCCCTTTGCAATCAGGCCAGATATGACCTTTTTGACCGTCTGGACAGAGCTGATCCCGCAATTTTCTCCGATTGTTGTTTGCTTAACATGGACAACAGCCTCACGATTCAGCGTTTGTTCGTCAGCGCGGATGCTGCACAGATAAGTATACACGCACAGCTCCTTTACGCTAAGTCCTTGTCCGAAGATCTGATTGCTCAATTTGAACAGGCTCATGGTGCAGCCCTCCCTTCTATAATTTTCAAGAATATATTGACCGGATCAAGAATAATATCCCCTTCATTCGACATTTCCTGTCTTGCAGCAAGAGCCATACCGGAAGGCTGCGCATCAGCATGAAAGCCGCAGCCTTCTCCGGACTGACCAAATACAAAGCCGTTCAGCTTATCGGTATTTCTGCGGTCAAGCTGGATGTTCTTTTTCATCTGATCGGCTGCGCCGAAGTATAAATCTTTATCCATTGTTTAATTCCTTTCTTACTTTGTACTCTCACACGCCCACCAAATACCGTCACGAAGTCGGAGTGTGTAGTAATAGGCTTTTAGTCTGTAAAACTGAACCTTAGATAAATCAGATGAACCTTCCGGAAGCGAGTTGCACAGCTTGGCAACCATACCATTGAACTTGTCCGATGCCCTAAAGGAAAGAAAAGTATTCGGGTATCCTTCAATCGCATACAGATCATAGACAGCCTTGTTGCGCTTGATTTTCGTTTTCTCGATCTTATGAATCATTATTGTTATCACTCCTTTGGTTTCATGAAGCATTGGATCACCAATTCCTACTAAAGCTAAAGAGCCATGTTTTTATTCATGGAGTTGCCTTTCTTACTTTAGTCCGTATGGACACGGCTATTCTTTTCCGACCGCCTTTTCCCAATATTTATTATAAGGAACAGATAGAAACGGGTACTCATTTGCCAAATCATGGAGTATAGCAAATAACTCACGCTCCAAATCTAATACTCCTAAAAGATGCAGGGATCTTAGAATGCGAGTCAGTCGCAGAAAATTATGATTTCCGCGATTCAGCCAAGTCATTCGCATCCTTATTCGTGATGCAGTAATCACAAGCTGTCCTCGTTCATTTCTGCCGAATCCATAAAATCGCATCATCCGATCAAACGCCCGGCGCAAGTTGTCAACTACTTCCTTATCGGTTCTGAATGAGGAAATCATTTCATCATTCAAAACAATCGAGTCCGCATATCCGGACGGAGTGTCAATCGGAAACAGCCACTGAATGTAATTGTGAGTGGTTTCTAGCTTGAAGTTTGACATAGACAATATTTGTCCGTGCGTTCTTCCGTATTTGTCTTTTTCATTTCCGGTTAGGAACTGGTACAGTATTTCCTTGTCATCCATGTAAACTGATATATTCCTTTCTCTTAATCCTTACAGTATGCAGAACCGGCAGGGCTTTGGCTCTGCCGGTTCCTTCGTTTATCGGAGCGAATCTCGCTCTGAACGTCTTTGTCTTGTCTCCTTAAAGAGCTGAACGCCGAAAATGATAGACAGTACGAAGAAAATAACAGTAGCAATTATGAGGATTACTTGTACGATGAAAACATCTGTCATGCCGAGCAGCAGGCCGCCAATCTGACTTGCGATTGCACTGTACCAGAACCGCTTTGCAGTTTTGGTCGCTGTTTTGCTGCCCATTTCGCAAACGGTAATACACATAACGCAGACAAAAATCAGAAGAATTGTCATAGCCTGATCCGTTGTCATATACTAAAAACCTCCTATACTCTTATCCCCTGCCGCGCTTTGCAGTTTCCTGCACATCACGCTTAGAAAGATCATGAAGCGCACAGAGCTGTTCGTTAAAGTCCTTGCACTTGGAAGGCAGGATCTTGACTGCATAGCCCTGCCCGGTCAGCTTTTGAGCAATCAGCTTCGCAGCACTCAGCCCGGCCTCGTCATTGTCAAGACAGAGCGTAATATCTCTGCATTTCGGATGCTCCGACAGATAGTGCAGCAGTGCTGTATCTGCGGTGCCGCCGAGTGATAAGCGGGTATGTACCTTCCAGGCATCCAGCTTGCCGGTGATTGCATTGACCAGTGTTGCGTGGCTCATTGCGTCGATCGGGGATTCAAACACAATCAGCTTTTCCGGATTGGTGCCTTCCATGCAAAAGCTGTACCGCTTATCGGAGCCGGTGCATTCGCCCCGGTACTGCTTGCCGGTTATTGTTCCCCGGAACGCTCCGTATCGCGGTGCGCCGTTCTGATCCATACCGACGAACACGACATTGCCGCGTTCGTCCTGATAAATCTTCTTCGCTTTCATCATTGCAGTGACGATTGCAGGCTCAATGCACCGGGTATTCGTCAGATACGCATACGCACGGTTATATTTTCCTTCAACCGGCTTCGGGAGCGTCAATGCCTTTCCCGCTGCCGTTTGATACTCCGGATCCGCTGCGACATGCTCTGTGTGCGGGATTTCTCCGCACAGCTCGCAGACCGCTTCCTGGAAACTCTTTCCGCAAACCTTCTGAAGAAAAGAAATCGTATCATGACCGGTTGAACCGTCAGACCAGCGTTTCCAGCCTCTCCGATCGGAGAATACCGAGAGGCTCGAAAGATCACCGGGATGCTTTTGATCGACTTTGATTTTGAAGCTGCTGCCAGCATGGAACAAGGAGTATCCCTGTGAGGTAAGATAATCGACCAGGTCAATTCCCTGCGCTCTGTGCAGCATATCGTCCGTGATTTTCATGGTATGTCCTTTCTTGCATAGATCAGCAAAGGCGTTCAAGCAGCTTGCTTAGAACGCCTTTGTATCACTTATTCTGGAACTCAAATTTAATGCCCTGTTTTTCTTTGTCGATTGCGAGGAAGGCGTCAAAGGCCTTTTCAGGATCCTTTTTGGAGTGAAACCCTTTTAACAGCCCCGTCCGTCCATTCATAAGAAGCATCCGGATCTGTGTGTCCGTGATCTTCTTTCCGCAGATCTCCCGGCCTATCTTGAATTGACAGCCGGTGCCGTCCTTGCTGTATCCGGTGCAGGAGTATCCGAATGATACCGGTCTGATCGGTTTGCCACAAATCGGGCAATTCAGATCGGTATTCATTTCAAACCGGACATTTCCGGTTCCCGGATCCACAACCAGATAAGCGTCAAAGGTCTTTTCGGGATTCTTCTTAGACTTGAACCCCTTAATCAGATCGGTGCGCTTGTTTTCGAGCAGCTGATGAATTGCTTTATCCGTCAGCTTTACGCCGCAGAGCGGATTGCTGAAGGCAAACTGACAGCCGGTGCCGTCTTTGCTGTATCCGGTACATCCGTAACCAAACTGCATCTTCCGAAGCGGTTTTCCGCAGACCGGGCATTTCAAATCAGCTTCAGCAGAAGAAAGAAAATGCTTCGCTGATGATCCGGCGATTGCTGCGTACCATTCCTGCGTAGTTTGCTTTATATCGGAAATGAAGGTGTTGTAATCCTCTTTTCCCATTGCGATATTGTTCAGGCGCATTTCCCATTCGCCGGTCAGCTCTGCTGACTTAATATCGTCAATCGGCAGACTGTCAATCAGCCAGATTCCTTTTTCTGTCGGGATAATTGACTTTCCCTTGCAGGCAATCAGTTCTTTGTCGAATAATCCCTTGATAATCGCTGCGCGTGTTGCATCGGTTCCGAGGCCTTTCTTTTGCAGCTTCATGAGGGTTCGTGCTTCTTCGTCCTCAATATCCTGACCGGCCAGCTCCATTGCAGCAAGCAGATCCGCTTCTGTATATCGCTTCGGCGGTTCTGTTTCTCCGGGCTTCAGCTGATAGGAACCGGTCAGCAGCTCATCCCTGGAAACCGCAGGCAGTGCTTTTTTCTTTTCCGGCAGGGCGTCAACTGCATACCAGCCCGGTAATGCAATCACACTGCCGGTTGCCCGGAACAGAACATCATTGACGTTCACCGTCACAGTCGTTTCGTCCAGTTCTGCTTTCGGATAAATAATCCGCAGCAGAGACTTTACGACCAGATCATACAGCAGCTTCCCGTCATCGGAAATGCCGGAAGTATTTTCCGGAACTGATACCGTCGGAATAATCGCGGGTGCGAGCCGACCTTTTCATTATTGAAATGCCGCTTACCGAATTTCTGCCAGTCCGCGTCCGGGACTGCATACTGCGAATACTCCGGCATCTTCATGATCTTCTGAAGCGTCAGTGTGACTTCCGGGATCATTTCTTCTGTCAGATGCTCCGAGCTGGTGCGAGGATACGAAATCAGGTGATCTTCGTATAATTGCTGCGCGATCTTAGTAGTCTTGGCAGCTTCCCAGCCTAACTTGCGGCTTGCAGCGATCTGAAGCTGTGTCGTGTTATAAAGCAGCGGTGCTGATTCTGAACGGTGCTTGGCAGTGACGTCCTGCACTGTTCCTTGTTCGGTGCATCGTTCCAGCATTTCCTTTGCTGCCGCTTCTGTATCGAACCGGCCTTCCGCATATTCTGCTTCAAAGGTTTCCCCGGCTGCGGTCGTAAAGGCTGCGGTCAGCTTCCAGAACGGCTTTTTGACAAAGTTCAGAATGTCTCTTTCCCGCTGCACAACCATTGCAAGCGTAGGTGTTTGCACCCGGCCAACACCCATGAGGTTATCAGCTCCGCCGTATTGCAGCGTAGCAGCAACCGTCAGATTCGTTCCGATCAGGTTATCTGCAATATCACGGGCGCGACCGGCCTTCTGAAGATCCTCCGGTGTTCCTTTGTGCTGCTTGGAGATGATCTGCTGCGGTTCGATCAGGTTATCAAATGCCTTCTCGATCTTCTCGGAAGTCAGATCCTCGATCCAGGCACGCTTATACGGTGCGCGGCATCCACACGCCTGATAGACGTATGCAAAAATCAGCTCGCCTTCGCGGTCAGGATCCGTTGCATTGATAACCCAATCCGCCTTTTGCAGAAAGCCCTTGACAAATACAGCACAGGATTTCGTCGCGGACTTCGGCGCAATGCGGAAGGTGTCCGGGATGCACGGAAAAACCGAAAGATCCCACTTCGCATACTTTTCGTCATAGGACTTCGCCGGGACAAGCTGCATCAGATGCCCGACGCCGTGGCAGAGGACTGCATCCTCTCCTTTGAAATTGAATTGCCAGTATCCGATCTTCGGATCCTCTTTCATCGGGATCCGTTTACCGGCTCCGAGGACAGCGGCAATCGCACTTGCCAGGCTGCCCTTTTCCGCATAGATAACGACCATTGTTTCACTCCTTTTCTTCATCAGTTGTTACTTCATTCAGCTGGTATCGCCAGTTATCATACTCCGCTTTGGAAATCTCTCCGTCATAATAACGCTGATACATTTCAACCCATTTCTTTGTTACCGGAGTTTCGGGAATCTGAATGCAGACTGCACTGTCCGCCTGTACAGGCGGCAAGCCGTAATGATCCTCCAGAAAGAAAAGAGTATGCATGATTCCTAATTCACTGTCAACATTCAGATTCAGGGCTTCCGGGCTGACTTCCAGAACCTCTGCGATTTCGTTCAGACGCTCCGGGCGCGGTGTGCGCCTTCCGCGTTCATACTGCTGGATCCGGCTTTGCGCATTATTGATTTTACCTGTTTTATTGCCCTTCTCACTATCCACTCCGATCAGAATACCGATCAGCTCTGCTGTGAACTCACGCAGCAGCCGGAAATAATAGATTCGTTCGCCAATAGACATATGATCTCCCTTATAGTTTCTTTCTTTGTGCGGATGCTGCGTCAACGATCTGCCGGATCTGTTCGAGATCAGTGCTTTTGAATTTGATTATGCAGCTGCCGTCAGCTTGTTTGCGCGACTGGAACGGTATATCCGTTTTCTTCAGAGCCTTAACAACAGCTTCCGAGCAGCGTGCATACCGGCTTTCACCGAAGTCATCTTTCAGTAATGTTCCTTCCGCAAGGATTTTCTCAGCAAGAGGCTTATACTCACGCGAAATCGTGATAATATCGCCCTTGACAGGATCACGTTTTCCGGCAAACGGTATCTTCTGCCGGGTCAGCTCCTGAATCAGCGCATCTGTCTTTGCAGGATCCACGCGAATATATGTCTTGTCTGCAATCTCAGAATAATGTGTGTTTCCGATCCGGTCAGGATGAGCCTCAGAGTGTGCCGGTTTATGTCCCTGACCGGTTACTCCCTGTGTCTCGGCATTGCGCTCTGATTCCGTGCCGAAAACTTCCGCGCCCCTCTTGACATTCTCATCTGTATATGTTATACTGTTATCAAAGCAGAGAATTGTTGCTGACTTGGGTGATTGGCACCCTATGTAGGAGGACAATTCATCTGCTTTTTTCGTATTCATAGCCAGAATCGTATCCGCTGCAATCGCCTTCTGAATGTAATTCAGCATATTTTTCTTTCCGTAAATGCTGTCAATGCGATTGACAGTTCCTTTTTGCCCGCGAACATCCAGCGTTAAGGCAAACAGTAAATTACGGTCTGCCTTATCTGTTACATCACTGATTATTACAAAGGAACCCGCGCGGTTCCCTTTCATGACGAAAACAGGATTGCGCACTGCATCCGGAATACCGATCAGTGTTTCTTTTGGAATGTCATGACCTTCTGTATGGTGCTTGACAAACTTCTCAGAGCTTTCACTGTTCCGCACTGTGGACTGCGAAATAATCAGCGGTACTGCCTTAGCACCTACAATCCGCAGGCTGTACGGGGTCGTACCGACCTTTAAGACTTCGTCGGTGCGGAGCTTTCCGTCAAATAAGTCTGTTATTTGCTGCGTAAATGCCTTGTTCTCTGCCAGGTTCCTTTCAAGTTTCTGCTGCTGTGCCGGTGTCAGATCCTCGGCTGCATCCGATTGTGCAGCATTTCGCTCTGCTTTCAGTTCCAGGAATCGTGCTCCGATCGTCGAAATCATATCATCTGCCGTTTTCTGGATTGTTTCCAGTGAAGCATGAATCTCCGGCAGATCCATGCCGGATGACCAGGACGCAAGATACGGAAAAGAATAATCACCGGTATCCAGTCCGAAGTGGTCACACACGACGAATGCGACGCTCTCAGCCTCGCATTCTTTTGTTTCTCTGGTCTTTTCCGCTGCACCTTCCGCATTGTCGTTATGCAGGATTGAATGTGCTCTCTCATGCAGTGCTGTCTTTACGGTCTGCATTTCGCCCATTCCCTCCTGAATGTGAATCGAGTGATCGGCACGGTCATAATAGCCCTTTGCACTTCCGGAAAACTTCTCGATTGTGACCGGTGCATCCGAAGTGTCCCGAATTGCTTGCAGCATCAGTTCGTAATCTTCCACGCTGCCGTCCAGCTCTGCGGCAATCTGCGGCAGAGGCTTACCGTCAGTCTGTGAAACGTCAAAAACGCTTGCTGACCGGAAACTCAGTCTTTTTTCCTTAACTGTTTCGGTGACCGGCTTACCGTCGGCTCCGTAGACAGTCCGCCCGTGAGCGTCCTTCTTTTCGCGTTCAACGCTTACTTCATAAGGTGCCGGGGCAAGAATCCGGATTGCTTTTTCGCCTCGTCCGACCTGACGATCAAATTTTTCCTTCCAGGCGGAATAACCGGCAACATAAGTTGCGTCCGGCTTCTGCATTGCAATCAGCACGCAATTTCGGAAGCTGTAATTATGGAATTTCGACATAGTACGCAGATATTCCTGATACTTGCCGGACTGCATAAAGTCATGAATGCCGGTTTCCAGTTTGTTCATGAGGGCATCGACTTTTTCTTTCGGCGTCGGATGATTCTGCCCTCTGCTCTGATTCGGCATATTCACTCCTTTCCGAAGCCGCTGTTCAGTTCAGCGGCTTCTTCCTCAATCAACCGGCGCATAAAGGTCTCTCTGTCCTCGTCCTCGTCAACCGGGTAATACTGGAATCTGTCCGGGCGTTCGTCCAGGAAATAGCGTTCGCCGTTCTCGTACACCGTATCCGGATACCATTTCTGATCCGCTTCACAGTATATCTCACGGATTCCGTTTTCATTGATTCGTTCCATAGTGAACCTCCTGTTTGTGCTACATATAGCACAATTATTTGCGGAACAGTCTCCGCTTTTCTTTTTTCACCGGGATATTCAGATATTTGCCGATCACCTGATGATACACCGCGATGTTTTCCTCACAGGGCGCAGTCCAGTCAATGCTGTTATGCAGTCTGAAAGCGGTGCAACCGGCTTTCATCATCTGCTTATTGATTCCAATAAACTTCTTTCTGGATACGCGGGGAAAACAGTAAATGACCTTCCGGACATTCATATTCTGCTCATAGTTGACGAAATGCATTGTTTTTGCAATATCCCACTCTGCGGCAGAACAAAGCATAATCTTTTCCTGCATCTCATTGTAAAGCTGCCGGTTCTCATCACGCAGCAATGAAATATCGCAGATCACGCAGTCATACTGCTGTTTGGCCGCATCCAGTTTTTCAACCGGAAACACATGAATCCCGTTCACCTTCAGCCCGTCACGGTTCTGTTCCGGATCCAGCTTGTGGAAAACGGCAAGATCATGAAATGTATCCGGGTCAAACAGTACGACGCAGACCGATGCTTTTTTCTCCTTCAGGAGAGCTGCGATTTCAAATGATGTGTGCGTGCAGCCGTTGTGGTGCTGAAGCTGCGCGATACCGACCGTCATCTTATCAATCAGCCTTTGTTCCGGAATGACGATCCGTTCAACTGTATTCATGTCAAATCCGATTGCAGAAACCGCCGGAAAAGAAAGATCCACAGGCTGATGCTCTGCCTTTTCTTCCGCAATTTCCTTTTCCTGCGCAGCTGCCTCGGCAGCTTCCTGCGCGGCTTTAATTTCTTCGATACGATTATCAAGCATCTGCTCTGTCATCGGCATTTCAAGAACATCCGGCAGTTCCTTCCATTCAGAAATGTGATCGAATACAGCGTTGTCTTTCAGAAAAGAAAAATATTCAATATCATTTCGATCCGTGACAGTGATGATCCGCAGAGAGGGACGGCGTGCATGAAGCAGCGTGATAACATCGGCTTTCGTGATGCCCTCTTTCTCCTGTACATCGTCGCAGATCACGACACAGTGCGGGACATGATGTTCCAGGATTCTTGTAACAGTCGTTCCGCGTATCACCGTTTCATAGCCGAGCACGGTATGCGCCGTATTCTTCATAACTGCATCAACAGCCTTGCGTCGCTTGTTGTGTGTCAAAATAACAAGATTCAAACTTCATCCTCCTTTCCGCTCTCATGCCGCAGCTGCTCTTGCAATGCTGAAATATCTTGCAGGATATAATCAGTCTCATTCTCAGAAAAACCATTCGGATCCGCAGAATACAACACGAGCAGATAGACGGTACTCCCGATCAAGAAGCGCGTTATCAGCCGGCATTCAGTCAGATCCGATTCCACAACTGTCCGCTCAAAGGAAAGATACCTTTCCAGTGTGATGTTTTGCAGCTGTCTGCCGGTCGAATGAAGCATCTGAACGCCGTCACCGGTATAAATGCAATAATCGGAAACAGCAAATTCCGATCGGATCCGAAGCAGAAACGATTGCCATGCACCTTTCAGATTCATTTTCTCACCGCCTGCATCTGCGCTTGCTTTTCCTTAAACTTCGTGGAGATCATTTCATAAATTCGTCCGTGCTGCGGAATTGTCTTGTCAAAAGGAATCACCTTGCGGCCACAGATCAGAAGGCCGGTTCCGATTTCGCCGGTTTTCAGGAATGCTTCCTGCGAAGGAGACAATTCAAAGATTTTCACCAGCTTGGCAAGGTTGTCCGACTTTTGCTGCAACAGCACTGTAAATTCAGCATTGCCCATCATGGATACTGCCTGCGGCGAAAGCAGCAGATCACCGATGTTCTGTGTAATTGCAGTCGCAACGCCGCCGTGCTTGCGGATACGCGAATACACCTTCATGAAGAATTTACCGGCCTGCATTTCCTGCCCTTCCCGGTCTGCAAACATACTGGAAAACTCGTCGATCCACACCCATGTCCGGATACCTTTCGCTTTGTTTGTAATCACGCGCTGCCAGATAAATTCCAGAATCACCTGCAAGCCGACCGCTTGCAGCTGTTCGCCCATTTCAAAAATGTCGAATACAAGGAATCTCTTAGACGCATTGATGTTTGTTGTTCCGGCAAAAGAAGTAAATGAACCGGTTACATACAGTTCCAGCACAAGTGCAAGATGTTCCGCAGCATCCTCCGGCTGTTCCTTCAGAAGATTGTAAAATGTCGTCAGCGTCGGCAACTTGCTGCGATCCTTGCCCTGACAGGCGAGATAATCATGATAAGCAGCACGGACACAGCGGTCAACAATAGATCTTTCATCAGAGGTAATACGGCTGCCTTTTGCTGTTTCAACGATTGTCATAATAAATTCAGATTTCAGCGCGACCGCGTCTTTTCCTTCTTCTGTAAAGGAAAGATCAATGTCAAAGATATTCAGCCTTGTCGGACTGTTTGCACTCACCTTCAGGATTTCACCGCCGAGGTTCTTATCCTCAGTCAGAATCCGGTACTCATTTTCCGGATCTATCACGATGATTTCATCATCCGGATATTTCATGAGGACTTCGGAAATTTCCAGCTTCGTGAATATTGACTTTCCGGAGCCGGAAGTTCCGTACACAAAACCGTTGCTGTTCATTTCTTCAGTACGGTCGAGAACGACAGCACTGCTGGTGATTCGATTGATTCCGTAATAGATGCCGGTATCTGTGAAATATGAACGGTAAGAGAACGGAATCATAATGGACGCTTCTTCCGTCAGAAGGTATGTACAGATTGCATTCTTGGATTTCGCACCGAAAAGATTGCGTGCAAGCGGAAGGATGCTTGTCATGCCTTTTTCCTGCTGCCGGGAAAGAACAGAAAGCGTTACCTGATGCTTGGCCGCACGGGTTTTCAGGGATTTTGTCAGTTCTTCCAGTTCTTCCTTTGTCCGGGCTGAAACTGAAACCAGCACGGTTACTTCAAACAGTTCAGCTGTGCTTCCGGCCAGCTTGTTTTGAAGTTCCTCCAATTCCTTCAGCTTATCTGTCAGACGGAACGGAATGAAATTGCCGCCGCGCTCATGATTCTTTTCCATGCGCTTCTGAATCTGTGTCTGCACAGCAAAGATTTCATGGCGTACTTTTTCAAGCGCGCTGCCCTTGTCAATGTGTGTCAGATGCTTGGAAACTGCAATACGGAAATTGTTATCGGTCAGCTCGTTCAGAAATTCATCATCGAGATCCCGGTCATACCGCTTCACATACATGATCCTGGTAAATGATTCTCCGACTTCAACTTCTTTTGCTTTGAAGGCGAACATTGACGGTGCGATGTAATCCTTTATCCGTCTGCCGCGTGAATAGTAATTCGCCGGAAGAAGAAATGCATCCTCATCGAAAGGATGATAATAACGGTGCATGATGCGAAACACATCTTCCGGCATGAGCTGCCTGGTATCAACCTTCAGCCGGTTGAAATAGGTTTGCAGCTCGCGGTAATACTTGAACAACACGTTGACGTTATCGACAGTTGTTTGCGGACGGTAGCTGATAGCAATAATCATGATTTTATCTGCACAGGCGATTTCTGATTTCCGGATCACGCCCTCCATGATTTCACAATAGTTCTCGCTGATGTCCCCGAAATCTTTATTCGGCGGCATGAGCGTCTGCCGCAGCTTTTCGACATTGATGCTGTCATTCATGATAAATTCCTGATAATCAATATCGACAGGCAGCGCGTTCATCAGTTTCTGGTAATCACGATACAGCGCAAGCTGTTCTTCTTCGCGCAGCAGCGTGTAGTCCAGATTCTCAAACGCAAAAACCAGTGTATACACGTTCTCGTCAACAAGAAAGATTCCGTTGTCATAGGCTTCAATAAACGGAATCGTATCCTGCGCTGTCTGCGGGACTGTTACCTTCTTTTCGTAGCAGCCCGGAGATGTTTTACTTTTCCTTTTGAACAAGCTCATTTCGGCACACCCCCTCAATACAGTACGGACGTTTATCCACGCCCTTGAACATAGAAATCAGAATCGCACCGAGCGACATACCGTCAACCCGAACGATCCCAAACATTATAAACAAAGCCATAACGATAAAGATCAATGTCATAAGCAAATTCAGAGACATTTTATCTTTGAGCATCAGAAACATCCCAAGCCCAACAGCAAGACCACAGATACCGATTATTATTTGTGGAAGCGTAAGTCCGAATCCGACTTCTCCTTTTCTGATGATGTTTTTTGTGATCTTGACTTTAATCATTGGCTTCCTCCTTTTCATTTTCACTCGTTTGCAGCAGCACGACAGAAATTTCGTCATCGCTTCGCTGCTGCATCAGTGCAGCAGCAGCGGCTGAAACATCTTTGAAGCTGCCGAGATCAGCCGTACTGACCGATTCAGCTTTCCCGTCTTTGATAACCGGCGAAACAAATACTGCCTTTATTTTTCCGCCGGAAGAAAAGAAACAACAAACACCGTATTTCCCGGCGTAATCCTGATTGTCCGGATCAAAAGTCATATTGAAGGCCGGAAGAATCAGCCGTGCAGATTCCGGCAGCGCGTCCGGAGAACCGATTGTCTCTGCCGCTGCTGCAAAGCAGCTGTCCTGAACCGCCTTCGTAAACTGCTTCTGCCGCATCAGATATGACCGTGTTGTCATTGGATCCAGACGATATGAGCCGGTCAGAGAAACCGGCTCATAATGATTTTCAGCAAGGAAATCCTCTATCGAGGATACATCAGCCCGAATCTGCACATCTGCTCCGGTCGGCGTGAAATCTCCGACAGAAGAAAAAGAATAAGTCACACGCCGCGAAACAGCATCTTCCGGATTGCAGCCGATTGCCATATCTTCAATATTCGGATAGATTCCGACGGAAGCGACCCGGATTCCGGAAAACAGATCAATATGGACGGTCTGAGCTACAGCAGTCTGAACCGGCTCGATTGTTTGAGTATCTGCTGATGATTCATCTGTAACCGATATTGCATCTTCCGGAATCGCGTTGTTAGGCTCATTCGGCTCTCTGGATGAAACGAAAAGGCCGCATCCAAGAACGATCGCTGCGATTACACAGGCAATTACAAGTTTTACCGTTTCATTCTGCTGCACGTTATTCACCTCATTTAATTGATTGCATTTGTCAGGAATTTCGGCGGCTTTACGATCATGATGCCCATAACAACGAATACAATAATTGTTCTGTACGCATCCATAGTTTTACTTTGAAACTGCATAAAAAGCCCGCCGCCGATTGCGTCACTTTTAAGCACACCATACCCGATGCCATAAATTACAATCATAAAGACAATCTGCAACCCACACTGCAAAAAGCCAGTAATGAAATTCTTAAAATATTGCTTTGTGACATCAGAACTCGCACAAGCAAAAAACACTGGTGATACTGCGGTCATCATAGCAAGTTGAATGCTGCGGATCATCAGCTTTCCGAGAATGAGCATACTTACGATCAGGACAACAAGTGCCATTATAAGGTACGGTAAAGAAATCGCTGTTGAATTAAAGAAATCAACAATCTTACCAATAACCCACAGTTTGCTTTCCGAAGAAGATAATGAAGCGTCTGCAAAAATCTTTTTCTGTTGCAACGAAGATAAAGAAATAGCATCATTCACTGAAGATGCAATCCACGATATAACGCCAAGAATTTTCACGCATATTTTCGCAGCATTATCAATAATGATTTTTGAAAAGATCATTCGACCGAAAACAGATGCGAAGCCACGCATAGAAACAATTTCATACTTAATGGTGGTTTCAGTAAGGCTGACAGAAAAGAAAAGAATAACGATGCTGTAAGCTATTGTTTTCATTGCTTGGATAATTGCACTGTATTTATTTTCTAAGTTACTCAGATCAACGCCGAGATTCATATAACTATAAATACCGTCCTTATTTACTTCATCGTCACTAAGATCTCCTCCTGCTTGCAGAACCTTTCCGACTGTTTGCCACATTTTCTCTGCCAGTGTCATTTTAGTATTTGTGTAATTGATTGGTGTGTTTTCCAGCTCCGTACTTCCTTCCTTTTCCTTCTCCTCGTAAAATGTTTCCAGTTCACCGGCAACATCAATGCTGTCCTTGATTTCCTGTGTGTTCACATTGGCCGTAACACCGTTGTTTTTGATTGATGCAAGTTCGTCCATAATCGGAGCACGCAAATCATTGTGTGACCAATTCCACCAGACTATCCAGTTGTTATATTCGTCAGTCATTTGAAGATTATAGGTATAATTATCATCATAAGCAAATGCGCGAATTGGTGAAAAGCATACGAAACAGCACATCAAAAATATTACTGTTATGAAAAAACTCACTTTTTGTTTCACTTTTCCCCCTCCTTCCTAAAAAGTAGCTTCGATTGCAAACGTCCCGGCAAAAATAAAAGCCCCCATTGCAATCATTTGAAAGCCTTCCGACTTCATTTGCGGATTTTCTTCACTATGACCCTTGACACACTTCAGAATACCAAATCCGCAAAAGATAACAAGAATCAGGCTGCGAGCAATCCACATACAAAATTGTACAAGCCACTTCATGTCATTCTCACCGGAGTTTTCTGCAATAATAGCAATAGCACTCAGCATGAATCCTCCTTTCCGATTATAAGCATAAGGGCGGCTTTGACGCCGCCCTTGACAATGCTATCAGATCAGACAAGTTTCTCGATTGCGAAGGTTGCTGCAAAGCCGAAGCCTGCCACAGCAAGGGTAGTCAGTCCTGCGTTTCGACCGCGCGGATCTTCGTCATTCTGTGCCTGAACAGCCTTCAGGAGACCGCTTACTCCAATGACGGCAATGATACCACGAACAATCCAGAAGATGATGCCTACCATAGTAGACTTGGTGCCGGTTCCGCCGACACCGGCAGGCGCAGCATTTTCGCCGCCAGCTTCACCCTCTGCAAAAGCAACGATGCTGTTGCAGAGCATTGCAGCAATCATCATAATTGTGGTCAGAACCGCAGCTCTGGTTTTCATGCGGCGCTTTGCTCTGAGCGCGGACTCGATAGAAGATGCGTACTTTTTCATGGTAATACTCCTTTACATTTTCGTTGTGTGCCATTGGCACTGTTTTTGAAATATGGATACTCTGTTGCTCTGCAAGAGCTATTCATGCAGGGCATCCCTCCTTTCGCGGGTTTTATTGACACACCGGAGACAGCCGCCGGTGATAACAAAGGATAATAAAATCCTCGCTGCTCCCGCAGCAGGATTTGTGCTACATATAGCACATTACGGAGAAACAGCTTTTGCCACCTTTGTAACAACTTGTTTCGCTGTCGAAATTGCAACGACAACAGCGGTTGAAACGGGTTCGCCTGTCGGAACCGTTTTCACAGCGGATGCTGCCGATTTCATCATCGGAGAAGAAAGAAGCTGCCTCCCGGATTCTGTCAAAGTCACCTTTAAGCCGTCGATTGCAACTTTTCCCTGTGCTTGGAATTGCTTGAATCCTTCCAGAACCTTTGCGGCCACTTCGGAATTTGGACTGCTCATCACAGCACCGAGATCCAGAGTGTCCGCATATCGGAAGAATTGAATATCGTTTATGCTTCCGTTCAGCGGGAATCCCATATTCTCAGTCAAGGCTTGCTGCATCTGATTCTCCATGCTTGCGACGTGCCGCAGCGCGGCCTGCTTGAAATTCGGTTGATTGATGTATTTTTGCCCCTCTTTCGTCAATGCAATCGTCTTGTTCTGGGGATCAATCTGAATCAATCCGTTTCGTGCAGCCCGGTTAAATTCATCCTGCACTGCTGCTCGCAGCTCTCCGTCCTGAAGATTCGTAACCATATCCATTGACATGACCGCATGGTCATTGAAAAAGCGAAGATCCGTGACTTGCCCCGTAAACTGAAAATTCGGATCATTCACAGCCATTTCTGCGATCTGTTCCGGATTCAGGTTCCGCAGGAAATCAATCAGCTGATACCCTGTTTTAACAGCAGTCGCAGTTGAAGATGCTGCGCCCTTCAAATCACGGGAATACTCATCGGGATCATACATTTCACATCCGTCCTTTCCTTAAAAAAAATCCTCGTCAACCTCATCCTCACCAAGAG
This sequence comes from Oscillospiraceae bacterium, assembly GCA_017540225.1. GTDB lineage: Bacteria > Bacillota > Clostridia > Oscillospirales > Ruminococcaceae > Firm-04. The sequence continues at coordinate 9,643 of JAFYBM010000043.1, read as the reverse complement.
CCGCTTCAAAATCAGCTTCCGTGATTTCCTCTCCGGCCATATCAAACTGTTCCATTTCCGCAGCCATTTCAGCTTGTAGCGCAGCTTCATCCGGTTCCGTCGGAAAAGAAGAAAATTGCTCAGTCCGTGCCGATTGCGGCGCGGACTGCTGTTCCGTTTCCTGCGGGATTGATTCCGGTGCCGGTTGTTCTGCGGCAGCATCAGGCAGCGCATTGAATTGTGCGCTCAGTTCTTCCTGCTCTGCACGTTCCTGATCCTCGCTGCGCTTCTGATCCGCAGCTTCCCACATCTCATCACGGGCATGAGCTTCTGCCATTTTCTGCTGAAACAGTTTTGAACGCTGTTCCTTGATATATCCGTAAGTTTCTCGTATATCTGTAATATTTGGAATACCGGAAGGATAGTTGCTGCCCATTGTCTGAAACAGCGGGTGTTTTTTTGTATCAAACTTGTAAACGAAGAACGGATTATACTCATCCACGAATACGATACATGAGCCGCCGTATCTTCTGCTTCTTCCCTTGGGTTTAATTGCTCTTGGTATTTCGTCCGGAGAAAGAAGATCTCGTGCAATGTAGCTTTCTGAATCATTGCCGCCGCCCTGATTTCCGCGATTGTATGAACGCGAATCAACCCGAACAGTAGTTTTTCCAAGCCTTTTTGACACATATTCTTTAGAATCTGTGTCATTTGTTCCGAGAAAAGTGAAGGTTGAGCAGTTTCCGATAATAGCTTCCCATGTCTTTTCGTACAATGCCTTCAGCTGTGAGATACCTTGCAGCACAATACAGATGCGGATATTGTATGAGCGAACAACGGAAAGAGTTTCGCAGAAATTCGGAATCACGCCGATATTGGCAAATTCGTCGAGTTCGCAGGATACAAGCAACGGCAGCCGCCCGTTATGATCTCTGTTTGCAATATACATCAGCCGTTCAAAAAGCTGACTGTAAAAGATATTTGCAACGGTTTTATACGTCTGTCTTGCTGCCGGGATAATGAGAAACACAGCCGTTTTTTCAGTACCGATATGGTCAAAGTCCATTTCGTCAACGTCTGTAATCTCGTCCACATCGTTCGTAGCCCACAGACGAAGCCGGGTTGAAAGCGTTTTAGCAATAGAACCGAGTGTTTCTTCAGGCGTTCCCTGAATCGAGTTCCAGTTGACTGTGACAACGTCGTCCGGATAAGTGATCTGATGCCGGTTGAAGCAGCGAGCCAGTTCACAACGCTGGTCAATTTTACCGCCCTTATACCGAATCGAGTTGACAAGACGGATCACGCGGCCAAATGACTTGGTTTCATCCGGTGTCTTAAACAGATACACCATAATTGCCACAAGCAAATCCTCTGCCGCGCCTGCCCAGAAATCAGCCTTTTCACCGTCACCGGCGGAATTTGCCATGAACAGGTTTGCAACGGAAATACAGTCTTGCTCAGATTTCATGTATGCGAACGGATTATAGGCATTCGAGCAGTTTATGTCATCCAGATTCAAAACGCGGATTTTATATCCGTTTGCAAGAAGGTTCTTCGCATGGTTCCTGTACAACTCACCTTTCGGGTCTGTAACGACGTAGGAGCCTGTCATCTGCATAATATCCGGGCTGATTTTTCGGTACGATTTACCGGAACCGGAGCCGCCGATCACACATTCGTTCAAATTGTATGGTGAATAAAACTTATTCTTAGGATTACTTATTGTAACGTACATATTATATCCGATTGGAATGCCGGTCTGATCCTGAAAGTTTTTCAGATCGTATTTATCTGCCCACCGTGCGGAGCCTTGTTCCATACCGTGAAATTCATCCTTGGTATTCGATGTAGCTGCAAGAAACACGATGAAAACGGCGAGCAAGTAAACCCACCACAGCTTTGTGACTTGCAGCCGGAACAGTTCCACTATCAGCGAGCCGGTAACCGGCAGAGAGCCGGGCGGATCCTTGATGATCTCCGCGATTTTTACAGCATCGTTCATCGTGAGCTGCGTAATGTGGTTTGCGTGCATATAGTCAAGTGCAACATACGTCAGATACAGGCACGCTGCCAACAAAAAAAGAAAAAGAATTGCCAGGAAAATGATTACAGGCAGTTTGCTGCGCTCCCTGCGCATCTTGTTATTGCTCAAATTGGTTCACACCTCCTGTTTCAGAACATAGCAAAAGCCGCTTGCTTGGTTCAGCAAACGGCTTTAGGCGGATATTCAATTATATGAGGATCAGTATTCTTTGGAGATAGCACACTCAGCTTTTGAGGAAATACCTTTGTGCAAGTATTCGTTGAAATCATCAATCGTATCAGTCAAAAGGTAATCGTTCCCGGATAAATTTGGAGCCTTCAGTTCTCCATTTTCTTTGTATATTCCGTCATGATTATAGGTTTTACAATAATATAATGTTATTTTTATCACGCTGTTTTCTTCCGGGAGTTTCACAGCCGGTGATTCGTCTGGGTGTTGTTCAGCATAATTTGCATACATCTGACCGTTATCATCTAATCCGATACATTTCAAGGTGATGTCTTTTTTGAATGCAGAACCGAATATGCTGAAAGCACTATCATTTGCGATTTTCCACACCTCATAGCGATTACTGTATAATTCCCAAGGTGTGATCTGTTCAACACTCCATATACCATAACTCATGTCTTTAATTGTGTTATAATAATCGCTGCTCATATCTTCGCTGAAAAAGCCGGTGTTAAAGTGCGCGCCTTCAATTTTATCTCCAATTTGATAATCGGGGGCATCTTCCGGCGGAGACAAAGGTTCTGAAAGCTGAGTGATTTCCGACTCATTTAGTTCTTCTGGAATTTCCTGTAATCCTTCGACAACATATTCCTTCGTCACTCCCTGCTCGATTTTATACCCAGCTTTTTTAATCGCCTCGACGTCAGGACAATTATAACCTATCGTAATCTTATCTCCATTTGAAAGGACGTCATCCCTTTGAGGACAATAATAAAAAATGTATTGAGAGCCGTCATAAACGGGATCATTCAATTCATAGGTTCCGGTATAGCCGCTGATTCCGCTGAATGTCACTTCCAGCTTTTCAAACGGATCAATCGGTGTTAAGGACGCTCCGCAGCCGCTTAACGGAATGCTGCTGAATGCGATTACGGCGGATAACATTGCTGCTTTCATAATGTGTTTCATAACAAACCTCCTGTTCACTTCAGTTATAAGGATCTTGCTTGGACACTTTATTATAGCATGGAACAAATTAGCTGTCAAGGCTTATCATGCAGATTCAGAAGGTGAGCCTGCCGTTCCAAAGCCTGAAGCAGCGATTCCTTATCTTCGCTCTGAATCTGAACGATGCCGTTTTTGGCAGTGAACGGAAAATCCGCAAAGTCGTTCAGATAGGCAAGCTGTTCCGAATCAACCTTTTTATAATAGAAGTCCTGCCCCTTTGGTGTTGCATCGGCACGATCCGGGAGACCGTCATGGTCAGTGTCCTGCTGATCGGCGCGACGTTCGTATTCTTTTCGCTGAATTTCCATTATGACCTTCCTTTCTTATTATCTGCTGCGAGGGGTTCAGAGCTGCGTTCGTTCCGCTGAAGCCGATCGTCTCGGCCGTCGTTGTCAACATCCGGAAAAATGATTCCCCGAACATCCTTCACAGCAGAATTACTGTAAGCGATTTTGAACAATCCCGGCTTCTTCGGATCCGGGAAATATGCCGCCTTGATCCCGGCAGCAAGCAATGCAGCAATCTGTTCCTTAGAGATACCGGCCTGATACCGCAGCTTCATACCCTGCAAGGCCGCTTCCTTTTTCAGTTCTGCATAAATCCGGTTGTTGCGCTGATGATCTGTCTCCTGCTTTTTTTCTTTTTTGTCGGAAATCAATTTCCGGATCAACGCTTCATCTTCTGCAAGATAGGTCACCGTGAACCGGCCTTGCTTTTCAATATATGAGATTTCCTGACAGTTTTCCTTCAGCAACGCAAGCTGTTCCGGTGTCACTTTCAGGTATTTGAGATCCTGACCGGTTTCCTGTGATTTTTTCCGAAGCCGTGCATAGGCTGCGCGGTTCTGATTCCGTTCGGCCTGGACATTGAGCTTTTCCTGAATTTCTGCCATGCCGAGCAGTTCCGCCAGATACTCCTTGTCGCAAGCCTTGACTGTGATCGTCGCAGTTTCTTTTATCCGGTCAATCAATGCTGCATACAGCAGCGGACGATTCGCCAGCTTCAGGATGTGCTCCGCATTCACAGTTACGGAATAATTGTCCCCGGACATGGAAACCAGTTTTTGATAGTCGATCGTTCCGTATCGGATGCGTGTTTCGGATGACGAAGCGGCAGGCCGTACAGCCTTAAACTGATAAACAGAAGCAGCGGGGCGTTTGCGGTGACGGTTCATGCGGTCGCAGAATGCCAGCAAAGATAGGATCGCAGACAGCAAGGAACGCTTTTTGCAAAGCGTATTCAAAGGGAATCGGTGAAGCTGATGTTTTGCAGGCGGCACATATCTTTGATACCAGCCCTTCGGCTTCCGATTCGGAAGAGGCGTATTGATCCGCTGCGCAAAGGTTCGTTCTGTCAGCCGCTCGTGATTTGACTTCGGTTCCGTTCGCTTCACTTCCGTTCGCGGTGCTGCCGGTTCCCGCAGTTCCACTTCGTCAAAGGTATACCCCATTGCTTTTTCAAGGTTCGACTTTCGGTACTGGTCGCCAAACTGTTTGGCCAGCGTATCGACGCGAACGCCTTTTTTCTCACCGTTCTTTTTCAGTGTGATATGAAGTCCGGTATAACGGCATTCATATCCGCGTTCCCGGAAGAATGCTTCAAACTCCGTTTTGCTGCGGCACTGCTTTACAGCATCGTCGAGATCGTTGCATAGATGCACCTTCCACGACTTTCCCTGCAATGCCATTTGGTAGGTCGTTTTGTCGATCGACTTGCTTTCGCTGTCAGACCGGATCACGCTCATGCCGTACCGCTTACACAGTTTGTCGCTTTCGGAGCGGATCGCCCGCAGCGTCGTTTTGTTACTCAGCCACTTTGCACCGGTTTCGATGTGGCAGCTGTTGACCAGAATGTGATTGTGCAGATGATTCCGGTCAGTGTGCGTCGTGACAATCACCTGATAACCGGCGAACACCTTGTTTGCCAGTTCGACCCCGATCTTGTGTGCAGCTTCCGGCGTGATCGGATCGTCCGGTGAGAACGATTGATAATAATGATGTGCAATCACGCCTTTGTCCTGATGATGCGCTCTGCGCATCATCTCAAACTCCTGCGCGGTTCGGTTCGGAGAACAGTTCAAAAAGGTTGCACGCTCTCCGATCTGTATTTCCGTTGATGTGATATGCCGGATTGCTTCCTGCAATTCCTCTTTTTGCAGTTCCAGTGATTTTTTCGGATTGGCCACATACTCAATCGCATGTTCCATGTGCGAAACACTCTTGATTGACGTTTGTCCGATATAAGCCATTAGTCCCACTCCATTGCATTCAGCTTTTCGGAGATTTTCAGCAAAAGCTGTCTGCATTCATTCAGATTCCGGTCAAGCGGATTCTCCATGTGCTCAATGACTGCTCGCAGCTGATTCTGAACACCGATCAGATTTTCATTGACCAGATCAATCTGCCGGTCTGATACACTGTGATTCGTGTTTGCAACTGCTGCAATCTGATTGACGTTCACACCGATCTTGACGATCTGTTTTGTGATTTCCGGCACCCATGACGTATCCATAACCCGTTTCCGTAAACAACAGGCGCGGATATAGTCTGTCATCGTCATGTGGAGTGCGGCGGCACTTTGCTCTATTTTTTCTTTTTCCGCCGAAGGGACGGTAATGTGAATCCGTGCTCGATCATTCGGGTTCATTAAGTCGATTCGCCTCCTTTTTGAATGTGCTTCTGATTGTCAATTCTCACGGAGTGGCAAGCATAGATTCCATGCACATCGTGTGCATAGAATCGCTTGTTAGGGGTTTTGCCCCTAATACCCCGAAATGCCGGTTTCGGAGCACCGGCATCAGATTCGCTTTCGCTCAGATTTTGCTTTTCTCACGAAAAGCACTCAGCCTCAGACAGCACCGCTTTCGCGTTTCTGTGTTTCGGCTTCAGACTGCCGGTTCCTGCGGATCGGCAGGATTGGCGGAATCCGCAGCGGCTTCCGTTTCCGGTGTCCCGTTCAGCTTAAAGGACTTCAGCAGAGAGAGTAATTCGCTGCGCTGATCGTTTGTGAGGGCTGCGCCCTCGGACACGGTACTGATAATCTCCTGTGCGAAGATCTGATCCTTTTCCTTTTCAAGTGTTTTCAGAGTTGACTGCAAGCCTCTCAGCTTTTCGCGGCTCTGCGCAATGATTGCTTCCTCCTTCCGGATTGCTTCCTGCGTCTTGGCGATCCGTTCTTCCAATGTCAGCTTTGCCATTTTTCGTATTCCTCCTTCATAATCAGTTCCAGTCCTGATACAGCTTTTCTGCATCAGCCTTGTCCTTTTCACTCAGCGCGAAGCGTACTCCGGTAAGCAGATCCTCGATCTGCTTATCAGTGAAATCTGCGTCTTTCGCTGCTGCGATCACATAGCCTTTGAGTGTGTTGTTATACCAGCCGCCGTTGAAAAGAAAGTCGATCTGCTCCTGTGTGAGCGACTGTGCCCAGCACAGCAGTTCGCGTTGAGAATGCACATTGTTCTGCGCTTCTTCATCGGAAGTGATCTCGCTCCCTTCCGGTTCACCGCAAACCCCGGTGAATGTCATCTGACCTACAATCTCGGTTTCAGGCTTCTTCTCAGGTTTTGGCTCCGTAAAGTATTTTTGAATTTGCTTTGCCGCAACACTCCATGTCATATAGATTTCCTTGATGTTGTCATGCTCCGCCGGATTCTCGAATTTGACTGTGACCTTATCAAAAGAACCTTCAACGGAAAAAGAAGAAAAGCTGTTGTACTGCGAACGGTGCGATCTGCGGAAGTGATCCGTGTACTCCATTGCGTTCATGTTCAGCGCGTGCGGCTTTTCATACTCCGTTGCAAAACGCAGCAACGCTTCCATTACCGCTTCCTTTTGAATTTCTCCGTCCCAACTGATGATGCGGTATTCCGGTTCCGGCTGATGCTGCTCTTTGTAATCCTGAACATCCTTGTTCCGAATCCCGGAAGCGGACTTTTCCCCGATCAGCTCTGACTGCGATTCCGCCGGAAGGGACGAAACCGCCGAAGCGGTTGAGATAGACATTTCACCTGAACGGACGGCCTGCTGCACTTCCTCAATTCCGTTATGAAGGATGTTTTCGATCTTTCCGATCTGTGCCGGAGAAACTTTCAGGACAGAAGCAATCCGTTCCCGCATTCGGCCCGGAACAGACTTCCCGGCTGCATCCAGCTCCCGCAGCGTCGCTTCCAGTTTGTCGTATTGCTGGATATACTCTGCATCGGTCATCTTTCTGCTTGTCGCATTCAGCATGATGAGATCAAGCATGGATTCCGCTCTGGTTTTCGTTCCGGCCACAAAGCACGGAATGACCTGTGAGGGATAACGTCCGTTTTCTGACAGAAAGCGGATTGCCTCGAATCGACGGTGACCGGAAATAATATAGTAGTGAGCCCGCTTCTCGGCATCAGCATTGACAACGAGGTTATGTTTCAAGCCCTGCCGTTCAATATCATCCGCCAGCAGTTCAATGTCTGACATGGAATAGAAGTTATCTTCCGAAGGAGACAGGCTGCTGATCGGCAGCATAAAAAGGTTATCTTTGAAACTGTCACCAGTGACAGCTTTCAAATCACTGACGATTGCGGCATCCAGTTTTCTCTTAGGCATTTCGCATTCTCCTTTCACAATTCACTGTAAATCGTCCGGTAATCCTGATCTCCGGACGATTCGGTGATCTCCACAACCCGATCCGGATCAGAGCTGAATGCCGAAGATCCGAAATGGATATACCGTGTCAAACTGTTTCCGTACCTGAACGAGATCGTCCGGTCAGATATATCTGCACGGCGGTATTGGCAGATCAGCCGCCATTCTCCTACCGGCACACTGTTGATATAAAGCTGCTCGTCCTTGACGGCCAGCTCCTTTGGAGCCGCCGGATCCATGATTTCTGTCATGAGTGGCAGCAGCTTCCTTTTTGCGATTCCGAGAAATTCATCTTCCGGGGTAATTCGTCGAAATGTGTTGTTTTCCATTTATATCATCTCCTATTGAACCACCGGAATCAGCTGAATACTGACCGGTTTACGATCTTCCCAGCGGAACTCTTGCATAATGCAGGAAATATAGCTGTTTGCGGTCAACATCTCAAATCCAACCGGATCCGATCCCCACACACTGCGGAAATCGGCAATCGATTACCTCCGCCCCATAATAGGAGCCTTCCCGCTTGAAACATAGTTCTCGGTTGGTTCGATCTTCTGTAAATATTTCCTGCCCATTTTGATATTGTATAAGATAGTTTTTTCCATGATCGACCTTTCTCAGCGAATTGCTGTGCTTCTGCGGATCACTTCTTCAGCCAACTGGTCAAAGGATTTTGCCGGATCCAGCCAGCCCATATATTCCGCTGCCGTTGTCCGATAGCTGATGCTGTTGCGGATGATTTTACTCTGCGGGATGACGGTATCGAAAACCTTGCTGCCGAGCTGCTGCCGGATCAGTTCCAGCATTTCCACATCCGCACTGTTCTTCCGGTCAAAGCGTGTTACAAGTGCTCCGAGGAAGGCCGTGTTGCTCCTGCTGATTGCAGCAGTGACATTGGCAATGCCCTGTACAGCAAAGCTGCCCAGCTCCACCGGCACGATCACACAATCAACAGCTGCAAGAATCTTAGCTGTCCGATCGTCCAGAGCGGGCGGCAGGTCAAGCAGCGTATACGCATACTTCTCTGCTGCGGTCTGAAGCAAGGCGAGGTTATCTGCAATGGTCATAATCGAAATACCACTGTACCGGGTATCGGTCAGGCCGTCGTTCAGATTGTCACAGAGAAACCGGGCGGCATTCTCCTGCCGGTCACAGTCCGCGACCAGGATGCCGCCTGTTAGGTCAGGACGCTTCGACAAAGCATACGCGAGGTTGATCACCGTCGTGGTCTTGCCGACACCGCCCTTGTTGTTGAAAACAGCGATTTTCATAGGTTGCCTTCTTTCTCCCGGTATCCGGGCTTATTTGCCTTCATTCAGTTTTGGCATAAGAAAAGGGAACGGCGAAGGCAATTACCGTTCCCTCTGCGTATCGATCCACAGTCTTATGCATTATTCAGATCCTTTCGGATCGAATAACCGTCGGAAAAGAGGAAAAGCACCTCATGGGAGCTGCCGTCCAAAGACAGAAGTTCCCATGGGGTGCCGCGAGAAGAAGGCGTGTCACAGTGCAAGCTGGTCTGCAACACCGTGATCACCAGTTCAAATCTGGTTCGCGCCTCTTACAAACATACTGCGCAGAATGGGGAGACCTGTTCTGCGCATTTGTTTTTATCTGCACGGAAGCTGCATACCGTTGCAAATTCTGCGCACATGTGTTATACTGAATCTGTGCAGCCGCCGCTGCGATATCCTTGAAAGACAAAACAGGAGGATTCCCTATGGATCTGAAAAAGCTGTCTGCAGCCATTCTGTCCTGTGTGCTGACATGCTGCGCGATTCACGCTGCAGAGCATATGCTCCGGCCTTATCCGGCATCT
>JAFYBM010000042.1 GCA_017540225.1 Oscillospiraceae bacterium | reverse complement strand
TCCGATCAACGATCTTTCCCGCGGCTGCAATGCCGAGGAAGTCTATGCAATGGCAATCATCACCGCCGGCATGGCATAAGATTGTCCGGACAGATTTGTATTGTTTTTTATATTTCAAGCAGAACCCGATTGCACTGTGCGATCGGGTTCTTCCTTTGTTTATCTGTATTTTGTCCACCAAAACAGTAAATTGTGCATTGCAACTTCGGTGCTAATCGTGTAAAATGTGTATAATGGCGGAAAAGTGCTGTGCTAGATGCACAAACAAGAATGAATCGCCAAAGTGTTTAAGGGGGATAAAACATGAAAAGACAACTTAAAAGGGCAGTTGCTTTGCTGCTCGGCAGCGGAATGATGATGTCCGCATCATTCGCGGCAATGCCGGCATTCCATGCCGCAGCAGCCGACTGCGTCATCGACACGGGCAAAACACATCAGTACATCCGCGGCTTCGGCGGCATGAACCATCCGGAATGGCAGTCCGTCAATACGCAGTACGGCGCCAAGGGCGACATGACGGCCGAGCAGGTGCAGACGGCATTCGGAAACGGTGAAAACGAGCTCGGCCTCACCATCCTGCGTATCTTCGTCAGCGATGACAAGAACGCATGGGGCAACGCGATCCCGACCGCGAAGCGCGCACAGGCGCTCGGCGCGACCGTTTTTGCAACGCCGTGGAACCCGCCGGCAAGTATGCGCAGCGCGGGCGGCAAGGGTCACACATCCGGCCTGTATGTGCTGAACAACGGTGCCGAGGCCCAGTACGCACAGCACCTCAACAGCTTCGTCAAGTACTGCGAGGGGCAGGGCGTCAACCTGTATTCCATCTCCGTGCAGAACGAGCCGGACTGGTCGTCTGAATGGACATACTGGTCGCCGGACCGCGCGACGAACTTCATCGCGAATTACGGCAAGGCCGTTAAGGAAGGCACGAATGCCAAGCTGATGTCGCCTGAGAGCTTCCAGTACAGCTCCGGCGATCACGGCAAGACCTATTACAAAAAGATCCTCGCCAATTCGGCGGCATTTGCGAACTGCGATCTGTTCGGTACACACTTCTACGGCACGCAGCGCAGCCAGATGGACTTCCCGGAGCTGGAAAGCTGCGGCAAGGAGATCTGGATGACAGAGGTCTATGTCCCGAACTCCGATGCGAACTCCGCTGATATCTGGTCGCAGGCGCTCCAGGCAGCTGAGAACATCCACAATGCATTGGTCGTCGGCAACATGAGCGCATATGTCTGGTGGTACATTCGCCGCCAGTACAGCTTCCTGTGGGATGACGGCAGAGTCTCCAAGCGCGGCGCGGCAATGGCGCAGTATTCCAAGTGGGTGCGTCCGGGTGCATACCGCGTTGAGACCACCGAGCAGCCGACCGGCAATGTTCTCTGCTCCGCATACAAGAACGAGGACGGCAGCGTTGCAGTTGTCGTGATCAACAAGGGTTCGGGCGCTGTCACGCAGAGCTTTACGCTCTCCGGCGGCGAAAAGATTTCCGCAATCGAGGCCTATCACAGCACCAGCAATGAGAATTTCCGCTCCACCGCAGCTCCGAGCTACAGTGACAGCAGCTTCTCCGCATCCCTGCCCGCACAGTCTGTAACGACATTCGTGATCAGCACCGGCGAGGCAGAACCGGATCCGAACGGCTACTACTTCCACTATACCTTTGAAAACGGCACTGACGGCTTCTCCGGCCGTGCAAGTGAGACGCTCGCGTCTGTTGCGACAGACAAGTACGACGGCAGCAAATGCCTCTCCGTGACCGACCGTGCTTCCAACTGGAACGGCGCATCGCATACACTGCCCGGCGCCCTGAAGGCAGGCCAGTCCTACAGCTTCAGCGCAGTCGTCAAGCAGAATGCAAACGCAACGGAAAAAATGCATCTGTCGCTGGAATATTCCGACGGTGAAACGACGAAATATGCAAAGATCGCTTCCGGCACCGTTCCGAAGGGCGAATGGACACAGCTTTCCAACGCTTCCTTCACGATCCCGGCAGGCGCGTCCAACTTAAAGATCTATGTCGAAACAGATGAGGATGTCGGAACAAAATGTGATTTCCTCGTTGATGAAGTCATCGGCGCACCGGAAGGCACCGTGATCGACGGCCCGCATCCGGACGTTCCGGAGCCTGTTGAATACAAGCTCGGCGACCTCAACGGCGACGGCAAAATCACCGCAGCAGATCTTTCTATCGCAAAGAAGGGCATCAAAGGCTCTTTTGCAGACAATGACCAGAAGAAGATGGCAGATGTCAATTACAGCGGCGTTGTCGATCATGATGACCTTGACTGGTATGTGCAGTATCTGACCGGCAAGACCAAGGACTTCCCCGAAAAGCAGACACCTGCACAGCTCCCGATGCGTACCATTACCGAATACACCGCAGCCGTAAAGGACAGCATCGTGATGACCGAGCCGAACAGCGCAACCCAGCAGCAGGCCGGCGTGACCTATCCGCAGGTCAAAAAGGAACAGTATTTCTCCAAGAAGGCAAACAAGAACAAGAATTACAACATTATGCTTCCGGCAAATTACGATTCCAGCAAGCAGTATCCGGTTCTTTACATCCTGCACGGTTTCTTTGAGGATGAGGACCGCATGATCCTCACCGGCAATAACCCGCCGATCCCGACACCGCAGATCATCACGAACGCAATCGCCTCCGGTGAGGCAAAGGAAATGATCGTTGTTGTTCCGTTCGTCTTCACGCACGCAACGAAGGAAAATGCAACGAGCTTCCAGGATTATGAATCCAGCGTGGGCTATGATAACTTTGTGGATGACATCGTTGACAGCCTGATGCCGCATATCGAGAGCAAGTACAGCGTTGCGACCGGCAGAGAAAACACTGCCGTCACCGGCTTCTCTATGGGCGGCAGAGAGTCTCTGCGCATCGGCATGAAGTATGCTGACAAATTCGGCTATATCGGCGCGATTTGTCCGGCACCGGGCGTCGAGGGTCCGTGGAGCTGGGGCAGCGAAGAAGCTGCACCGTCTCTCATCCTGCTGACCGGCGGTACAAATGATGACGTTGTCGGCCTGAATACGCCGCAGGGTTATCATGACAACTTTGACAAGGCCGGCACACCGCATATCTGGCACATTGTGCAGGGCGGTTATCACGGCGACAACTGCATCAGAGCACATATCTACAACTTTGTCCGCCTGATCTTCAAGGCATAATTCCAATTGATACCTCCTGTAATCAACGGCCGCCCGTGCAGTACACACGGGCGGCCGTCAGCTTGTCTATTATCTTCCTGTCACTGTTTTGTGATTGGATTGTTATAATTTCTTGATGTATTTTTTATTGACAAAAAAATGCGCATATGTTATAATGCTATCAGCAGGGAAACAGCCTGCTGATAGCATGATAAGCAGTTTTTGGAATGAGATACAGAAACGGAGGTCTCACAATGAGTACATTCTACAGCGATGATATGTACGGAAAGAAGAGCGGTGCCGGCCTGAAGATTGCAGGTATTCTCGGCGTCTGTGCCGTCCTTGCAGGCGGCTGCGCTGCGGCCTATGCTTTCTCAGACACAGTGAAAAACCAGGTAAAGCTCGCTTTTTCCAAGCCGGAGGATTATTTTACATGGGTCTACGAAAAGAATACGAGTGATCTGGCTGATGCCTGCGGCGCAAGCTATCAGAAATCCATTGATCAGAAGAATGAAGGCGCGACCGGCTATGCAGAGCTGCGTCTGGAGCCGACTGAGGAAATCCGCAATTACATCATAGATGATGCCCTCAGCATTGACAGCGATTCCAGCGATGAGGAGCGTGAGCTTGCGGACATCATTCAGAAAACCGATTCGATCGCATTCCGCGTTGATTCAACCGTGCTGAAAAACAGCTTTTCCGAAAAGCTGACGCTGCTCCGCAACGGCGAAACACTGACTGATGCGGATGTTATCATGGATCTGGACAACAACTATGCCTACGGCCGCGTGGCGGATCTGACGGAGCGCTACATCGGCATGGACATTCAAAAAGCCTCTGAGGAGCTGCTCAACGGCAGCGATCTGCTGTTCAATCCGAAGGATGTCCCGACCGGTCAGGAGATCGGCGAATGTGTGAAAAAGTACTGCATGATTCCGGTCGAAAATATCACGGAAGTCACCATTGAAAAGAAAAAGCCTGTGCAGATCAGCGGTATTTCTACGGAATACACTGCCATGACTGCCAACCTGACCGCAGAGCAGGTACTCGATATTGCGCAGAAGTTCACCGACAGCGCCAGCACGGATGAAACTCTCAAAAAGCTGATCCCCGATCAGGCTGATTTCCAGAATGCAATGCTGGAAGCCGGCGATTCGATCCGTCAGCTGCGCGAAAGCGGCATCTCCGGCACCACCAATGTCCAGATGATTACCTATGTTGACACAACCGGCACAATCCGCGGCCACTATATCACGGCAGGCAGCGATTTCGGTTATTTCGGTGCAATCGGCATGGAAGACAATCAAATCGCGGGCGAGCTGAAGGTATCGGCAGCCGGCAAGAGCCTTCTGAGCTGCAAACTCGATGCAACACGCGACGGTATGACACTGAACGGCACGGCTTCCGCTTTCGTCAACAATACATACGGCGATGAGGATAATGAAATCAAAGCAGATTTCAGCAATTTCAAGATCGTGGATGCTGAAAAAGGCTATTTCTCCGGCGATGTCAAACTGACAACAAATGATGAGGAGATTCCGGAAATTGCGCTGACCTTCAATTCTGACGGCAGCAGCGAGAGTATTTCCTATCAGCTGAACGTCGAGGAATATTCTGTCGGTCTGCTGACACTGACCTATTCCGCAGATAAGGGCGGCAGCGTGGAAGTGCCCGACCGTTCCGGCGTATTTGAGGTTTCTCCTGATATGCGCGGTGTGGATATTGAGCAGTATGTTTCCAAGGACGAGATCAAGAAATTTTCCGAAACCGTCCTGAAGCGTCTCGGCGTCAGCGATAAGCTGATCGGCGAAGTAAATGACAGCGTTGACGGATTGTACTGATAACCTGAAAGAGGCGGATACAAATGTATCCGCTTCTTTTTTTGCACCATGCAGGATCTCCCGAATCTTTTTCTGCCTCTCCCATTGCGTTTTCTTCCGTTATGTGTTATAATATAAAGTGTGCAAATCAAACGGTTATATCGTATTCATTTTGAAAGGAGGAATACGGTCTGCAAAATGCAGGGCGTATCACAAAAAGTATGCAGAATTTGGATAAGAACACTTCACCGGATACCTATTTCGGCTGTAATGTATTCAATGAAAATGTCATGCGGAACTGTCTGCCGAAAAAAGTTTTTGAGGCTGTCATGGCAACGCGCAAAATGGGCACGCCGCTTCCGAAGGATGCTGCGGATTCCGTGGCAAACGCAATGCGCGAATGGGCTGTCGCAAACGGCTGCACGCATTTCACCCACTGGTTCCAGCCAATGACCGGCGTCACTGCCGAAAAGCACGATGCTTTTATTATTCCCGCAGAGGGCGGTGTCATCCTTGATTTCTCCGGCAAGGAGCTGATTAAGGGCGAATCGGATGCATCCTCGTTCCCGTCGGGCGGTCTGCGCGCAACCTTTGAAGCACGCGGCTATACCGCATGGGATCCGACCTCCGATGCATTCATCAAGGACCGTACCCTCTGCATCCCGACCGGCTTTGTGTCCTATACCGGCGAAGTGCTCGACAAAAAGACGCCCCTGCTGCGTTCCATGGAAGCTGTCAGCCGTGCAAGCGTCCGGATGCTGCGTCTGTTCGGCAATGACAAGGTGCAGCGCGTCATGACGAACGTCGGCCCCGAACAGGAATATTTCCTGATCGACAAGCAGAGCTACGATGCCCGCGAGGATCTCATCCTCACAGGCAGAACGCTGTTCGGAGCAAAACCGCCGAAGGGCGAGGAAATGGATGACCACTATTTCGGGAATCTGACACAGCGCGTTTCCGATTTCATGCGGGAGCTGGATGTTGAGCTGTGGAAACTCGGCATCTACGCAAAGACCGAACACAATGAGGTCGCACCGGCACAGCATGAGCTTGCTCCGGTCTATACAACATCTAACATCGCGGCTGACCACAACCAGCTTACAATGGAGCTGATGAAAAAGACAGCGCTCAAGCACGGCCTTGTCTGCCTGCTGCACGAAAAGCCCTTTGCAGGCATCAGCGGCTCCGGCAAACACAATAACTGGTCCCTCTCGACCGATGACGGTCAGAATCTGCTCGATCCGGGCGATACGCCGCAGGATAATATGCAATTCCTGCTGGTACTTTGCGCTTTCCTGAAGGGTGTGCATGAATATGCACCGCTGATCCGTCTGTCCTCGGCATCTGCCGGAAATGACTGCCGTCTCGGCGGAAACGAAGCGCCGCCGACCGTCATTTCGGTGTTTATCGGTGATGATCTCCAGCGTGTACTGGATGCGATTGAATCCGGCAAGCCGCTCGATGATCTCGGCAAGGTTCGCTTCAACCTCGGCGTGGATGCGATGCCGCAGTTCCGCAAGGATACGACCGACCGCAACCGTACATCCCCGATGGCCTTCACCGGAAACAAATTTGAGTTCCGGATGCTCGGCTCCGCAGATTCGATTTCCTGCTTCAATTTTGTCATGAACACGATTTTTGCGCATGAGATCACGCAGTTCTGCGAGGAGCTTGAAAAGGCAGACGATTTCCAGTCCGCGCTGCATGACCTGATCGTCCGCACCATCCGTGAACACAAAGCCATCATCTTCAACGGAAACGGCTACGGCGACGAGTGGTTTGATGAATGCAAGCGCCGCAATCTGCCGAATTACCCCTCAACTGTCGAAGCATTGATGCAGTATGACCGCGATGAATTTGTTGCGATCTTCGAGGAGCAGAATGTCCTGAACCGCGCGGAAATCACATCGCGCAAGGAGATCCTGCTTGATAATTACAGCAAAACCATCGGCATCGAGGCAAAAACGATGCTTGATATTGCGCGCAAAAAAATCCTGCCTGTGTGCATTTCGTATACAAAACAGCTCTGCGAAGCGATTGCCGCAAAGGAGAAAATCTCTCCGATGCTGCGCATCAGCTCTGCCGTTGAGGACGCACTCGCCGCACAAATCAGCGACCTGACCGCAGGCCTTTATGATGCAATTGACGATCTCCGCGAGGCAATTCAGCTGGCAGGCCGGTGCAGCGGTGTCAATGAAACCGCCGCTGCCTACCGCAAAAAGGTCGTTCCGGCAATGGAGCGTCTGCGCACGACTGCCGATGCGCTTGAAGTCCTGATTCCGCAGGATCAGTGGCCGTTCCCTGCTTACTCCGAGATCCTTTATAACATTTAATGCAAAAGAAACGTATCAGCGGGATTTATGCTGAGATTCCCGCGCTGCTGCTTCCGTGGTTTGCAGAGAATCAGCGCGATCTGCCGTGGCGGCGCGACCGCGAACCGTATCATGTCTGGCTGTCGGAAATCATGCTCCAGCAGACCAGAGTAGAGGCAGTCAAGCCCTATTATGTGCGGTTTTTGGAGGCGCTGCCGGATATTGCGGCGCTAAGCGAATGCCCGCATGACACGCTCATGAAGCTCTGGGAGGGACTCGGCTATTACAGCCGCGCACGGAATCTGCAAAAGGCCGCACAGCAGATTGTGGCGGAGTACAGCGGCGAATTTCCGCGCAGTTACGCAGAAATTCGTTCGCTTGCAGGTATCGGGGATTACACTGCCGGTGCAATTGCCTCGATCTGCTTCGATCTGCCGGAGCCTGCCGTGGACGGCAATGTTCTGCGCGTCTGGACGCGGCTTTTCTGCGATTCCCGCTGCACCGATGACGCTGCCGTAAAACGCAGCATCCGCGAGAATATGCGGGAAATATACACAAAATACGCAGACGGAAAATGCGGGCAGCTCACGCAGGCATTTATGGAGCTTGGCGCAACAGTCTGCGTTCCGAACGGCGCACCGCACTGTGAGCTCTGTCCACTGCGCGCTCTGTGTGAAGCGCACAAATCGGATTCGGTCAGTATATTTCCGGTTCGCAAAGTGAAAAAAGCACGCAGAATCGAGGAATATACCGTTTACATTTTGCAGTGCGGCGAAAGAATTGCCGTGCAGAAGCGCCCGAAAACGGGTCTGCTTGCGGGGCTCTGGGAGCTGCCGCATCTGGACGGCAAACGCGATGCACAGGCGGCGGTCAGCGATATTGCGGCGTGGGAAACCGGCGCTGCGGAGCTGATTTCCATGCGGAATTGCGTGCATATATTCACACATATCGAGTGGCATATGACGGCGGTGCATCTCCTTGTCACGAAAAAGCCGGCGCGTTTCACATGGGTCACGCCGGAACAGCTCGCCGCCGAAACCGCCCTGCCGACCGCATTCCGAATCTGCCTGCCGAAGGAGTGAACGCTATGCATTCTTTATTGACAGCGATTCCTGCGATCATTGTGCTGCTGGTTTTTCTGCTGACCGAATTCCGCAGGCCGGAGCCCGAAAATGCCCGTTCCGGCCGCCTGCCGATCACGCTGCTGCTGGTTGTTCTGCTCTCGGCCGGCTGCGTCGTTCCCTATTATCTGTCGGGCTACTTCGTGAGCTATATCGTCTCGCCGTTCGGAAAAGTGATGGGCACCGCGCTGATTCTGACTGTTATGGCGGTGGACGCTTATTTTGTTCTGCTGCTTGTGCGCGGGCTTGCGCGACTGCTGCACCTGACGAAAAAAGACCGGCTCATCTCGCTGAGCGTGATGCTGGTGCTCTTTCCGGCGGCGATTATTCTCTTCTGGGTATATTTAACCGGCGGTTTCTGATGCGCCCGAATCCGCCCGCAGGACACTTGTTAGTGAATGAATATTATGCAGCTTTTGTGCATACAGCAAACCATTGATCCGCCCTGCCGACCGCGTTCAAAATATGCCTGCCGAAGTGAGAATCGGCTGCATATTATGCGCATTTATATGTAAATGTGAGGTGTGATTTATGCTCATTCCCTATACGCTGTTTACCATTGCGCCGATCATCATAATCACCTTGATTTTTCTTGTGATTGAGATTCGCCGTCCGGAGCGGCCGGATACAAAAAGCGGCAGACTGCCCGTTATGATCCTGCTGCTGTTTCCGTTCTCCGCAGGTGCAATATATTTGTATTTTCATGTCGCGTACAAGCTTTACGACCGCTTGCAAACGTCTGCACTTCCGACAGATGTGCTGATGATGTCCGGCCTTGCAGTCTGGAATCTGGCTGTACTGCTGATCGTGCGGCTCATTGCGCGATTGCTCCTGCTGAATCAGAAAAGCCGTATTATTTCTATGATTATATTGCAGCTTTTATTTACCGTCGAAGCGTTTTATATGTCTAATCATACAGGAGTTCTCCTCTGAAATCTAAAACGAAAGGAAGTATCCCCATGACCTACAAGGAAGAATTTATCAAATTCATGACCGAATGCGGTGTGCTGACATTCGGTGACTTCACGCTGAAATCCGGCCGCAAGGCGCCGTATTTCGTCAACACCGGCAACTACAAAACCGGCAGACAGCTCTGCCGTCTCGGTGAATATTATGCAGCGTGTATGCAGGAGCACGGCCTCAAAGCGGATGTGCTGTTCGGGCCGGCCTACAAGGGCATTCCGCTGGCGGCATCTGCGGCGGTCGCGCTCTGGAAGGAGCACGGCGTTGAGGTCGGCTATGCCTATGACCGCAAGGAGGTCAAGGATCACGGCGAGGGCGGCATGATTGTCGGCTCCAAGCTCGAAAACGGCACCAAGGTCGTGCTGATCGAGGACGTCATGACCTCCGGCAAGGCGTTGCGCGAGGTTTATCCGAAGCTGAAATCGGTCGCAGATGTGGACATCACCGGCATGATTATCACCGTTGACCGGCAGGAAAAAGGACTGAACAGCGATAAATCCGCAGTGCAGGAGGTCAAGGAGGAGTTCGGCATCGACGTCTATTCGATTGTCACCGTCAGCGACATCATCGCGGCGATCGAGGCAGGCGTTGTGGACGGCAAGGCCTATCTTCCTCAGATGCGCGCCTACCGCGAACAATACGGTGTCTGAGACATTGCGCAGCCTGTCTGAAGTGTGTATAATAGCACCCGTACCCTGTAAAAAAACTGAGGGGAGAGAACAATCCGTTCTCTCCCCTCTTTGTTTATTGCGCCGGCCAGACTAAGATATATTTGCTGTCCAAATATCCTGTCATCTGCTCGCCGTTTACCATTGCGCTTACCGAAACCGTGCCGTCCGTCAGCGGAAGTGCTGCGGAAGGTACACTCAAAAATGCGCCGTCCGGCAGATTGGCAACTGTTGCACCCGCGACCGCCGCATTGCGCAGCGTAGCTGTTCCGCCGCCGCTGTGCACCACACCGTAAACCGATCCGGCTGCCGGCGTGAAGGTGCTGTTGTAATTTCCGGCTTTGGCACGGAGTACTGCCTCCTGTGAATCTACCGTAATCTCATAATAACCGTTCCAGTTGCCCGCGGACATTCCCTTTGCCAGCATATCCTGCGAAAGAATCTGCAAAAATTCCGCCGGAATTCCGTAAAGCTCCTGCGTATCAAAGGTACCGCTGTTCAGCTCGGATTCTGTTCCGTTCATGCTGTCCGGACGGTTGCAGTGGTGAATATAGTATTCCGCCTGCCAGCCCGCGCCGAGCTGATAATAATGCAGCCGTGCCCAGATATTTTCGCAGGTCGCGGCATTGTAATAGCCGATAATCTGGAAATTGTTTCCCTGACTGGAATAATAGAGATACCGGCCGTTGTCGTCATACTGATACAGCTTGAAATCCGCACCGGTCTGCCACGGCTGCTCTGCACTTCCGCCGGTGCCGCCGAGACGGTTCTTCACGCTGAATTCATCCGCTGCGGATACAACATAATATCCGCTGTTTCCGTGCAGAACCACAGTCGGCTCTGCATTGCCGGCACCGTCCATAAAATATGCATGACCGCCCTGTGCCTGTGCGCCGAGATACAGCGCAAGCAGCTGGTTATACGGAATCTGGGTGCCTGCCGGAACATTCTCCGGAACCGGCTGTGTTTCCGTGTAGGTCGTGCCGCCGGAGGCAGAATGCTGCGAATTGGTTGTCTGCTTGCCCTTGACGGATGTTGCCTTGACAAAATGCGGATCCTGCACTTTAACCGCAGGCGGCGCAGTCGCATCGGGCGGACGGGTCGATTCCGTTGTTCCCGTATACTCAGTTGTGCTGGTAGTGGTTACGGTAGCCTCCTGGAATTCCGGCACAGCGGTCTTCAAAGGTTCTTCCGTCTCCTCCGCACTGCTCTGCTCCCAGACCTGCACACTGGAGCTTTGTTCATTCATTATCCGGTTTTCCGCCAGACGCTCCCGCAGCAGCATCACCGTCCATGTGATCAGAACGGCGCACACGACCAATGCAGCAACCATCATGATAAGCTGCGTTCTCTGATTTTTTTTGGAATTCTTCTTTTTCGCGGCTGTTCCGCTTCCGGATTGTTTCACCGGCTGACGCGGCCGCTTTGCTTCATTCATGGGATGATCTCTCCTTTCTTCGGATATACCTAGTTAATGCTATCATACCAGAAAAATCGAAAAAAAGAAAGTCCGCAGCGCATATTCTGTCACTCTGCACAGAATATCGTGCAGTGCACAATGATTTATGGGCTTATAGGCGACACTGTTCTGCGCCGCACGCCACAAAAGCTGCGGTGTTTTGTCGCTTTACATCGGACAAAGTAAATTCAGTGCAACAAATAATACCGTCAGCAGGATGATCCAGAGAATATGCTGCCGGCGCTTGCGCCAGAGCAGACCGATAAATTCCCGTATAAATGCATTCGGCCAGAAATACCACTTTGTCCTGCATCCGATGCCCTCTGCATTCAGTCCTTCATCCTGCGAAATAATGCCGCTGCGCAGCACATGATAATCTGAGGTTGAAAAGAGAATCTGCGGTGAACTGCACGTTTCGGTGATCTTTTTCAGTGAAAAGCGCATATTTTCCTTTGTATTGGCCGATGCGCTCTCGGGCAGGATGCGTTCTGCGGAAATCCCCTGTTTACAGAGATAATTCTGCATACACGCAGCCTCGGAGATCACTTCATCCGCGCCCTGTCCGCCGGATGGAACGAATATCACATCCTGACCGGTTTCAGCCTTCTGCTTTTCCGCAAATGCAATTGCACGGTCGATCCTTCCGCGCAGCAGCGGATACGGTGTTCCGTCCTTTGCGACCGCACAGCCGAGAATCATCACATGAGTTTTATCTAAAAAGGGGCGTTTCTTTGCCGCAGTCAATCCGCAGATGGCTGCACTGAGCAGCATGGCCTGCATATAAACGCATACGGTTGTATAGGCACCGGTGAGCGCGCCGTTCAGACGGCGATCCCATTCGCTGCCGGATGAAAAAAGCCTATTTATGATAAAATACATGATATATCCGCCGACAATCGCAAGGCTCATCGCAATACCGAGCAGATTGGCGGGCTTTCTGCCTTCACGGCGGATAAGGGCAATATTGCTGATGACAAGCGCGATTGCGAACAGCAGCATCGGGATCATAGTCCAAATCATAAAACCGAAGCCGGCGTTCCGAATGATATAATAAATATCAGACATATTTACGGAAAGACGGAACCTGGACAGAATAATTCTCTGATACAGCATTTCCATTGCGCCCGTCAGCATGAATAATGCAATACCGCCGAAATACAATGTTGTATAGGAATACAGCTCCGAACGGCAGCGAACGATGAAAGATGTAATCAGCAAAATTGCAATACTTATAATATATATCTGCACGAACAGCACAGTCCATTCGCAGCCGGAATAATTTCCGTTCAGCTTGTTGAAAATAATGTTTCCGGCCGAAACAGAGACATATTGTAAGGCAATTCTGGATTCCGGATCACGGTTTATCAGAAAGACAGAGCCGCGGCCTTTCGCAAGCACAGTCATATGACTTGGATCACTGCTGTCAAAGACCAGATCAACGATGCCTTCCTCCTCCGGATAAAAGTTTGCTGCGGAATTGCCCTCCGGCAGATATAACTCCAGACGCCCTGCATGAAGAACCGTACAGAGTATCGTTGCAATCACAAACAGAACGGTCAGTATCAGTGTAATAATGCCAAGATGCCGAAGAATCGTTCTGTCTTTCTGTATCTGCGCTGTTCTGGAACGTGCGGAATGCACATTTCGGGCAGCGATTGATTTCTTTTTCATTTCCATCCTTTCGGTTCAGCAGATACGCGGCAGCAGTTCACCTTTCGGCTGCGGAAGAATGGTCTGCGCACCGATTTCCGTTTCCATGATGACTTTTCCCGCATTCTCAGCGGTCACTGTCCCGATGATTGCTGCATTTTGTGTGTATTTGCCGCTGCGGAGTGCTGAAACAATCGCATCTGCGTGCTGCTGCGGCGCAATGATGACCAGTCTGCCCTCACAGGCAAGATAGAGCGGATCCAGTCCGAGCATTCCGCAGACACCCCTGACACGCGGATCAACCGGTACGCTTGCTGCCTGAATCTGCATACCGACACTGCTTTGTCCGGCAATCTCATACAGCACTGTGCCGACGCCGCCTCTCGTTGCATCGCGGATCACATGAATTTCGTCCGTCACCTGATAAAGCGTTTCAACTGCACTCCAAAGCGGCGCACAGTCGCTGTCCACATCGGATTCGATGCCATAGTCATCGCGGGCAAGCAGAATCGTGCAGCCGTGCCGTCCGACATCGCCCGTCACAATAATCGCATCACCGGGTTTTGCAAGTGTACCGGAAGTCTGTGCCTGCGGCATGATCTCTCCGATACCCGTTGTTGTGATGAATACACCGTCGCACTGTCCCCTGCCCGCAACCTTCGTATCACCGGCCACAATGCGGACACCGGCCTCCGCCGCGGTTTTCTCCATTGCAGCGGCGATTTCTTCCAGTGCGTCCATCGGGAAGCCTTCCTCGATCACAAATGCACAGGTCAGATAAAGCGGCTTTGCGCCCATGCAGGAGAGATCGTTGACCGTGCCGCAGATCGAGAGCTTTCCGATATTGCCGCCCGGAAATTTCCACGGCGAAACAATAAAGCCGTCCGTCGAGGTTGCGATTTTTCCGCTGATCGGCGGCAGAACGGCGGCATCATCGCCGGTAAACATCGGGTTTGCAAAATGCGCCTTGAATACGCTGTCAATCAGTTCATTTGTTTGTGTGCCGCCCGCGCCGTGTGCAAGCGTGACTGTCTTTTCGCTCATGATAAAATGCTCCTTTTATAATATAATGCGGTAAACATCCGCCGTTTCACCTTCAAATGCAAAGCTGCGCTCGTAGGTTCCGCCGTTCTTCACAATCGTGCGCACCGACGGTGCATTTTTGCGTTCAACCGAGAGCTGCAGGCTCTCAAAGCCGCATTTCTTCGCATATTCCAGCAGCAGACGCAGCATTTCCGTTGCATAGCCCTTGCAGCGCTCGTCCGGCCGGACACTGTAGCCGCAGTGACCGAAATCAACCAGAAAGCCTTTCAGCTCATGCCGGAAATCAATGATGCCGATGAGCTTTTCTTCTGCGTCAAAAGCAAAAAATGTATCCGTCACAACCCATTCGGGATTGACCGTTTCGGTGTTCGTGTTGTCGGTGACGGCCTTGAGCCAGTCGTCATAGCTTTCGGTTTGGTCGAGCAGCTCGCTGCCGTTGATGACCGTTTCGCCGGCATCAAAAAATGCCTGCCGGAATGCCGTTGCAGCCGCCTGATGCTCCGGCGCCGGTCTGACAAGTGTAATTTTCATCATGCATCTCCTCATCCGATGACTTCAAACATTCCCATAAATCCGCGCAGCTTTGTGCCGATGTCAGTCTCCGGCGGCAGCAGCGCCATCGCAACCTGAAACGGCTCTGCGCCGTCCGTATCGGTTTGCATCAGATAGGCGTAATCGCCCTGAATATCCGTGACAATATAATCATGCGGTTCCATTTGCTCTTCCTCAATCTTTTTCATTGTATCTGCGAGAATTTCATTGCGCAATTCCGTCAGCGGCGCTGAAAAAGCCACCGTATCAAATGCATAGTTTTTGTTCAGCGAAAACTCATTCTCCGACCATGTATCAAGCGGCGATTCATTATGCTGAATCAATGCTTCGAGTTTATCAAGCGCCTTGCAGATTTTAGCTTCCGGCGTTTGCATTGCATCCATTTCATCAAACAGCGGCAGGAATTCTTCTGCAATATTCTCCGGCAGCGAATGAAGCCATTGCCGCAGCAGTGAATCTTCAATTTTCCTGTCAGCATCGGTCTTTTCAAATGTCGGAATATCTCCGGTAAAGCATTCTCCAAGATCATGAATCAGGCACATTTTTATCACCTTATCCATATTCACATCCGGAAATTCTTTCCGCATCAGAAATGCCAGCAGCGACACACGCCAACTGTGTTCCGCGACACTCTCTGTTCTGCGTTTTGATGTTGTGCAATGCCGCAGCGTGTCTTTTAATCGTTCTGCAAGATGCAGAATTTCAAGATAATCCCTCGCGTTCATAGAGCGTACTGATAATACGCCGCGCAGGCTCCCTCGTCCGAAACCATGCACGCCCCGACCGGATGCAGCGGCGTGCAAACCTTTCCGAACACCTTGCAGTCGCACGGGCGAATCTTGCCTTGCAGCACATCGCCGCAGCGGCACGCCGGATTAGGCTTGCCCGTGATGACCGGCATATCAAATTTCAGGCGTGCATCGTAAGCCGCATATTCCGCCCGCAGCTTCATGCCCGAACCCGCGATCAGCCCAAGCCCGCGCCATTCGCTGTCGCACGGCTCCATGACCTCGTTCATCATGCGGATTGCCGCGGGGTTGCCCTCATCTTTTACAACCCGCGGATAACAATTGCGGAAGAACGGCTCACCCTTTTCAAGCAGCCTGATTGTCACGGCCAGCGCTGTCAGCAGCTCGCTCGCCGTAAATCCCGCAACAACACCGGAAACGCCCTGTTCTTCACACAATTTGATGCAGGTCGCATTGCCCGTGATCGCGTTGACATGACCCGGATACAGGAACGCATCCGCGCTGCCGACAAGCGCCTGATAGGCGTTCGGCATTGTCTTGTTTGCGGTCAGGAGCGAGAAATTTGTAAGGCCGGCTTCCTTCGCCTGCTTCGCAGCCAGACACGCAGAAGGCGTTGTTGTTTCAAAACCGACTGCAAGAAAAACAACCTGTTTATCCGGATTATCCTTCGCAAGCGCAACTGCGTCCAGCGGCGAATATACAGGCCGGATTTCTCCGCCCCTGCTGCGCGCACCGGCAAGGCTCATCTCGGTACCGGGCACACGAATGAGATCACCGAATGTGCAAATCATACATCCTTTTTCCAGCGCAAGCCAGATCGCCTCGTCGATAAATCCGACTGCCGTGACGCAAACCGGACATCCCGGACCGGAGATCAGGTCGATCTGCGGCGGAAGCAGCTTCCGCAGGCCAATGCGGAATATTTCGTGCGTGTGCGTGCCGCATACCTCCATAATCCGAAGCGGACGGCCGTTATAGCCGGTAATAATATCCCGTGCGCGGTTTGCACTCTCGTTCACAGCAGTTCCTCCATCACTTCGTCCGCCTCGGCAGCTTCATCTTCCGTGATTTTTGCGATTGCCACGCCCGCATGAACCATCACGAAATCACCCGGCTCAAGATCATCGAGTACACCGGCACTGATTTCACGCTGTGCACCGCTCGCGTCAATAAGCGCAGTGCCTTCCTCAACTTTTACAACTTTTGCAGATAATCCGACACACATAATTGAACCTCCAAAATTATAATAATATGAAACTTATTTTATTCTGCATTATAAACGCCATACAACGCCTGTCCGATGCAGATTCCGCCGTCATTGGGCGGGATCAGACTGTGCTGCAAAACGGTAAATCCGGATGCAGTCAGCTTTTCAATTGTAATTCTTGTGAGCAAACGGTTCTGAAATACGCCGCCGCTTAATGCGCATACGGAAATTCCGGTATCTTCGCGTGTTTTAATACATAATTGCACACACAGCTCTGCGAGCGATACATGGAATTGATAAGCAAGATGCAGACGGTTCTCAGGGGAACAATCTGAAAGAAAAGACTTTACAATTTCCGCGACAAGATCTGTAGTCTGCATGATAAGAAATCCGTCATTGTTTTTGCAATATAACGGAAATTCAGGCAGGGAATCTCCATGATTTGAATAATATTGCTCTGCTGCGTTCATAAGTGCAGCAGACGCTTCACCCTCAAAGGATGAAGCACGGCGAATGCCGAGAATCGCGGCCACAGCATCAAATATACGGCCGCAGCTTGTAGAGCGAATCGTATTGATTCCCATGCGCGACATATTAATAAGCAGCTTGTATTCCTGTGCAGAACAAACGCCGAGCGATTCACAGATTTTCTGCGCATCTTCAGAAAAAACATCATGCAGCAGTGCAGCTGCAATCCGCCATCCTTCCCTTGCGGAAAGATCACCGCCGATCTGCAAAAACGGCTGAATGCTGCCGGCACTGCGATAGTTTTTTGTATCACAAACAAGAAGCTCACCGCCCCAGATTGTACCATCGTCGCCATAGCCAGTTCCGTCGAAACTCAGTCCGATGACAGGATCTGTCACATTGTTTTCCGCCATACAGGATAGGATATGCGCGTAATGATGCTGAACCTGAATCAACGGAATATCCAGCTCCTGCGCGATTTCCCGTGCAACAGAAACCGTATTGTAAAGGGGATGCGTATCGCATACCACAGCTTCCGGTTTTGCTTCCAGCAGTCCGCACATCCGGTCTGCGGATTCGCGCAAAGCATTCACCGTCCGTATGTCGGCCATATCTCCGATATACGGCGAAGCATACAGAAGCCCTCCCTTCGCAATGCAGAAACTGTTTTTCAATTCACCGCCGATTGCAAGAATCTGCGGATGTTTTTTTTGATGAATCATAACCGGAAGCGGTGCAAAACCGCGCGAACGGCGGATCATATACGGCCTGCCGTTCAGCCAGTCACATACAGAATCATCAGCTCTCAGGCGGATTTTACGGTTATGTGAAAGAATCAGATCACAGAAGCCGCCGATTTCACGCACTGCATCTTCATCGTTACGGCAGATCGGTGCACCGCGCACATTTCCGCTGGTCATGACAAGGCAGTCCGTCATTTGCACGCCGTCAGGATAATCAAACAGCAGCATCTGCACGGGAGCATAGGGAAGCATGACGCCCACCGTCCGGTTGTCGGGAGCAATATTATTACAAATCGTCATTTGCGCGCGCTTTTCAAGGAGCAGAATTGGTTTTTGCCAGCCCGTCAGCATTTCGCGCTGTGAATCATGAATGATACATTCGCGTTCGACAGTTTGCAAATCGCGCATCATCACCGCAAATGGCTTCGCAGGGCGATTTTTCAGTGTTCGCAAGCGCTGTACTGCCGCAGCGTTTCTTGCGTCACAACATAAATGGAATCCGCCGATCCCCTTAATTGCTGCAATTTTTCCTTCAGAAACAGCGCAGCGCACCGCTGATATTGCTTCATGGCTCCGCAATTTTGTACCAATTATATAGACCTCGGGGCCACAGTCATTGCAGCAGTTTGGCTGGGCATCATAACGCCGTGTTGCAGGATCATGGTATTCCGCCGCGCACTGACTGCACATCGGAAATTCCCGCATACTCGTGCGCTCACGGTCATAGGGCATCGTGTCGAGAATCGTCAGGCGCGGGCCGCACTGAGTGCAGTTAATGAAGGGATGCAGATAGCGGCGGTTTTTCATTTCAAATAATTCTGTTCTGCATTTGTTGCAGGTTGCAATATCCGGTGATACGAAAATATCCCCGTATTCCTTTTCACTTTCAATAATCTGAAAATCACGGAATAGCGTTGCTTTTGCGTCATCTATTTCTTCACTGTCTATGCTGAGGATCATTGCACGATCCGGCGGATTCTTCAGAATTTGTTCCAAAAATGTAAAGATATTTTCCTGTGTTCCCTGTGCAACAATTTCAACATAAGAGCCTTTATTTGCAACCGTTCCGCGAATGCCGCAGCGCGCCGCTGTTACAGCGGTAAACGGCCGAAAGCCGACGCCCTGTACGATGCCGTAGATATGAATTTGTAATGTCAAGGCGCGAGATTCCTCCGTTTCAAAGCCACTGAATAAACGCGGTTTTATCTTTGCGGTTATAGCCTGCGTGTTCATAAAAGCGCAGTGTTTCCGCATCTTTTGCGCCGGTCATCAGACTGATTTTATAGCAGTTGTTTTGTATAGCAAGACGCTTGGCAAAGTCAAGACAGGCGGATGCAAGGCCGCGTTTACGGTAATCCGGATGTGTCACGACATTTTCGACAAGTGCGTAAGGCCGCTGCGCGTGCGTCAGATTCGGGATTATCACGCAAACGCACGAAGATACGATCTTTTCATCAATCTCCGCAACAATAATATGGTGCGACTGATCACAAAGAATCTGCTGCCAGAGCGCAGTGAGTGCGCTGCTTTTTTCAGGAATCGGATTCTCATGCAGATGCGTATAAAGCTGCATCAGGCCGTCAAAATCGGCTTCGTTTATTTCTCTGATCATCGATTGCTCCTCTCTCAGAATTCCGCAGCGCCGCTGACGGCGTAATGCGGAAAGTCTATCCATTCACCGGAAAAACCGCGCGCTGCGCGCCGAAACATTTTGTCTGCGATCACAACATCATAGCTTTGCACTGCTTCACGAAACGTTGTTTCATCGCGTATTGTAAAGTCATCCTTCAATGCGTATCGCGGATCCAGCATGAACCATGTCGCACAGGTAGCGTCACAATTTGTAATAATATTGCGAAGTGCGTTTGCCGCAAACTGCTGATGCACGATCAGAACGTGCTTGCCGGACAAAAATTTTGTTCGCTGAATAATGTCTTCCGGCAGCACCGGATATCCGGTTTCAAACGACACATCAAATTTTTCCTGCATATATTCCGCAGCTTTAATTCCGGACGGAGAAATTACGAGTATCTTCTCACATTCCGAAGCGCGGACGATTTCGGAAAGATCACTGTCCATCCCCAAGCAAACGACTTCATTCCATCCTTTATCCGTCAATGAATTTGTAATGCTTCCGGCACGAGTTAAGCCCGTATTCAGCGGGGTTGCACCGATCACGCCGAGCTTCCCTTTTTTAGTAGGATATTGCTCTTTTGCAAATGTACGGAACAATCTTGAGTAGGCAAGCATTTCACCAAAATCATAGCCGCGTGTGCCGTCTGATTCAATTGTGATGCACGGAAGACCAGTCTTTCTTTCCGCCATGCGCTGTAAAGCGGAATAATCCGTAGCGATGACTGCCGGAACAGGCGTGCCGATGATCGCCGTGAATGCAGCGGGAATCTGCTCTGTGATTTTTGCGAGCTTGTCAATCAGCAGCTTATCGCGGCCGAGAATTGCGTCCATATCACGAAGTCCGGCGCTAAACAATGCCGATTTTTTCTCGTGCCAGCGCGGTTCATCGAAGCCGCAGACATTGCCCGCACAGCCGCCGGCATCGCAGATGACCGTGATGCCGCCCAGCTCATAGAATACCCCGCAGGCACCGGAATCATCCGGTGCAAGAGGAGACAAATGCTTCAGCAGATTGCTCATCCTGTTCCCTCCAATGCGGCCGAGAGGCGCTCAAACAACAGCGTCACGCCGCGGTAGCCGAAAGGCTGCGCCTCATCCTGAAAACCGATGCCCGGCAGATCGCGGTGATAATACATTGCATCATTTCCAAGTGCGGCATCCAGCTCGCAGTCCCGTCTGTAGCCAAGCATCGACGGCGACAAATTCGAGTAAATGCGTGTATTTGGTGAAACCTCCGCGAGCTTTTTGATGAACACAAAATTCCGCTCGCCGACCGTTCCGTATATTTCCGGTACAGTGCAGCCATACTCCGTCAGCGCGAGCGCGAGTTCAAAACTGTCCGCATTGAGGCACTCCCCGACCGCGATTTTTACATTGCCGTATTTATCCTGAATGCGCTCGACGGATTCCAGCGCTGTCTGATAATATTCCGAATCATCGAAGGTGACGCCGAGCGCCTGACCGAGCAGCCGGTACTGATTGCGGATCTTATCGAGGCGGAAAAGACGTGTCAGCTCGATAAACGGAATGCCGAGCCGCTCCTGCATATCCTGCGCCGCATGGCGCGCTTCCGCATTTAATACGAGGTTAAAATTGGCCTTTGAAAGTGCGGAATATTCTTCAAAGGTTTGACAGCGGCCGATTTCTCCGATCATTTTGATTCCTGCGGAACGCAGCAGATCATAGATCTCGCAGCCGTCCTCCAGCGCGGAAAAATAACCCAGAAGATTGCACGCTGTTGAGACACGCTTCTGCGGTCTGAGCAAAGAATACACCGATTTCCGCACCAGTGCCATCGGCGGCAGACGCTTTTCGCGTGTCAGCGCATACATATATGCGGGAATCGTCGGAACACCGGTTTTGTCCGCGCAGGCGCGGCAGACACGCTCCATATCCGTGCCGAGCAGCGCATCCACACAGGTGATGCAGATGACGACCGCCGAGGGCTTCGTTTCGCATTCTTCGAGCAGCTCTGCGCACGCCTGCGGGATTTTTTTGAGATACCTGCCCGTCACAATATCCGTGTCATCAAGCATCAGATAGAAGAAGCGTTCGCTGTAGCCAAGCTCGTTGAGAAGCGCGGTGTTTCGCCCGCAGCAGCCCGGTGCGACCAATAACATCACCGAACCGGGGATCGCAAGTCCTGCGCGTTTGACGCCGAAGCCCTTTGCGCCGGGAGAGTTATAATCAAGTGTTGCGGGTGAGCTGTAGATCATGTGCTTTGCCGAATTCAGCTCCTCCGGCAGATCATCAAAGCCGCGTGCGGCAAGCTCCGCTGCGGTGATCGAATAAGCATTGTTCATATGATTCCTACCTGATACGATTGATTTCACACTGTAACAGTTCCAGAAAACGCCCTGCGTGGCCGCCGTCCATCTGTGTATGATGAAACTGGAATGATACCGGCAGCGTGCAGCG
This sequence comes from Oscillospiraceae bacterium, assembly GCA_017540225.1. GTDB lineage: Bacteria > Bacillota > Clostridia > Oscillospirales > Ruminococcaceae > Firm-04. The sequence continues at coordinate 17,787 of JAFYBM010000042.1, read as the reverse complement.
CAGCAGTCCTTTCCGGTATCTGCCCCAGATCATAAACGGATTATTGTAAATGCCGCTGTTCATGCCGACTGCGCCGTCAAGATCGGTTTCGGTGACGGCTGAGGTGCCGATCACCATACTCTCCGCCGAAAGATCGTGTTCCTGACAGCGTTCCGCCGCAAGGCGCGTATATTTCATATAATCCCGATGGAACGCCCGAAGATCATTCCGGAACAGAATATCGCATGAACAAAGCCCGCCTTGTTTATTCGGTACGATCACGCTGACTGCAAGACTGTCATACTGCATCAGCGTTTGCCGCACCGGAAGCAGATAGAATTCCCGAATCTGCGCCGCAGCCTTGCCAATACAGAAACAGAGCAGCATATTGAATTTCAGGTGCCGCCGCCGGCTGACGCGGATCAGATTTGAGACATCCAGCGTTTTCATGAGCGTCACCATCGGATTCGGTGCCTGCATCCAGATGGCAAATGCTGCTGCTCTGGATGTTTTTTGCGGATCAATTTCTTTTGCCATGCTGTCACTCCCTATGTAGTTTTCCGGAACAGAAGGTTATTCACACGCTCTGTAATCCATATTTCATCGCCGGCGATTTGCAGGTCATAGCTTTCGACAACCTCCCGCGGGTACTGCGAGATCAACGTTTCATATTCGTTTTCGGCACTGCGTTTTCGCGGAAAGCGTATGATGCTCCCGAAGCCGCCGGAAAGTATCATTCCGCTGCCGCCGCAGAGCCGAATCCAGTCATCTTTGCCATAAAACCGGATATGGCCGTCCGGTTTCAAGCGCATAAATGCATCCGCAAAGCCGCTGGTATCGCAGGGATTGGGCATCGGGTCGGAGAGAAAAAAGGATCCGGCAGGTTTCAGAACACGGCTGACCTCGCCGATGCTGTGCGCAATATCCGGGAAATGATGCAGCGCATACCGCGACACAACGAGATCAAATGCAGCATCCGCAAACGGAAAATCCATCCCGTCATAGCTGACAAAATGCAGATTGGCAAGCTGTTCCCGCGCCGCTCTTTTGCGGTTGACATCCAGTGCCTGCTCAACAATATCGAGGCCTGTGATTTCGATATCCGGATGTGCCGCCGCAAGCGCAAACGCAAGATAGCCGCTGCCCGTTCCGAGATCAAGCACGCGCATTTCGCTTTTCAGCGGCAGAAATGAAAGAATCTGCTGCAAATGGTCTGCATCCTGCGTCTGCTTATTGTAAAACGCCCCTGCTGCAAAGCTCTGTTCAAAGCTCTGCTTTGCTGCCGCGATCTGTTCCTTTGCATTCATCGTATTACCCCTTCGCCTTACAGGAAAGCGTTTCGGCATCGAGCCGGAACAGCGCCGTTTTCTGCAATACCGCTTCATCAAACGTCCAGTCTGCTTTCCCGGTCGTCTGCCGCATAATGCATTGCAGACCGGAAACAATTTCCGCTTCATCCGATACGACTTGCAGCTTTCCGGTGCCGGTCACGCTCATATATTTCGCGGAATGCCCGCACGCCGTATCCGCAGAGAGCAGCGCATAGTTCCCGTCAATCTCAAATCCGACAGACGGATTCTGCTGCGCGAGCGTATATTTCCGCCCCGCCTTCGCACCGTGAAAATAGAAGCAACAGCTTCCGTTTTCGAGACGGTATCCATAATTGACCGGTACAATATAGATCTCGCCTGCATCGTAAAACGCAACGCGGAGAATCTGCTCTTTTGCGATAAATGCTTCGATCTGTGCCATATCGGTGACCGCTCTGTCGTTTCTTCTCATGATGTGCCTTCCTTTTTTTCACGGCAGGATAGAATCAGCCGCGTACCGCAGACCGCCGAAGCTGCTGCAATGCCGATCAGAACCAGAATACCGCCAATATTGAGCTCATAGACCGCCCAGTTTCCGTCAGCGAGCAGATAAACGTGCAGCTTTTGTCTGCCGGAAGGGCAGTTCTTTGTGTATTCGGTATAGTAATATTTTCTGTTGTCGATCACATACTGCATGGTGACGCGGTATTCGCGCTCGTTGTCGGCATTGGTATGCTCCTCCGTGGAAATGATCTCCGCCGAAACGGTCTGCCGGCCGCGTGCGCGCAGATAATCTATCGTATCCGGAATGAAATAAAATAGTGCGGCACCCGCGATGAGATACAGCAATATTGCAATGAAGATCCGGAATTTTTTTCCGAACAAGCACAGAAACTCAAACATCACGCCCGCCTTTCTCCGCAATGAGCAGATCCGCCAGTGCAAAAAAGCGTTTTGCCGTTTCGCATTCCGGATTCCCTTCAATGACGGTTTTACCCGTATCCTCGTACTTTGTAATGTCATCCGAGCGCGGAATATCCGCTGCAACAGCCAGTCCCGCCGATTCCGCAAAGGCATATACCTTTTGCGCCTCATCCGTGACATTTCTGCGGTTGAGGATCAGTCCGCGCACCTTTGCATAGCTTCTGTCCTCAAAATTTTTGACCGCATTGTTGATATTGTTTGCAGCATAGAGCGCCATTTTTTCGCCGGAGGTCACGATCAGCACCTGCTCCGCATAGCCCTCGCGGATCGGCGCCGCAAAGCCGCCGCAGACGACATCGCCGAGTACATCATAGAGCACAACGTCCGGCTGTTCTGTTTCAAAGAGGCGCAGCTCCTTCAACAGACTAAAGGTTGTAATGATACCGCGCCCCGCGCAGCCCAGCCCCGGTGTCGGGCCGCCCGTTTCGATGCAGAGCACACCGCCGAAGCCGCGTGCCGAGATCTGATCCAGCGAATCCGGCTCATCGTCATGATCGCGCATCCAGTCCATGACGGGCGTGACCGGCCTGCCGCCGAGCAGATTGATTGTCGAATCCGCTTTCGGATCGCAGCCGATCTGGATGACTTTTTTTCCGCGCATCGCAAATGCCGCTGCAAGATTTGCCGTGCAGGTTGATTTTCCGATGCCGCCTTTTCCGTAAATTGCCAGCTTTATCATACTTTTTCCTCTATCAGTTCCGCTTTGATGCGTTCGCAGTAAACAGCCGTATTATTCCCCTGCTCCTCCGATGCAAATTCAACCGCTGCAAAGCGAAATCTGCTGTCCGCTTCATAGCCGCGGCCGAAGTATTCCTGAATCGACACGCCGCAGCAAAAACCGTTCTGCAAATCAAACGCAAACCGCCCGCGGACATTCCGGAGCGTCAGCCGGATCGCATATTGTTCTGCATCATCGGTCAGAATCATCTCCGCGCAGGCAACCGCCCGGCCGTGCATATCATCCCATTCCTGCGTAAAATGCAGCTCCGCAATACGGCCGAATCTGTGCCAATGCTGCATTTCCTCCGGCAGCGTTTGCAGGAGTGTCCCGATGCCTTCAACATGGCTTGAATTCTTCATATTTCCTCACAATTCATGCAGAACGCCGTCTGCAAAATAATAGATGTTTTCATGCTTATAGCCGTATTTCGAGTCCGGCAGCGCGATATGCGGCTCGAACGTGAAATACCGCACCGATGCAAGCGGACGTCCATTTTCCGGCTCAATATAAATGCGGGCATCGCGCGCCGTTTCGATGGAATGCCCGAGATTGCCGCGATAATCCAGATTGACAAAGCCCTCCGCTTCAATCACGCGGTTCATGTGCTCACAGAGCGAGGAAAATGTGGTTTCCGGCGTAACAAACCGGCGCATTTCGCGGTGCAGCAGCTCCTCAGTCAGCAGACCGCGGCGGCGCTCCGCGTTTTGTATTTCGTATGGATTTTGACGCACCTGCGCATTTTCAAGGATAATCGTCCGCGCAAAGTCACCCCAGATATTCCCGCGCTGCGGACTGAGATCGACGGTCAGAATATCATTCTCCGCAAGGCAGCGGTCAGGCGTTTTGTAATCCCGTCCGGAGAGCGAAACTGCTGTTTCATCGCCCGAAAACACAAACGCGCCGATATTATAATACCAGAATGAATCTGCGCCGAGCGCAAGCATTTTCTCCTCGCAAAGCCGGCGAACTTCCGTCAGATGCATCCCTGCGCGGATGACCGTTTTCAGATATGCGACCGTGTCCTTTGCGATTTGCTGCACCGCAGCATATTCCTGCAAGCTCATGCCTGCACCTCCCGCAGCCATGTTCCGAACCGTCCGGCGGTCAGATCGGGCATTTTTGTCTCAAAGCAGCGGCCGGAGAATGCATAGTGCGGCAGCTCGATCAGCCGCGCATTTTCCGGAAGAATGAAACGGTAAAGCGGATCTGCAATGACTGTTTCCGGCTGCATTTGTGCGAGAACATCCGCAATATCCTGTTCACTTGCGGCACCGGAATCCGCCGCACCGAGGGACTTTTCATCGTGCGGCAGCGGGCAGATGACACTTGCAGGCGTGCCGTCCATGCCAAGCGCCGCAGCAAGCGATCCGGCCGAAATGCTTTCCCCGATGAGAACGGTTTTTGCGCCGCTTCCGCTGCGAAATGCACACGGATACGCGCTTTCTCCGGTATCAGCGGCACAGCGCAGCGCGTCAGCAAGCTGTGCAGAAAACTGTAAACCGACCGGCACACCGCAGACATACGGAATACCAAATCTCTGAGAAAAATATTGTGCAGCCGCAAGCCCTGTCTGCGATATAACCAGACTGACCGCCGCTTCTGCCGCACGGCCGAGCGTTTGCAGATCATCGCCCATTGCAAAACAGGAAACGACCGAAAAGCCGTTTTCGGCAAGCCATGCGCGGATACTCTGTATTTGCTGCATATTGCCGGAATCCAGCGGTGTTGCGCCGAGAATATTTACGCCGTTTCGTATTTTTTGTGATGCGGGCTGCACATATTCTTCGGCAATTGCAAGCAGCGCCTCTGCCGCACCTTCAATATAGGAATGCATCCCGTTTGTGTGCAGCGCAAAGGTACGGATGCCGCTGCGCTGTTCAATTTCTGCCGCGACCGCGTCAAAATCCACACCGATCATCATGGGCATCGGCGAGCCGCAGACCGCAAGAAAGGCCGGGTTCTGATCGGCAGCCGCCGATACAACATCCGCAATATATTTTTCGTCGTTTCCGAGAATCGCGTCCAGCTCCGTCAGACCGGATACATAGATCATCGCGTGATTCTGTTCCCAGCGCGGTTCATCGTGCGTCGCGTAGGTCGAGTTCACACCCGATGCGTCGTGTACCGCAATCATCCCGCCCAGCTCGTAGAGCGCCGAGCAGACTCCGGATGTATCCGCCGCATAACACGGAATAATCCTCGTCACCTGTCTCATCTGCAATCCCCTCTCTCCCCGCGCAGCGGCGACAGAGGTGCCTCCGGCGGGTTTATATTGGGGCTCCGCCCCCGCATAGTTTTGTCAAAAGCAACCCTGCCGCCGTTACGCAAGGAGACAGGAATCGCAGCCGAAGCCTTTATGGCGGAGCAGCGCGCGGCGGTTTTTGGGATGACGGAACGCATCCGTCATCAGCTCTGCGATCTGCTGCACACCCGCAAAGCCGTAATAACCGCCGTTGACCACGAAATTCACAAAACGGTCAGTAGCAAAATAGTATGCAGCCTTCTGTCCGATTGCAAGCATCGGCTCATGCGGCTGCGAATCCTGATGCAGCATATTCACATTGGTCGGAGAAAACAGCACGATCTCCGGCCGGTTTTCGCGCAGCCAGAGGAAGGATTCGCTGTCCTCACCGGCAGCCTCCGCAATGATATAACGCACATCGAAGCCGTATTCGCAGAGAAGCTGTGCCAGCTCAAAGGGGCGCGTCACCGCGGTATAATCAATTGCAAGCGGCATATCACCGATCACGGATTTCGTTTCACGGAGCGCACGGTCAGCTGCGGCACACGCATCTGTGAAATCAGGGCAGGGAATTGCCAGTGCTTCACATAGTCTCCGGTAATTCTCCGTGATCCGATCGAACAAAAAGTGTGCAGGTACATAGATTTGCGGAATGCCGAGCCGTTCCTCCAGTGCATCGGCGGCCGCGTGTGCCGTCGGCAGATACAGGATATTCAGCTTGCTTTCGGCCATTTGCAGATAGTCGTCGTAGGATTCGCAGAGCGGCAGATCACGCAGTGTCAGACCGGCACCGCGGATGATCTTCACAAGCTCTGATTGCGGATCTGTCGGACGGTCGCAGCCGATGATATTCACGCTGTTTTCATTGCGCGGCAGCGGCTGCAAGCCCATATAGAGCTGTCTGCTGCACTGTGCGACCGGCGAGATCGTTGTGCGCATGGTCGGTGTCATATAGCAATCCACGAATGTAATATCCGGATACCTTGCGCTGAGATCACTGATTACGCCCTCAAAATCACAGCCTGCAAACAGATGCATACAGCTCAGAAACAGCGGAACCATTTTCGGCTTATCTGTGAGCTTTTCGAGGATTTCACAGGTGCCTTCGACGATACTTTCCTCCAGTGTGCCGTTGAACATATCCTCCTCGGTCAGTGAGATCCAGCTCAGGCGCTCCATTGTATTCATTTCCGCTGCCGTCAGGATGACGCCGCGCAGACAGCCCTGCGCACAGCAATAGATCTGATGCGCTTCCGGCACGAGCATTCCCATGTGAACGATATTCCACATTCCGCGCACCGGCGGACTGTATTCCAGTCCCGATACAAAAAAACCGTTCGGGTCCGCTTCAGAAATCCGCACAGATGCGGGCTTTTCATACTGCATATTCATTCCCCGCATTCCGATAGAACCGCATCGGCAATCGCACGGAGCTGTGCAGCAGCGGTGCTGTCCGGATAGGCCGTCACAAACGGAATACCGGCATCGTCAGCCTGCTGAATCTCCGCGGCACGATCCAGCGTACCGATGATCTTCGTATCAAAATCCGCCGCAAGCGCCGCAGTGACAGCATCCTCATCCGGAACATTCCGTCGGTTGAGGATCAGTCCGCCGAGCGAGGCATAACCGCGCCCCTGAAAATTCTGCACAGCCATGCAGATATTTCCGGCTGCATAGCGCGCCATTTTTTCACCGGATGTCACAACGAACACGCGGTCGGCATATCCCTTTCGCATCGGCATGGAGAAGCCGCCGCAGACCACATCTCCGAGCACATCATAGATCACAAGATCCGGTTGATAGGTTTCATAGGCGCCGAGCTTTTTGAGGGTTTCGAGCGCATTGATGATGCCGCGTCCCGCACAGCCGACACCCGGTACAGGGCCGCCCGCCTCCACGCAGATCACGCCTGTCCCGCTGACGATAACAACATCTGAAAGTGTGATCCTGCTTGCTTTTTCGCGTTCCAGCTGCAAGATGGTCGGGATACGGCTGCCGCCGTGAAGCAGTGCGGTCGAATCGGCTTTCGGATCACATCCGATTTGCATGACCTTCAGGCCGCGCTGTGCGAGTGCCGCGGAAATATTAGATGAGATCGTTGATTTTCCGATGCCGCCCTTCCCGTAGATCGCAATTTTAATCATGATAAGCCCCTTTCCGTCAGCGAATAGAAAAAAGCCGCACCTGCTTCTGATTGCAGATACAGCTTCCCGTTTTATAATGCTGCGGTTGTCTGCTTTTGCCGCAAGACGGCTTTTGCCGCGTTTTGGCATCAGAAGAAAACAATTGATTCATTTTTCAGGTGCGTAAACGGTTTTTGCAGTGACGCCCTCCAGTCTGCCGATGCTGCCGGCCAGACGGTTGACCGCATCCTGCGGTGCGTCGATTGCAATATTGATAATGCTGATGCCCCTTTTGCGGTAGGGCAGCCCCATGCGGCCGATAATATACCGGTCAAATTCATGGAGCAGGGCATTGAGCTGCACTGCGGATTCACTGTTCTGCACAATGATCGCAATGACCGCAACTCTGGTTCCCATAGAAATAATCCTTTCCTTCGGCAGATCATGTCTGTCCTGTTCTTATTATACCGCATTCCGCACCGTTTGTCAAGGCGCGTCCGCCGCCGCACAGCAGTGAAAAGCACTCCCTGCCGAAGCCGGGAGTGCCTGCCGGTTATGATTTGTCATCCTTTTTGGCATCATCCTTGCCGCCGAGCAGACCGCCCAGCGCGCCCTGAATCTTGTCGCCGATCTCACCGAGACCGCCCTTTCCGATCATACCCTTGACAGTTGCAGCGATCTTTTCGAGCGTTTCCTTATCGACCTTGTCTCCGACCAGTCCCTTGACCGTGCCGGACGGATCCTTCATAAATTTATCCTTGAGGTCGCCGTCCTTTGAGACCTTCGCAACGATTTTTTCAATTTCAGCCTTTACATCCATCGGGATTCTCCTCCTTTTAATAAACAGTTGCAGCCGTTGCCGATTGCTTATGCTTCCTGCTTAACAATATCAGAACCGGCATTCTTCTTGACAGATTCAATGCCGTTCATGCAGCCGCTGAGTGCCTTGTAGCCCTCGCTGACCGCAATAATCTGTCCGTTGGTTGCTTTGAGACGGAAACGGAATTCGCCTGCTTTATCATTGTAAATCTCAAATTTCGGATGCTTGACCTTTGCAAAGCCTTCTTCCGTCTGATTCTCAATGCCTGCGACCGGTGCATTCTTCTGCACGCTGGCGATGCCGGCACGGCAGGCCTTTTCCGTGGTATAGACCTCAGAGGTTGCGATGACTTCACCGTTGCCTGCTTTCAGGTCAAATTTGATGCCGGTTTTTGTCTGCTTGATCAAATATTTTCCCATAGTGTTCATCCTCCGTTTTTTTCATGCTGCGATCATTGCTGCAAAAGGCTGTTGTGTTTTGCAGCTTCGCATATCTTTATTATACACGATACTGCACAAAAAGTCAATAAGTTTGACTGATTTTTTGCTGACAGTGCCGCCTGTTGGGCAATTGCGGGAAAATGCCCAAAAACCGGACACTTTTTCCTGTGTGTATAAAAATCAGACAGCAGCGGGCAGACTGTCCGTTGCAAAAACCGTTCGGCCGGTGTATGATAGAACTGTAAGCAAGAGACATATCAAACCGGAAAGGGATGAGGAAAATGAAAAACGTGCGTTCCGTCCTGCCGATGCAGACCGCCAAAACCGGATATATCATCCTCTCGTTTGTGCTTTGTCTGTTCGGCATATTCCTGATCTGCCGGCCGGATGTCAGCACAGCAGTGATCGGCAGCTTTGCCGGCATCCTGCTGATCGTGTTCGGCATCTTCAAACTGATCGGCTATTTTTCAAAGGATCTTTACCGGCTCGCCTTTCAGTTTGATCTGGCATTTGGCATTCTGATGCTGGTGCTCGGTATCGTCATCCTGACAAAGCCGGAAAACCTGCTGCATTTTCTCTGCATCGTGACCGGCCTGTATGTCACGGCTGACGGTCTGATGAAGCTGCAGACAGCGCACGATGCACACCGCTTCGGCATCGGAAAATGGTGGGCGATTCTCGCCGCAGCGATTCTGACCTGTATTCTCGGCGTAGCACTGCTGCTGCGGCCGGGCGCAAGCACCGCGCTCATCATGCGGCTGTTCGGCTGTGTGGTGCTGGCAGAGGGAATCCTCAATCTGCTGACCGTGCTGATGACCGTCAAGATCGTCCGCAATCAGCGGCCGGAAATCATTGATGCAACCTATACGGAGGGAAATGAACCATGACAAAATTCGGAGAATGGATCACAAAGCACCGGATCCTTGTGCTTGTGACCGGTATCATTTTGCTGATACCTTCGGTCTTCGGGTATCTGCATACCCGCGTGAATTACGATATTCTGTCCTATCTGCCGAAGGACATCAATACAATGATCGGGCAGGATATTCTCAAGGATGAATTCGGCAAGGGCGGCTTCTCGTTCGTGATCGTGGAGGGCATGAGCGAAAAGGAGATCAAGGATACAGCCGACCGGCTTAAGGAGATCGACCATGTGGCGGATGTGGTCTGCTACGAATCGCTGACCGATCTCGACATCCCGAAGGAGATCCTGCCGCAGAAGGTCTACGATGTATTCAACAAAGACGACACCACAATGATGGCAGTGTTCTTTGATGACACGACCTCAGCAGACGGCACACTCGCAGCAATCGACGAGATGCGCGCAATCACCTCGAAGCAGTGCTTCATCAGCGGTATGTCCGCGGTGACAGCCGATATGAAGCACCTGACCGAAAGTGAAACAATCGTCTACGCGGTGATCGCCGTGATTCTCACGAGCATCGTCCTGCTGCTGACAATGGATTCCTTCCTGATTCCGCTGTTCTTCATGCTGAGCATCGGCTTTGCGGTGATCTGGAATCTCGGCACGAACATCTTTCTCGGTGAGATCTCGTTCATTACACAGGCGCTGGCAATGGTTTTGCAGCTCGGCGTGACGATGGACTACTCAATCTTCCTCTGGCACAGCTACAAGGAGCAGCAGCAGAAATATCCGGAGAACCGGCCGGAGGCAATGGCGCACGCGATTGCGCTGACGGTCGGATCGGTCGTCAGCAGCTCGCTGACAACCGTTGCCGGATTCCTTGCGATGTGCTTCATGAGCTTCACGCTCGGCCTTGACCTCGGTATCGTCATGGCAAAGGGTGTTGTCTGCGGCGTGATCGCCTGCGTGACCATCCTGCCGTCGATGATCCTGATCTTTGACCGTGCGATTGAAAAGACCTCGCACCGTGATCTGCTGCCGAAATTCACGAAGATCTCGGAATTCATCACGAATCATTCCGGCGTATTCCTCACAGCAGCGGCCGTGCTCCTGATTCCAGCGGTATTCGGCTACAAAAATTACAATGTGTACTATAACCTCGACAGCACGCTCCCCGAAACGCTGGACAGCGTGATTGCCAACAGCAAGCTCTCGGAGGAATACGGCATGAACAGCACGCATCTGCTGCTTGCGGATGCGCATATGGATGCAAAGACCGCAACCCGCATGATGGATGAAATGGAAGCCGTGGACGGTGTACAGTTTACGCTCGGCTTCAATTCGCTGGTCGGCTCGGCGATTCCGGAGGAGATCATTCCGGATTCTGTCCGCAGCATCCTGAAAAGCGATGACAAACAGCTCATTCTGATCGGCTCGGAATATAAGGTTGCATCCGATGCCGTCAATCAGCAGATTACCGCGCTGAATGAGATCGCAGAGAAATATGACAGCGACAGCCTGCTGATCGGTGAGGCACCGGCCACAAAGGATCTCATTGAGATCACAGACAAGGATTTCAAAGTTGTCAGCATTCTTTCCATCGCGGTCATCTTCCTGATTATCGCGCTGAATTTCAAATCCGTCACGCTGCCGGTGATTCTGGTTTCCGTGATCGAGCTGGCAATTATGATCAACCTCGGCATTGCATATTACACCGGCACGGCGCTGCCGTTTATTGCATCGGTCGTCATCGGCACCATTCAGCTCGGCGCGACCGTCGATTACGCAATTCTGATGACAACAAGATACCGCGCAGAGCGATACAGCGGAAAAGAGAAAAAAGAGGCCGTCGGCGTTGCGCTGAAAACCTCGGTGCAGTCCGTTATCACCTCGGCGCTCGGCTTCTTCGCCGCGACGATCGGTGTCGGCCTTTATTCGGACATCGGCATGATTTCCTCGCTGTGTATGCTGCTTGCCCGCGGCGCACTGATCTCAATGGCTGTGGTCATCACCGTCCTGCCCTCGATGTTCATGCTGCTTGATAAGGTCATCTGCAAAACAAGCGCGGGCTTCGAGCCGAAGGAAGAAAAGCCGAAGCACCGCATGATATTCGCACATTCGCATTGACTGTGATTCAGAGATAGGAGTGTTCACGATGAAAAACTACAGAAAAGTGATTGCAAGTCTGCTTGCTGTTCTGATTTCCGCCGGCGCAACCGGTTCGCTTGCCTACGCAAAAAATATTGAGGAAAAGAAAACAGAAACCGCCGCTACCGCTGAAAAAGCGGAGGAAATCGCCGAAGAAACAGCATCGGAAAAGAAAGCCGCGGCAGTCCGGAAGCCCGCCGAAGGCAATGCAAGCAAGGAGGAAACCGTCTATGTCATGTGTAATCCGGATGCTTCGGTGAAAAAAGTGGTCGTCAGCGACTGGCTGAAAAACACCGGCGCACTGGATGTGCTGAAAGATGTATCCTCGCTGACTGATATTGTCAATGTCAAGGGCGATGAGGAATTCGCGCAATCCGGCGATGAGGTTGACTGGTCAGCCTCCGGCGATGACATCTACTATCAGGGACACAGCGATCAGGAGCTTCCGGTCGATGTGAATGTCACATATTATCTCAACGGCAAAAAGATCTCTGCGGAAGACTTGAAAGGAAAAAGCGGCCATGTGAAGATCCGCTGGGACTACAAAAACCGCAAGAAATCCACCAAGGAGATCGGCGGCGAGAAGCGTACGGTCTATGTTCCGTTCATGGCAGCGAGCGCCGCAGTGCTTGACAGCGACAAATTTCTCAATGTCGAGATTACGAACGGCCGCCTCATCTCGGACGGCAGCCGCCTGATCGCAGTCGGTGCCGCATTCCCGGGACTGAACGAGAGTCTCGGTCTCCGCGAGATCAAGGAAATCTCCGCAGATCTGCCGGAGAGTTTCGAGATCTCCGCCGATGTGACGGATTTCTCAATGGGCACCTCCGTGACGGTTGTCTCCAATGAAATTTTCACGAATCTGAAATTTGACGATAAAATGTCATTTGACGAGCTGACCGAAAAGGTCACAGAGCTGAGCAGCGGCGCAAAGCAGCTCTGCGACGGCACCGCTGCACTTTATGACGGCCTCAGTCAGCTTTCTGACGGCGACGGTGATCTCAATGACGGGATCGCGCAGCTTTATGACGGTGCATTCTCGCTGAAAGACGGCGCAGAATCGCTCCGTGACGGCACAGGCGCAGTCCGTGACGGTGCAAAGCAGCTCGCAGACGGTGCCGGAAAGGTTGCAGCCGGCGCACAGTCCGCAAAGGACGGCTCCGCAAAACTGCTTGACGGATACGGAAAGGTCAGCGACGGCGCCGGACAGCTCACTGACGGCATTGCCGCTGCAAAGGACGGTGCCGATACACTCAAAGACGGCATTGAAGCAGCAAAGAACGGCTCCGGTCAGCTCAATGCAGGTCTTGCAAAGATCAATGAAAGCAGCGGCGCACTGACAGACGGCTCCGCAAAACTGAAATCCGGTATGGCAGATCTCAGCGCGGGCAGCAAAAAAGTTTCCGGCGGCGCAGATGCGCTCTCCGAAAACATGACAGCGTTCTCGCAGGGGGCCGATCAGATCGGCGGCGCAGCAGCACAGCTTTCTGCCGGCATCAACGATGCAAAATCCGGCGCAGATTCTCTGTCCGCAGGCATTGCGGCTGCGAAAACCGGTGCAGATACCCTTACCGCAGGTTCTTCTCAGCTCGCACAGGGTGCCGAAGCGCTCTCCGGCGGACTGACTGCGGCAAGCGGCTCACTGGAAACCACGATTGCCGCAAATGAGCAGGCGCTGGCAGCATTGCAGGCACTCTATGCACAGGCGCCTTCCGAGGAGCTGGCAGCGGCAGTGGGAACCTTGCAGCAGACGATCGCGGCGCAGCAGCAGATCGCTGCATCCATGAAGGCAGACGGTCAGCTCGGTGCAGGCGCAGCAGCCGTACAGAACGGCGCAGCACAGCTCAGCGGCGGCTTGCAGCAGCTCAGCGGCGGCCTTGCCAATGCACAGAACGGTGCGGCCGCACTGGACGGCGGCCTGAAAAAATTGCAGGAGGGCGGCTCGGCACTGGCAGATGGTTCAGGAAAACTGGCAGCCTCCTCGAAGCAGCTTGCAAAAGGTGCGGCGGATCTCTCGCAGGGCGCAGCAGCACTGGATCAGGGCATCGGCAGCTTTTCTGCCGGCGGCACAGCGCTGTTCGGCGGCCTCGACAGCCTGATGGACGGCATCCGGCAGCTTTCCGGCGGTGCCGCACAGCTTGACGGCGGTCTTTCACAGCTTTCCGGCGGTGCCGCACAGCTCGGCACCGGTCTCGGCAGTCTTTATGACGGTTCCGCAGCACTGCGCGGCGGCATCACACAGCTTTATGACGGCACGGCCGCACTGGATGCGGGTCTGCTGACGCTTTCGGACGGCAGCGCACAGGTTGCAGCGGGCGCCGAAAAGCTCAGCGGTGCAGGCGTTCAGCTCTATGACGGTGCAGGACAGCTTGCCGACGGTGCAGGCACCCTTTATAACGGCATCGGCACACTGCGCGGCGGCGGCATGACCCTCGCAGAAGGCATTGCAAAGCTGCGCAGCGGTGCAAACGACCTCAATACCGGCATGAATCAGCTGAATGACAAGGGCATTCAGAAGATCGCAGATGCAGCAGATACCGCACTTCCCGATCTGCTTGCAAGATTCAGAGCCGTGCAGGAGGCTTCCGCAGATTATAACAGCTTCTCCGGCATTTCCGATCAGATGGACGGCAAGGTGCGGTTCATTTATATGATGGACGGCACAAAATAACATTTGCTTCAAAATCCCCCTGTTTTCTGCAAACAGGGGGATTCAGCCTGTCGAGAAACAAAGGCACCCGAACAATCGGGTGCCTCTTAAACTATCAGGAAATGATCTTCCCCTTTTTCGATTTCTGCTTCTGCACCGGCTCCTCAGAGCCGCCGCGGTCTGTAAAGACACGATCCTCTTCCGGTACTTCCGGCTCCGCCTCCGGATTTTCTTCGCCGCTTTCCTCATAATAGGGATTGATGACGAATTTCTGAATCACCGGATAATGCATGAACATCGCAAGGAAACCGATGAACGCCGCAGGGAAAAATGCCAGCAGAAACATGAAATAGCTGTGGAACAGCACAAGAAATATCATGATACCGAGCATCAGTGCCGAACATACTGTCGTCAGCAGACACTGTTTCAGCGAAAGCCCAGCCAGCATGAACGCATTTTTCAGAATTGCACGCTTTTTGAGTGTAGTCGCAGTTTGCAGCGGCATAATATAATAATTCATGAACAGCAGGATCAGTGCAACGGCAATGGAAATGCCATAGGGAATAAATGCCGCCTTGTTTCCGCTTTGCTCCGCAAGCTGCGGATACACCCAATGTCCCGCCAGAACCGATGCAAGAACGACTGCATCCAGACTCCAGAAGGCAAGACCTGCACCGAAATTCTGCTTAAAGCCCTTTTTGAATTCCTCACCGAGAAAAAAAGCCTTGTCCAGCACAATCAGGCGCAGTACGCGTGAACATCCCGCCATAGTTGCGCCTTCAATCAGGAACTGCACAATCAGCAGGAAAATCGTCATCAGGGACGTCAGCTTGTTATTCGTCTCATTATACACGATCAGCGAAAGAAAAAGCGGCGCGTGCAGCAGCGTGTAGATCAGATTCAGGGAGATCAGCTTTCCGAAATTGCGCCAGAGCAGCTCCCAGTAACGAAAAAACGGCTTTTTCTTCGGGGCATAAGGGTTAATGCCCGGCCCCGGATTCTGATAGCCTCCAAAGAGACCCAAATCAAACACATCCTTTTACATGATAAGAAGTCTGTCATTGAGCTGCCAGATCAGCAGTGTGTGCATTCCGGCTGCAAGCAGCGTCAGCAGCAGCTGTCCGAGCATCGCAGAAAGCACGTCATTCTCTGCGGATTCAGCTTCTGCCGTTCCATGCAGCAGAAATTTTGTCATTCTGCCGGCGCGCCGCAGCGCATCACGCACTGCACAGCAAAGCAGCAGAATGGAGCAGAAGCCGTAAGGAAGAATCAAAACAGCCGTAATACAGAGCGCATCCCGCAGCGAACGGTTTTCCATGCAGGCGGCAGATGAAAGCCCGAAGGCAACGCCGCGCGAAAAAAGCAGCAGCAGCGCGGGAATTTGTCCGAAGGCCGCGCAGCCGCTCACCATAACACCTGCAAGCAGAAGCAGCATCGGACAGAGCGCCGTGCGGCAGACCTGCCAGAGTGAACGTACTTCCGTGGAAACTGCCAGCCCCTGCGAAAAAAACGGGCTGTCGGCAAGTGCCGGATCCGCGCTGTAGAGCAGTGCGCCTGTCCCGACACCGAGAATCGCCCAGCAAAGCAGCAGCCGAACCGCGTCAGGCGGCCGGATTTCCGCCGCTAAACGGCTTGTCCGCGCAGACATTGTATGATAAAGTATTCCGGTCGATAGCTTCATAAGCATCCCTCCGGTATACTCTATGCCGCACCTCTGCCGATTATGCCTGCGGATAAGAAGAAATCATTTATAATACAGCTTCGCTCCCATTCTCAATCCGCCGGAGATGCCTTTCTCACCCGCGGGCCGCACCGGCAAGCTCATAGGCGCGGTCAGTGCAGGCATTGCAGCACTTTCCGACCGTATCGGTCAGATTACCGGCGTAAAGCTGATCGAGGCCGGCAAGCGTCGTGCCACCCGGTGAGGAGACCATTTTAATCAGCTCGTCGATCGAATAGCCGGAATCGGTCATCATTTTCGCAGAACCGATCATTGCCTGTGCAAAGAGGCGGAGTGCCGCGCCGTCATCGAGTCCTTCTTTCTTTGCGAAATCGAGGAAGCCCTTTGCATAGAGATAGAGGAAAGCAGGGCTGGAGCTGTTGACGGCAATGATCTCGCGCATTTTGTTCTCCGGTATTTCCTCTGCGATGCCGCAGGTTGCAAACATCTTCATTGCAAGCGCAAATTCATCATCGTATATGCCGGCGCATTTTGCAAGTGCCGTTGCACCGAGGCCGAGCATCAGCGGGGTATTCGGCATACAAAGAATGATCCGTGCATCCGCGATCGTATGGCTGCGGATGAATTCCGCAGAAATGCCGGCGCAGATCGAAATAATGACCTGCTCTTTCCGGAGCGTCAGCGCATCCAGCACACCGCCGAGCACCTGCGGCTTGACCGCAAGCACAAGGAAATCAACGGTATCGCTGAGTGCCTGTGCGGATTCACAGGGACGGATTCCCGCGTCGGCAAGGCGGCTGAGCTTGTCTGCATCGGTATCAAAGGCGAATATTTCAGCAATTTCGCCGTTTTTACATAGTTCCGAGGCGGCGATGCCGCGCATCATAGCGGTGCCCATATTGCCGGCACCCAAAAATCCGAGCTTCATATTGTTTGCTCCTTCGTAAAAGATTCAGACTGCCTTCTGCGGTTTGCCGAAAACAGCCTCATAGGCTTTCAGCACAGCGGTCAGAACGGCAGCGATCAGGATAATATCAACCGGCAGCTCCAGCAGATTCTTGACAACTCTTGCGGCAATGGCTGCGCCGAGCGTTTTATCGCGCAGGAAGCCGTAGTGGAAATTCGCGGCTGTATTGCAGATCAGGTTGATGAACACGACATCGACAACACGGGCAATCACAAGACGCACCATCATTTCGACATCAAAGGCGCGTCCGGTTTTCTGAGAAAGCCGGCGATAGGCGATCAGGCCGTAGATCAGACCCTGTACGGCGCCGATGACCGTATACAGCGGGAAAAAGGCTCCGTCCGGCGCAACCATGTAGCCGAGAATATCACACATGGCGCCCGCCAGCAGACTGACGGAAGGGCCGTACAGCATCCCGATCGCCGCAATCGCAAGGAAAGCAAAGTTGATCTTTGCAAAACCGAGATTGATCGTAAACGATTCGATCACCATTGACACGGCAATCAGCAGTCCCGTGACGATCACCGCACGGAGATTCTTCATTTCTTCAATAGACCAGCGAAAGATTTTCATAAAAAACACACTCCTTTGCACAATAAACTGAATGCACAAAGGAGTGTATGTTTCCCTTATGCCTCCAGCGGGATGCGAAGACTCCATCGCAAATGCAGCGCATTTTTCGTCCGCCCGACAACTCCCCGTCCGGACGGCACTTCACGCGGAATCTTCTACTCTGTCACAGAAGCAGCGCTTCTGAATGGCATACATAAATTCTCAGATGCTGATGATCTTGGAAAGCTCATAGAGATCGTCATCGAACGGCTTGTTCATCTTGAGCGCTTCCTGAATATCGTAGT
>JAFYBM010000041.1 GCA_017540225.1 Oscillospiraceae bacterium | reverse complement strand
TCAAGAGTTCGCGGGCTTGGGTGCCTGCGATAAAGGCACCCATTCAAAATAACATCCGCGAAGCGGATACCTCTTTTTCGCCACCGCGAAACCGTTTATGATAATTTCCCCGTGCCTATCGCACTTTTCGGCATAATATGCTATAACCGGGCAGTGCCCGGCTCCGATATGAGATCATGCTGCGAAACTGTTTATGATAATTTCCATGTTCCTATCGCACTTTTCGGCATAATATGCTATAATAGAAAAAACGATCCGAAAAGGAGGCCGGATAGTATGCCGCAGAAAAAAAGGCGGAAAAGCCGAACAATCCTGTTTCAGATTGCGCTGATCTTTCTTGCTGTGATGCTCGTGCTGCTCGTGTCTTTCTCCGCAGCGATATATACTTCAACCGTGAACAGCTTTCTGGAAGCGCAGGAAGAATCCATGGAAGTCGTTCTGAACCGGATGCAGGACCTGCTCCACAATCAGTATTACGACAGTCCGGGTGTCGCAGCGTGGTATATCAACCACTGGGAAAAATATGCGGAACAGCTCTCCGCCATTCCGGAGGAAGATATAGATTGGTACAGCGCAAATGACGAAGAGCAAAAAATAATGAATGAATTTGATGCATCACACGCGGATCAGGATCCGACTTCTATAGAGTATCTGGAACAGCTGCCGGAAGAAATAAAATATTATAATGCCAGAATACTCTACGGCGGATTCCTTAATAAATTCAATAAAATCGTTCAGGACACAAACTACCGTCAGCTGTTTATGATTGACACATTCAATAACACGATCCTCGTAAACTACGGAGGCAACAAGAAGCTCGGCGACCGCTGTCCTCTGAAGCTTTCACAGAGTTCAGCGTACGGAAAAATTATCGAATCATACGGAACCCCGATCATCGCTTTTGAAAAATCAAGAGATTTCCCGGAAACGGGAGATTATTATATCGGTTATATGCCGTTCTACGCAGACGGACATCTGCAGGCTTTGTTCTGTGTCACATACGACTGGAAGCAGATCCGGATTGCGGCTGCACAATCTCTGAAAATCGCACTGCTCATCAGTATCTTCATTGTAATCGCGGCAATCTGCATTCTGCTTGCAGCGCTGTATTACTGGTCTGTCAAGCCGGTCAAGCAGATCGAGCAGGCGCTGATCGACTACACCGATGACAAAAGCTCGAAAATGATCGTTAAAAAAATGTACGATATCAAGGCGCAGAACGAGATCGGATACCTTGCGGATGTCATTTCCGATCTGGCGCTGGAGATCGACCTCTATACCAAAGAGAATCTGCGGGTGCAGCAGGAGCTCTATGACGCGCAGGTGCAGGTCATGGTCTCGCAGATCCGGCCGCACTTCATGTATAACGCGCTTTCGTCGATCGCGATCCTCTGCAAGCTCGATCCGGCGACGGCCTACGAAGCGACCGTCACATTTTCAAAGTACCTGCGCGGAAATATGGATTCCCTGAAGCAGACAAAGCCCGTTCCGTTCGAGCGGGAGCTGGAGCACCTGAAGCAATATCTGTATATCGAAAAGCTGCGGTTTGCGGACAAGCTGAATATTGAATACGACATTCAGGCCACAGATTTCAAGGTTCCGATGCTCTCGATCCAGCCGATCGTCGAAAACGCGGTCAAGCACGGCGTCGGCATGAAGCGGGAGGGCGGAACGGTGACGATCGCCTCAAAGGAGACCGAAACCGGCTACGAGATCATTATATCAGATGACGGCGTGGGCTTTGACATCAATGCGCCGAAAAAGGATGACGGCCGCTCACATATCGGCATGGAGAACACCAGAAAGCGCCTGCGGGATATGTGCCATGCCGAGATCATCATTACAAGTCAGCCCGGCGAGGGCACAACTGCGCGAATCATCATACCGAAAGAAACAGAGGAGGATACAGAATCATGAGGATGCTTTGTGTTGACGACGAGCCGCTGATGCTCAAAATGCTGGAAATGGCCATTAAGGAGGCGCGGCCGGATGCCGATATCACCCCGCATTCCGATCAGCTTGATCTGCTGGAGGATGCGAAGAAAAACGGCTGTGATGTGGCTTTTCTCGATATCCATATGCGCGGCATGAACGGCGTGCAGCTCGCGAAGGAGCTGAAAGCGGTCAATCCGAAGATGAATATTATCTTTGTAACGGGCTTTTCCGAGTATAAGGGCGATGCGATGGACATGAAGGCCAGCGGCTATATTATGAAGCCGGTCACGGCGGAGGACATCGACAGAGAGCTTTCGGATCTCCGTTTTCCGGTCATACCGAAGAAAAGCGCGCTGCTGCGGGTGCAATGCTTCGGCAATTTTGAAGTATTCACGCCGGACGGCGAGCGCGTCCGATTCGAGCGCAGCAAGTCAAAGGAGCTGTTCGCGTATCTCGTCCACCGCGGCGGCGGCGCGTGTACGATCAAGGAGATCGCCGCCGCACTCTTTGAGGATGATCCTTACGATAAGAAGCAGCTCAACTATATCCAGCAGCTCATTCATACGATGCTGAAAAGTCTGCGGGCCGTCGGCGCGGAACAGGTCGTTTCCAGGGATTACAACGCACTGGCGGTCAATGCCGATCTGCTCGACTGCGATTATTACCGCTTCAAGGAGCTGGATGCCGGCGCGGTCAATGCCTTCCAGAACGAATACATGAGCCAGTATTCGTGGGCGGAATTTTACTTCGATTAACACGAAAAAGGAAACTGAGAATAAAACAAGGGCTGTCCGTTCAGGATAGCCCTTGTTTTCTGATTAAAGATAATGCTTGATGATCTCGCTGTCTGATAATGCACGCTCCAGGATGCGGCTCAATACGGATGTGTAGCCTTTTCCGAGTGATCTTGCTGTTCGCAGCGCCTGCGGAGAAAGCCGCAGTGTAACCGTCTGCTTGTTCCTTTCCTCCCGCCGCTGCTGCGCAAGCTCCGCCAGCTCGTTCAGCTGCTCGTCAGTCAGCTCAGGGCAATCCTCATCCGGTGTGACAGGTCTTGTCTTCAAAGCTTCAAGCATCTGCTTCTGCTCATCGGTCAACGGCTTCTTCATATCAATTTCTCTGCGAATCGTCATAATATATCCTCCTCTCACGATTGGTTGCTGCACGCGCTGAGATAATCCGAATTGCCTCCCCGCGTTCAGTATACACCACCATTACAATACAGGTCACATCGCCGATCATTCCGATTGTAATATACCGATCTTCCTGCTCTGAATGCAGCTCATCATAGATTTCCAGTCGATCCGGATCATCAAATACTCGCGCTGCAATCTCAAAATTAAGCCCATGTTTCCTGATATTTATCTGCTCTTTTTCATCATCCCATTCAAACAGCATCGGCGCATTCACTTCCTTCCGCTTTTATTATAGCATAATGTAATACATTATGCAATACTTTTCGTGCTGCTTTTTCTGAAATGTGCAGCCGGTATTCGTGGGCGGTAACACAGAAATCCCCCGTATCACACCCGATACGGGGGCTTTTTGCGCCCGAAAAAAGTTTTTTGAAAAAAATCCGGTTTGTAGGATTGCACAAAGATTCCGATGATTTTCCCCGGTTCTGCGCCGAAAGCCCGGCCATTTCCGGCGATTTCCGGCCGCAATTTTGTGTAATGTGCTGTTTTCGGCGGATTCTGACAGGAAGTGTGACAAATTTTTTGTAAGACTGTTGTCACACCCCCTATGCTATACTGGAGTCACAGCAGGGGGGAACAACAAAAACCCCTCACAAAACAAAATACGGCCGGGCGGGCAGCCGGAAATGACCCGCACACAAAAATCTAAATTTTTTATGTGAAAAGGAGAAATTACCATGAAAGCAACAGCAACGACCAGAAAGAACAACGCCAAGCGCGCACTCGCAGGCGTCCTCGCAATGACCGCAATGATGACCGCAGTCATGCCGTCCGCAGCATCCATCACCGCTTCCGCTGCGGATACAAGCATGAGCGTTACAGCAGTGGCAGCCGGCGGAAGCACCGCTTCGATCTGGAGCACCACCGACAAGGTATTTGAGTATGCCCCGAAGGCACTTGGCTTCGTAGACAGCGACGCTGCACTGGTCGGAAAATACGGAAATGCCATCTACAAGCTCATCAAGTCCGGCGCAACAGTGGATATCGGCGGCATCTTCAGCAGCGGTCAGAACTTCCTGCAGCTTCTCGGCGTTATCAAGGCAGGTGAACCCGGTGTTACACTCGAAGACATCAACCAGAACATCAACGAGCTGAGAGGACTGACCGAGTATATCAGCCAGGAGCTGCACCTCACGCAGCAGCAGGCATACCGCAACGGCCTGCAGTCCTTTGACAACTCCGTGAACGCACTGTATACCTATTGCAGCACCGTGCAGGGAATGTATACCAACGCAGCGGCAGACCTCAAAGAACTGGGCGTTGCGCAGCCCGGCGAGGACGCGACAAGCGAGGAGCTGTTCGCATACAACAAGACCCTGATCGACTATATCACCGCACAGGAGCAGGCAGGCAACGGAAGATACAAGAACTTCGGCTTCTACATGAACAATATCGAGTCCAACTTCGTCGAGACAGCCGGCGAGGTCAGCAAGAAGCAGGATCAGAGCCCGCTCACCTGCTATGACAACTACATCAACTCCTTCTTCAACTGGGATACACAGGGCTGGTACGCAAGACAGGCTTACCGCAGCAATGTGGAATTTGCGCTCAAGACCTCCTATGCACAGCTCGCAGTTTACTACAACATCGGCTCTGAGGAGACAAAGCTGAACGATGGCAGCGACGCACACGATGCCCTGACACAGAATGTTGCAAAGGCGCTGAACGCAATGGATGCAAACGGCGCAGGTGCACGCCCCGGCGAAAATGCTCACAGTGCTTACTGCTACACCCTGAATATGGATGTCCATATTTTTTGGGACACTTATGACGGCGTAACAGGCGTTTCCAAGTCGCAGATTCAAAACTATATCAGCAGACTCAACGGCAGAACCGTGACCGAGGATCTGGAGCTTGCAGGCTTCAAACAGGGTTGTAATAATTTTAGCCCTAGCAGGAGCCCCGAGGGTATTGCTTTCGATATGGGCAACAAGAAAAAAGTCAGAGTGCTTACCTGGGACGGTCAGCTCAAGGAAGTAAATAAAGGATGGGGTAAATATTGTGGAATCGGGCCGCACTGAATCATGTATCGCTGCGCGATGATTACTGACTGACACCGGCATACAGCCCGCGAAACAACAGCAAAAAATCCCCGCTCTCCCGTGCATGGGAGGGCGGGGATTGCTGCTGTTTCAAATATCACTTCCGGCAGATTCGGCCGTCTCAGCACGCTTTTGCAGCAAATACGCATATTCCTCACCGGAGCTCAGCATGACTCGTCCTTTCTGCTTTACTTTTCAGATAATTGCTTGGAAATATCTCTGCCGCCATACATGATGCGAACAATGTTTACTTCGTGGCTGCTCTCCTCCGGCTGATATAGAATTATATATTTTCCAACCGAAAATATACGAATCCCCTTAGAAAGCCACGGTTCAGCTTCATACTTTCGATACCTCATGGGCATCTCATCAAGATCACGGATCTCATCCATGATCGCACGCACTTGACCTAAAGCGATTTCTGGCTCATGCAGATCATAGGCAATATACTCGTATATGCTTTGCAAATCCTCTTTTGCCTGTGCGGAATATAGTATTTTCCATTTCATACGCCATATAACCTACGCATTTCCTCGAAAACTTCATCTTCCGTATACACTCTTCCGCTGCGGATATCGTCCATACCTATTTCCAGTTCCGCGTCCAATTCCTCTTTCGTCAAGCTGCCGAGCGCAACCGGCTTTCTTCCTGTGGGCATGGCTGCGCTGATTTCAAACGGAATGCGGCGTTCTCTTGCGACCTTCGTCAAGAAAACTGTAATTGCAGCTGACATGGTAAGCCCCATATCATCTAAAACCCGCTC
The DNA here is from genome assembly GCA_017540225.1 of Oscillospiraceae bacterium. Classification (GTDB taxonomy): domain Bacteria; phylum Bacillota; class Clostridia; order Oscillospirales; family Ruminococcaceae; genus Firm-04. The sequence continues at coordinate 1,066 of JAFYBM010000041.1, read as the reverse complement.
CGCCCTTTGCTTTACATCTTCATCAATGCGAAAGCTAACCTGTGCCATGTGATCATCCCCTTTCTGTATATATCATACCACAAAAAAAGTTAATTGTCAAGCAAATGCGCTACAATGTATTGCATTTGTTGTTCAATGTAAGCTTCAATGCTCTGAAAATTCCTATTTCACCTTGTCCGCCCCATATAAAATCAGTTGTCTTCTTTCTCTATCTGTTCTTGTTGGTCACAGTTTTGAAATTTTCTTTGTGCAAGCTAATTGAACGCCTGGAGCATCGTCAACTACGCCAAATTACCGTTTGGTGAAACTAAAAAACATCGAAAACGGCGTATCTGCGCGCTTTCAGCAAAGTTCATGCTGAAATATGCGCAAGATACGCCGCTTTTTCGCCTGTTTGTCCGCTGTCTGCGGACAATTTCCGGAATTTTTCACGCATGAATGCTTTTTCGATCGGCAGTACAGAGGTCTGATATATCTGCCCCGGTCATATTTCCAGCTCAATTTAATATGCAGGCAAATCCCGTGCGAATATTCTTTCCTTCTGTCTTTCAACAGCAGCAAAGATGCTGCGTTCCCCCTTGATTGAATGCCCGATTACTCTCTTGATTACGGGATGTCGAAAAACGCGTGTTTTCGTAGAAAAACGCATGGAAAGGTGAACATGATCTTCCGGAAAGGTAATAATGATTTCCACGAAAAGTGATAATATGCTTGACATAATATTACCTTTGCTCCGGCAGCCGGACACTATGCGTGTTCTTTCCTTCTCTCTTTCAACAGCAGCTTTGCTGCTGTATTTCCCTTGATTGAATGCTTGATTATACACTTGATTACTCTCTTGATTACTCTCTTGATTACTGGATGCCGAAAAGCGCGTATTTTCGTGAAAAAGTGCATTGAAAGGTAATAATGATTTCCACGAAAGGTAATAATGATTTCCACGAAAGGTAATAATGATTTCCACGAAAGGTAATAATGATTTCCACGAAAGGTAATAATGATTTCCACGAAAGGTAATAATATACTTGACATAATATTACATTTGCGCTATAATAAAGTTGAGGTG
>JAFYBM010000040.1 GCA_017540225.1 Oscillospiraceae bacterium | reverse complement strand
GGCGTCCATGAGAAAACCAACGCGGGCTTCACCTATCAGGACTATCTGAACCTCAACAACACCAATCAGAGCGCTGTCACCTTCCGCATCAACGTCCCTCAGAAGGGCAATTATCTCTGCACGTTCAATATTGCAAACGGCTCGAAGAATGACCGCAGCATGATGATCTCTGTCAACGGCGGCAGCACCAAATGGAAACAGAATTTCCTCACGACCGGCGACTGGACAACATGGGAGGAACGCGCAATCGTCCTGCCGCTCAATGCGGGCATCAACACGGTCACTTTGCAGTCGAACACCGCAGAGGGCGGTCCGAACTTCGATTACCTGAAGCTGACCTTCACCGACGAGCCGGTGCCGGAGCCGTATGATCCTTCACAGGAGCAGACCGTCGTGCAGCAGCCCGTCAGCAACAAGCCGACACTCTATGTCGCAGCGGATTCGACCGCGCAGTCCTATAAGGCATCGCAGGCACCGCAGCAGGGCTGGGGCTATTATCTCAAGGACTATTTCTCCGGAAATGTCACCGTGGATAACCGCGCAATCGCAGGGCGCAGCTCCAAGAGCTTTTATGACAACGGCAGACTGACCTCAATTCTTGACCAGATCAAGCCCGGCGATTATCTGCTGGTGGATTTCGGGATCAACGACGGCGCAGCGTCTCAGCCTGAGCGCTATGCACCGGTCTGCGGCAATGCCGATAACCCGACCAAGGGATCCTTTGAATACTACATGACCTTTTACATCAAGGGCGCACTGGACAAAGGCGCAACGCCGATCCTGATGAGCCCGACCCTTTCGATCAAGAACCAGACGCAGCCTTTTAAGGTCGGCTACCGCAACATTGATTCGGCGTGTCAGGCACTTGCGAAGAAATACAAGATCCCGTATTTCGACCTCGGCGCCGCAATGGTCAATGATTTCAACAAGCGCGATTACAACACCGTGAAGAAATACTACATGGGCGGTGCGACCGGCGGTACGGATTTCACACATTTCACCGAGACCGGTGCAAAGGTCACCGCACAGATCATTTGCAGCGGCATCAAATCGCTCGGCATTCCGCTTTCTCAGGAGGTCAAATAATCCCGAAAAGATGAAAAACGGGGAAGGAAACGCTCGGTTTCCTTCCCCGTTTTTCGATCTGATCAGAGCTGTGCGAACTCCATACTTTCCCGTTTATTTTCGCGGTACAGGATATTGACTGCGAACAGCAGCATCGGGATTACGGCGATCAGTCCGATATCAATCGGCCCGAAAACGGACCGCTCAGGGTGCGTGCAGTCGCTCAGCAAATACGCATTAAATGCCGAGTTGATCGTTCCGTGAAACAGTGCAGGCAGCAGGATGCATTGGGATTTCTCATACAAAAAATCGGATACGATTCCGGTCGCAGTGGTGAAAATACAGAACGCAAACAGTCCCAGCACAGGTGCGCCGATGTAGTCCGTTCCGTACTCGTAACCGATGAGCAGCATCAGCGGAAAGTGCCACGACCCGTGAATGATGCCGCCGATCAGGAGTCCCTTAGTTCGTCCGAAATGCAGCTTCAGTCTGGGAAACAGAAATCCCCGCCAGCCGATCTCCTCGCCGAGACCCAGCAGTGCTGCAATCACAAGATGCGGAGAAGTGAAGGATAAAACGATCTGTCTGATGACGTATGCGTTGTAGGATTCCCCGCTTTCCTCCAGCAATTCAAAAGCAATCGGATCGTTCTCCTTCAAAAAAGTGCCCGACATGTCAAATTCTCCCGGAAACACCATAAAATACAATGCCGCCCCCAGAAGCTGGTTCGCAGTCGGAAGGAGCCATGCGAGAAGGATCAGTTTTTTATTGTCGGAGAAATCCGGAGCCCAGCCGAGGAAGCGGATCTTTTCTCCCGCGATCATCGCCCCGACCGTCGGCATCAGCATACAGAGTGCGACCAGATGGCTGCCGGTCGCGCTGCCGGCTTTCGTGCCGAGCTGAATGTTGTGACAGGCGAGAATCTGAAGCAGATAGGCGCTGATGAATGTGAAAAGAAGATACTTCAGCGTTTTTGACATACAGGGAATCAACTCCTTATCATGCAGAATCGCATCATGGTCTTTCGGGAATATTATATAATATAATTCACCAATCTGTCAACCGTACAAAGCGGAAACAGAAAAGCTCCGGACAAAAATCCGGAGCTTTTTCATGCACTCAGCGGCGCAGGCGGAATGCGACCGCGTTTTTCAGGTATTCAAGATAGGCTTCATCGCGGCACATCGCCTTGCCGATATCATCGGAGAGCTTCGCGACCGGTCTGCCGTTGACATATTGCAGCTTGATGACGATATTCAGCGCGGTTTCCTCCGTGTCATTCGAGCAGAACGTACCGATGCCGAACGAGACCTTCGTCTTGTCACAGAAGTAGTCATAGAGCTTCTGTGCGCGGTCGAAATCAAGGCTGTCGCTGAACAGCAGCAGCTTGGTCTTCGGGTCAACGCCGTATTTCTGATAGTGCGCAATGATCTTCTCGCCCCATGCATAGGGATCGCCGCTGTCATGCCGCACACCGGTGTAGTTGTTGACCATCGAGCGGTTGAAATCCATGAGGAACAGATCGGTCGTGATCGTATCGGTCAGCGCGGTGCCGTTGTCGCCCTGATATTCGTCGTACCAGTCCTGCATCGCATAGTGATTCGTATATGCCAGCGGAATCGAATCAATGCCCTGATACATCTGCACAAATTCATGTGCATAGGTGCCGATCGGCGTGACGTTGTACTTCATGGCAAGATAGACATTCGATGTACCGACGCAGTTTTTCGTTTCGGTAACGAAGCGTCTGACAACGACGTCCTCCCATTCGCGGGAGAGCCTTCTGCGGCAGCCGAATTCCGCGAATTTGAAGGTATAGGTGCCGTCATTCATCGCCTTGATCTTTGCATCGAGGCGTGCCTCTGCGGATCTGCGCAGTGTCTCATAGTCATACTGCATCCGGAAGTAAACTTCATTGACAATTTCCAGCAGATAAATCTCAAACTGCATGGCAGAAAACAGCGGGCCGTCCACAACAATCTGCAATTCGCCGTTTTCATTGAGCTTTGCGGTCACATAGTCGCGGATCGGATGCCAGAGCCGCAGAAATTCCACATAGTCATCCTTGATAAAACGGATCGAGCGCAGGTAATCCAGTTCTTCCTTCCGGAAGCGGAGCGTGCAGAGATGGTCAATCTGATCGTTGATCTCCTGCACCATTTCCGGTGTGAAAATGACGCCCTTGTTGCGGCATTTGAAATAATACTGACCGCAGAGATCGGTGTGCTTGTGGAAAATGACCTGATCCATATTGAATTTGTAGAGGTCAGTGTCCAGCAGGGAAATGACAATCGGTTCAAGCTTCATGTTGATTCTTCCTTTCTGAGTGAAATCAGCCGGCAGCCTTTTGCGGCTGCGTTACAGCTCTATTATACATCAGACTGCACATTTGCGTCAAGTAGAAATACAGAATGCGGCTTAATTTGCTGCGCGGAGGCATCCGGTTCCGGCATTCTTGTTATTTCTATTATGATAATAACACAAAATGAATAAGATGTCAAGTGTTTTTCAAAATTTTTTTTATTTTTTCCGGACGGACACTGATCGGATATGTCACAGGCAGGCGGGCGCGCAGTTCCGGAAATGCACTTGACATTATATGCGGATTGTGATACAATAAAAATACAGCTTTATCTGCGATAGGAAAGGAACGTAATATCATGAAAAAAAGAGGCCTTGCCGCCCTGCTGAATGCGGCAGCACTGCTGCTGACAGGTACACTTTGTATGCTTCCTGCCGCCGCCGAACGCAGCGTCTTTACTGTCGGCTTTGATGCAGAATTTCCGCCCTACGGCTACCAGAATGAAGCCGGTGAATATGTCGGCTTCGACCTTTCACTTGCACAGGAGGTCTGCGACCGCCGCGGCTGGGAGCTGAAAAAAACACCGATTGACTGGGATTCCAAGGACATGGAGCTGAAAACCGGAGCGATCGACTGTATCTGGAACGGCTTTACAATCAACGGACGCGAGGATCAGTATACCTGGACTGTCCCCTATGTCGATAATTCGCAGGTTGCCGTCGTCCGGAGCGATTCGGATATTCAGACGCTCTCCGGACTTTCCGGCAAGATCGTTGCCGTGCAGGCAGACAGCTCTGCACTGGCCGCCTTTACCGGCGATGATGCCGAGGACGCCAATAAAGAGCTTGCAGAAACCTTCAAGGATTTGCAGCAGGTCGGCGATTACAACAGTGCATTCATGAATCTTGAAAGCGGCGCCGTGGATGTGATTTGCATGGACATTGGCGTTGCAAACTATGAAATACAGGCACGCGGCGGAAAATTCAGAATGCTGGATGAGCATATTTCTTCCGAGGAATACGGTGTCGGCTTTCTGAAGGGCAACACAGAGCTGCGCGATGAGGTTCAGGAAACGCTTTTTGAAATGGCCGCAGACGGGACATTTGCCCGCATCGCCGCGGAATGGGAGCTGTCAGACTGTGTTTGTCTGGAAGCACCCGTGCAGACAGCACCGGCTTCTGCGGACGGGACGTTTACCGTCGGCTTTGATGCTGAATTTCCGCCCTACGGCTATCAGAATGAGGCCGGTGAATACGTCGGCTTCGATCTGTCACTTGCACAGGAGGTCTGCGACCGCCGCGGCTGGACACTGATAAAGCAGCCGATTGACTGGGATTCCAAGGATATGGAGCTGAAAACCGGCGCGATCGACTGTATCTGGAACGGCTTTACGATCAACGGGCGCGAAAACGATTACACATGGTCTGTACCGTATGTGGATAATTCACAGGTCGTTGTAGTCAAAAAAGGCTCAGAGATCACTTCACTCGGCGATCTCACCGGAAAGGTCGTTGCTGTGCAGACTGACAGCTCCGCACTTGCCGCATTTACCGGAGACGATGCGGAGGAATCAAATAAGGCGCTTGCCGCCGGCTTTGCGGATTTGCAGCAGGTCGGCGATTACAACAGTGCATTTCTGAATCTGGAAAGCGGTGCCGTAGACGCAATCTGCATGGACATCGGCGTTGCGAAATATGAGATTGAAAAGCGCGGCGATCAGTTCGTGATGCTCGCAGATCATGTTTCCTCTGAGCAGTACGGCATCGGCTTTCTCAAGGGAAACACTGCGCTGCGTGACACGGTACAGGAAACGCTTTTTGAAATGCTTGATGACGGCACCTTTGCACGCATTGCGGAGGAATGGGGCCTTTCCGACAGCGTTTGCCTGAGCCGCAGCACGGAAACAAAGGCGGAAACGGCGGCAGAGGAGATCCCATTCACGGAAAAGCTCAGTAATATCTGTTTTCAGCTGCTGAAGGGTGTCGGCGCATCGCTGGCAATCTTCTTCCTGACGCTGCTGTTTGCTCTGCCGCTCGGCCTGCTGATTGCTGCCGGAAAAATGAGCAAATTCAAACCGCTGAGCTGGCTGGTTACAATTTACATCTCGATCGTGCGCGGAACGCCGCTGATGCTGCAATTGCTGGTTGTTTTCTTCGGCCCGTACTATGTTTTCGGTGTGCAGACCTCATCCGCTTACCGCTTTTATGCAGTCATCATCGGTTTTACATTGAATTATGCGGCGTATTTTGCAGAAATCTACCGTTCAGGCATTCAGGCGGTGCCGGTCGGGCAGCACGAAGCCTGCGAAATTCTCGGATACACCAAAACGCAGAAATTCTTTAAGATTGTGTTCCCGCAGATGGTTAAAAACATCATTCCTTCGATCACAAATGAGGTCATCACGCTGGTCAAGGATACCTCGCTTGCATTTGCAATTTCCTATACGGAAATGTTCACGCTGGCAAAGCAGGTTGCGGCAGCACAGGCGACAATCCTGCCGCTCTTTATTGCAGGCATTTTCTATTACATATTCAATGCAGTCGTCGCATTTGTGATGGAGCGCATTGAAAAGAAGCTCAATTATTTCAGATAAGGGAGGCGCAGAAACATGAACTTGCTTGAAGTCAGCAATATTAAAAAATCCTTCGGCGATTTGCAGGTGCTGAAGGACATCAGCCTGTGCGTCGGAGAGGGTGAGGTCGTTTCAATCCTCGGCCCGTCCGGTTCAGGAAAATCAACATTTCTGCGCTGTATTTCCATGCTGGAAACGATCGACGCAGGCAGCATGACCTACTGCGGAAAGGCAGCCGTCAGGCAACAGGACGGCAAGCCGGTCTATGTGCCGAAAAATGAGCTGAACGAGATCAAGCACACCTTCGGACTGGTTTTTCAGAATTTCAATCTGTTTCCGCATTACACTGTGCTGAAAAACATCACAGATGCACCGATTCATGTGCTGAAGCGCAGCAAGGATGATGTCATGAAGGAAGCAGAGGTGCTGCTGAAAAAGATGGGGCTTTCCGATAAGGGCACATATTATCCCTATCAGCTTTCGGGCGGCCAGCAGCAGCGCGTGGCGATTGCGCGCGCACTGGCCATGAAGCCGAAGATGCTCTTTTTTGATGAGCCGACCTCGGCACTGGATCCGGAGCTGACGGCAGAGATACTCAAGGTGCTCAAGGAGCTTGCAAAAGAAAAAATGACAATGCTGATTGTAACGCATGAAATTGATTTTGCACGCAGCGTTTCCAACCATGTTGTTTTCATGGACGGCGGCGTGATTGTGGAGCAGGGCGATCCGAAAGACGTCATCGACAATCCCTCCAACGAGCGCACAAAGGCTTTCCTGAAAAAGCTGGAACAATAATCAGAAAAAGAGCAGGGCATCCCGTAGGAATGCCCTGCTCCTTTTTTATCTCATTAACGCATCCAGCTCTGTCAGCGTCAGCGCCTGTATCAGCACGTTTTCTCCGTTGTCATCCAGAATGTATCCGCCCATGACCAGCTTGCGCATTGCCGTATAAAAATCCGTGTCCCCGATCACATCGCCGCGTGTCCTGCTGTAAAGCAGAATCCGCCACTCCGTAATCGTTCTGCCTTCCGGCTGATAACGCTGATGCGGCAGCTTCGGCATGATGGTTTCAATGCCCTCGTTGATCGTCATGACTCCGAAGGGCGTTCCGTCCGGCCGCTGATAAAACCGCGGCGCCGAAACATATGCATTTGTCCAGTCGGCATTTTCGCCCTGATATTTATTCGCCATACTGCATGATCCTTTCATCGGTGACGCTTATGCGTTTCGTAATATTTCTGCTTGTCCTGATACATTTTTTTGTCCGCCTCGATGTAAACATTCTCCATATCATCCTCCGGCCTGACCATAACATAGCCGATAGAACAGGAATACGCTGTTTTTTGCAGCGCTGCCCGTATTTTTCCGATCATTGCCAAGACCTTTTCTTCCGGCAGCCGCATACAGAACACAACAAACTCATCACCGCCGATGCGGTAAACACGCTGACCGCCGCCGTTACTCCGGATCATGGCATCCGCAATCGCCGTGAGTGCCTGATCGCCGGCGAGATGCCCCTGCTCATCGTTGACAGCCTTCAGCCCGTTCATATCCAGCAGAATCATTGCGGTGATTTTTTCACGCAGATTCTCCATGTCCCGATAGTATGACTGGCGGTTGAGCAGCTTTGTCAGCGGATCGCGCTTTGTCATCTGATGCAGGATGAAGATGTAATAGATCACAATATCGACTATAATCGTTGTGCTGATCCATCTGTCAAAATCCTCATGGAGTATCAGCGGCATCACAATCAGCAGGAAAGTTGTCAGCGTCATATATGCAGCAACCAGTCTGTCCTCACGGTAAACTGTCAACCCTGCGCGATAAAGCATGAATACAAAATAGACCAGATACAAACCGTAAATTATGAACGGCATATAGCCGAGCGGGCCGCGGAAAAAACGGTTCTCCGATGAAAAAGTGAACACAATACCGTTGAAGCACGAAATGATGCACAGTACGGTATTGACCAGAACCGGCAGATACAGAACCGTCTGATTCAGCCGGAAAAACAGGCCGATAATCCGCACCAAAATAAACATCGGAAGCGAATAGTTCATCACGGTCAGTACAAAGCGCCACGGAGACAGCTCCGGCTGCATACCGAACCACATCTCGATATAATGTGCAACCGAATACAGCAGCAGAAACAATATTGTGATCCGCAGACCGGAAAGCATCTTTTTGTCATAATACACATCCGTGTGCAGAAGCAGCAGCATACCGAAAGCCAGCATCAGTTCTGCCCAGTTTTCGATCAGATACTGTATCACAAGTTCCATTACGGTTCACCTCCCTGTCAGAAACTGCTCCGGATCACAGCGTCATCTGTCCTGCGATTTCAAGATCCTTTGCCATGCCGCCCGCTGCCGGAATATTCCGCACGACATATTTTTGCAGCGGAACAAGCTGCTCCGCCGTCAGGACGGATGCCGTTTCGAGTGCCGCCGATTTCGATTTCAGCGTCATGACCTGCACACCAATCGAATCACGGGTCGTTTTCGGCAGCAGCATCGCCGTATTGAACACGATTGCACGGTTATTGCTGGAGCGCAGCAGCACATCGCAGTCCTCGGCAATAAAGAGAATCTCGACGACCGGATTCTTTGCAGAATACGCATTTGCGAGCTTTTTGCGGTTCGTTTTGGTTGCATAGGCACTCAGCGGCACCTTGGCAATCTTGCCGTTTGCAAAGCAGAAAAGCAGGAAACCGCTGTAATCCTCTGTTGCGACCATATATTTCACGCGCTCGCCCTCATCAAAGCCCAGCTTGACCGGCACGAAATCACCGAGCACACTGGCCTTTGTATCGTCAAAGGCGGCGGCTCTGGTCTTATAGACCTGTGCCTGATCGGTGAAGAACAGCAGCTCCGTGCGGTTGTTCGCATTCTTCTGCTGCATCATCACATCGCCCTCCTTGAGCTTCTGCTCGGAGCTCATGCGCAGGCTCTGGGGCGTGATCTTCTTGAAATAGCCCTCCGCTGAGAGAAACAGATGCACAGGATAATCCGGCGTATCGTCCGCAGCCTCGGCTTCCGGCTCATCCGTCAGATCATAGAACAGTGTTTTGCGCGGCTGACCGTATTTCTCGGCTACCTTTTTCAGCTCCTCGATCATGATCCGCCGGATCTTCTTGACATCTCTGAGGATGCCTTCCATTTCCTCAATGTCCTTCCGGAGCTGCTCGATTTCCTCGGTGCGCTTTAAGATATATTCGCGGTTCAGGTGCCGCAGCTTGATCTCCGCGACATACTCCGCCTGAATCTCATCAATGCCGAAGCCGATCATCAGGTTTGAGACAACCTCGGATTCCTCCTCTGTCTCGCGGACAATTTTGATTGCCCTGTCAATATCCAGCAGAATCTTTTCGAGGCCTTCGAGCAGATGGAGCTTGTCCATCTTTTTGTGCTGATCGAAATACACTCTGCGGCGGATGCATTCGGTGCGGAATGCGATCCATTCCTCCAGAATTTCGCGCACGCCCATGACCTTCGGCATTCCCGCAATCAGAATATTGAAGTTGCAGGAAACCGTATCCTGAAGCGGTGTCATGCGGTAGAGCTTCTGCATGAGCTTATCGGGATCGGTGCCGCGCTTCAGATCAATCGTCAGCTTCAGACCGTTCAGGTCTGTCTCATCACGCAGATAGGTGATCTCGGTGATCTTTTTCAGCTTGACCAGCTCGATGATCTTTTCCATAATGGCTTCGATCGTCGTGGAATACGGAATCTGCGTGACCTCAATGCAGTTTGCGGATTTGTCGTAATTCCATTTGGAGCGCAGCCGGATGCTGCCGCGTCCGGTGTCATAGACACGGCGCATTTCCTCCTCGTCATAGAGCATATAGGCGCCGGTCGGGAAATCAGGGCCTTTCAGCGTTGAGAGAATATCGTGCTCCGGGTTTTTGATGAGTGCGGCAGTTGTTTCGCAGACCTCCGCCAGATTGAACGGACAGACATTGCTCGCCATCGAAACGGCAATGCCGACATTCGCATTGACCAGAACAGAGGGAAAAGTAGCAGGAAAGAGCGTCGGCTCCTGCATCGTGTTGTCGTAGTTCGGAACAAAATCGACCGT
>JAFYBM010000004.1 GCA_017540225.1 Oscillospiraceae bacterium | reverse complement strand
TCGGACCGTCCGATGCGCACTGATTGTACTGCTTGGAGAACTTGTAAAGTGCCTTTGCGTACTTCAGATCCTCGTCATTTTTGAAGTTGATGTAGTTCAGAGCGAGTGCTGCCGCATAGTCTGCTGCGATATCGCTCGCGCCGGAGGATGTCCAGAACATCTTGCGTCCGCCGGGCTGATTCTCCGGCTTGCCCCAGTGCTTGTGATCCGCTTCACCGTCGCCCTTCTGATAGAGGAAGTTGCTGACGGAATCGCCGCTGAGCTTCGTGGAATTGCGGAAGAATTCGCAGAAGCGGTCGGTAATCATCTTGAGGTGGTCTGTCTGACCGGTTGCTGCATATGCATCCGGGAACTGCTGGTAGCTCAAGCCGAGTGCTGCGGCTGTGTAGCCCTGCGGCAGACCGAACATTGCGTGGTCGCCGGCATCGTGGAAGCCGCCCGGCACCTCGTCATCGGTGTGGCAGTTGCCGCGCCAGCTCAGGCCGCACTTGGACTGGACGTGCTTGCCGCACATAGTGGCATCGTAGAAGGACAGGCTGTACTGAAGGATCTTCGCGTAGTCATCGGAACCGGCTGCGGTGACGGTGAGCGAGCTGCTCATGGACATCAGGGCAGAGGCGGTCATGACAGCGCCGGTGCAGAGCGCACCGATTCTGCGGACGAATGATTTGTTCATTAGAATTCCCCTCTCAATATTGTTAATAGATTTCCAAAAATCCCTCTCATTTTTGGACCGGAAGCCGGCATCTTTATTATATACGAAAACTCTCCGTATTATATGGACATTTTATGAACGAAATATGAATAATCTTGAAACATTTCCCTATCTTTTCACTTTTTTCTTGCACATACTGCCCAAAGTGAGCTATGTTCCGTTGTGGATTATGCTAAAAATGCGATTGAAAGCAATTTAATTCCATTTTGCCGGAAATGCAGGTCATTCCGCCCGAAGCAGTGTATTCGGGAATGTGTAATATACATTTCGTTATATAATATTCATCAATATACAAAATGCAATACCGTCCGCAGGCAGTCCTCCGCCCCGCATTGCGATTTGACAAAACAGCAGAAGCGTGGTATACTATATTTGATTGTGCATTTTCAGGAAGGAGGATCCGATGACAGTTTCATGCAAGGAGATCCCCGCGCTGACCGCCGCCCTCACCGATGGGCTCCGGCGCGTCATCATCGGCGCCGATGATACCGTGCGCCTGCTGACTGCCGCACTCCTCTGCGGCGGCCATGTGCTGCTGGAGGATCTGCCCGGCTCCGGCAAGACCACGCTCGTCAAGGCTGCGGCGATCCTGCTCGGCTGCGGCAGCAAGCGCATTCAGGGTACGCCCGATCTGATGCCCGCAGATATCACCGGCTATGAGATCCTCACGCAGGACGGCAGCGGCGCAAGAGCCATGCAGTTCCGCGAAGGGCCGGTCTTCACGAATCTGCTTTTAGCCGATGAGATCAACCGCATGGCGCCGCGTTCGCAGTCCGGCCTGCTCGAATGCATGGCCGAGCATCAGGTGACCGTCGGTGCAAAGCGCTATCCCCTGCCCGAACCGTTTTTTGTTATCGCAACGCAGAACC
>JAFYBM010000039.1 GCA_017540225.1 Oscillospiraceae bacterium | reverse complement strand
GTCACAAAATGTCAGGCGCTTCATGTGCCGGTCATCAGCTGCATGGGTGCAGGGAACAAGCTCGACGGCAGTCTGTTCCGTGTGGCAGATATCTATGATACCAAGGTCTGTCCCCTTGCGCGGGTGATGCGGTATGAGTGCCGCAAGCGCGGCGTGAAGGCGCTGAAAGTGGTCTATTCCGAGGAAAAGCCCACAAGGCCGCTGGAGGATATGTCGATCAGCTGCCGGACACACTGCATCTGTCCGCCCGGCACAAAGCATAAATGCACCGAGCGCAGGGATATTCCCGGAAGCGTGGCATTTGTGCCGTCCGTCGCAGGACTACTGATCGCCGGAGAGGTCGTGAAAGACCTGACATGTTTCAAAACGCGTTAAGGAAATCAAGCGCATAGGTGAAAAGATGAACGATGAAATTGAGATAACGCTCGACGAATTTTTGAAGCTCCCGAAAGACAGCTATTTGCTGATTGATATGCGAAGTGAATCCGCCTATCAGCAAGGACATATCGAGGGTGCAGTTCTCACAAATGATCATATCAGCCCTGAAACGGAGCTCAAGCTGATATTCTACTGTCAGTACGGCATTGAAAGTCTGCAAACAGCGGCGTATTTCAGAAAATGCGGCTTTCAGGCGCACAGCTTGCAGGGCGGATATGCGCAGTGGCTCAGGACGCAGGACAGTGCTTTTGATCTTGAGGAGCTTGAACGCTATGACAGACAGATCACCCTCCCGCAGATCGGGATGATCGGGCAGGAGAAATTAAAACGTGCGGGCGTGCTTCTGATCGGCGCCGGCGGTCTCGGCTGTCCCTGCGGAATGTATCTTGCCGCTGCCGGTGTGGGCAGAATCGGTATCATCGACCATGACGAGGTGTGCCTGTCCAACATGAACAGGCAGATCGCTCACCGGGAGATCGGCGTCAGCAAAGCGCTCTCGCTGAAAAACACGCTGGAAGGAATCAATGACAAAATAGAAGTGACTGCATATCCGTATCGCTTCAGCGCTGAAAATGCCGCAGAAATCCTTGAAGGATTTGATTTTGTGATAGACTGCACGGATACTGCCGAAACAAAATTCATGGTGAATGACCTGTGCGTACACTATAACAAACCCTACTGCTATGGCGGTGTGATCGGATTTGAGGGGCAGGTCATGACGGTCATTCCCCATAAAACAGCCTGCCTGCGATGCATTTTTGAAGAGCCGCCCACAGGCTGTGAGACCTGTGAAAGCCACGGCATCATCGGTGCAGCGGCGGGCATGATCGGCTGTATACAGGCGCTTGAAGCGGTCAAATATATCACTTCGCCTGACAAGCTCCTGACGAATCGGATGTTCATTTTCAATATGCTCACCATGAAAACAAGGACAGTCAAATTCGGCGGCATCAGTTCAGCGTGCAGAATATGTCAGAATCCTGCATGACATTTACACGCTCATCCCCTGCACTTTTTACCGGAACACTTTTACAATGAAACAAGTTACAATCGGATCTAACTAGCAGAGCCGGAGGAACAAAAGCCCCTGCGTTCAATGGACGCAGGGGCTTTTGTGTAAACTTCATGGGCGATTCGTGCAATTCAGTTTCTTCGATTACCGCTTTGGGTTATTCTCGCATTCACATCAACTGTTTATAGAGTGCCGGTCTGCGATCCTGCAATGCCGGAAAGCTGCTCCGGAATTTCGCCGCTTCATCCTGTATCTCACAGAAAATGAGGCCTTCCCGGTCATACAGGCAGTCTACGGTTTCTCCCTCCGGATTGACCGCCCTGCTGCTGCCGTTATAGCGCAGATGCTTCTGATTGCCGACACAGTTGATACCGAGCACCCAGCACTGATTCTCCAGCGCGCGGGCTTCGAGCAGTTTGTTCCAGTGCGCAATGCGCTTCTCCGGCCAGTTTGCTGAAACGATCATGACATCAACCTCCGCGGCAACTGCCCGGAACATTTCCGGAAAGCGAAGATCATAACAGATAAACAATCCGAATGTGTGACCGGCAAAGCGGAAAACGGCGGTCTGGCTGCCGGCGATATAATAATTGTCCTCGCCGCTGAATGAAAACGGATGCATCTTGACATAATCCGCCAGCACGGCACCCGTATCATTCACAACAGTATAATGATTTTCGCCTTTATCACCGCTACGCTTCACCCAGCCGAAACCGACCGCGATGTGATAGTTCCGCGCATAGTCCTGCATAATCTGCATTGTCCCGCCGTCGGATTCGCCGGTCAGCAATACGTTCATCGAAAAGCCGGTGAAGGACATCTCCGGGAAGAATATGATCTCTGCGCACTCTGCTGCTGCGGATGCGATCATTTGCTCTGCGCGGTGCAGGTTTTGCTCTTTTGCTTCGTATTCAATCTGAAACTGACATAATGCGACTTTCATTCTTCATTATCCCCCAGTTTAAGCGTGCCGCACGCATATCCTTCTGCATGCAGCAGCGTTTTGCCGCGCACAAACCAGCCGCGATAGGCGTAGTACCGTCTGCGGCTTTCCCACATCACCGGCTCATTTTCAACAATGCAGCGCGTACCGTTAAAATCTGCTTTGCCCGAAATCTCACTCCGGTGCGTCAGAATCAGGAACACAAACCCGTAAATGCAGAAAACAATGAGTGCGGCTGCCCATAGAACGATTGTGACGATTCTGACTGTTATGCTTGAAATGCGCAGCAATAACTGTAAGATACCGGCGAACGTGCCCGCCGCAATCAGCAGCGTGACCGGTTCGCGGATCCACACACGGAAGATCAGACTGAACCGCAACAGAACCCCGCTTGCAGCGAGATACAGCACACATACAATCACCGTCCAGAACAGGATACTTTTCATCATAGAACGTCACCTCATTCGCTTGGGCAGATCATCGTTTTACGGTTTCAGTATACCATGTTTTGCAGACAAATGCAAGAGCCGGGGACAAATCATCCTGACTCCGACACAATGAAAAGCGGCGATTCATCACTGAACCGCCGTTTGTTTCTTAAAACCCCAGCCCGTCAAGCCAGTCACGGACAGCCTGCTGTGTATCAGAACTGAACGCCTGCGCTGTCTTGCCTTGTATTGCCATACCGTCAAGCACCTGAGCGTTCGGCAGATAGCTACTGATCGCAGAATAAGTGCCGGATTCGCCGCTGCGCTCGTGGGTGTTGAACGGAATAACGGCAGCGCATTTTTGTCGCTGTATACTTCTAAGAGATCATCCGCATCATCCCAATTCACAAAACGCAGAATGAAGCGCTCCCCTTCAATGGCGCGCATTTTTCGCAGACATCTTTCATCCCAATCACTCCTGCTCATTTCGATTTCTGCAAGAAACATATTCTCCCGATCATCTCCATTATAGCAGACTGCTTGGTAAAAGTCAACCGGATCAGCACAACCCGGATCACCGTCTGTGCGGCGGTGATCCGGCTCATTGGATCGCAGCTTGTTTTTCGTTCTGCGGCTTGAAAAACAGAACTGATTGTGATATAATTGGAAGCAGAAGCATGCGCAGGATCATGATTCAGAACACGAATGAAGGGAATGTGCTTGAAATGATAACAAAGCATGAAATATTCACTTTTCTAGAAGACGCAGGAATAAAATCGGATGACATTGTGACAATTCATTGCTCTTTGCGTGCCATCGGGAAAATTGAGAACGGTGCGGACGGCTTAATCGACGCATTCTGTGCGTATCTGCATGACGGACTCTTTCTTGTGCCGACGCATACATGGAATAAGGTTTGGAAGGAGTCCCCGTATTACGATGTCAGATCAACTG
>JAFYBM010000038.1 GCA_017540225.1 Oscillospiraceae bacterium | reverse complement strand
TCTTCGATCTGATTGATATGCTGGAGGAAAACGGTCAGGTCTATTTTGCACTGATTCCGCATATTGAGGATCCCAATGAGCTGCTGGAAGGCGAGGTCGAGCTGGTCGTGCTCAATGCAAAGACCGATGATGACGGCAACGAAATCCTGGAACCGATCGAGAGCGATGAAGAATATGAGCGCATCGCCGAAATCTTTATCAATCGGCTCGATGCCGAGACGGATGAAGAAGATGACGAAGAAGAGTAAAATTTTCACAAAAGTTATAGGGAAAATTAGTTAAAATTACCAGTTGATTTTTTTGGCATAACATGATATACTATTCTTAGCGATAAGGTATTCTGCCTTGTGCGAGCAAGCCCGAGTTGATATAATCCAACACTTGATAAAAGGGAATTTAGCTCTGTGCAAAGATTGCAGGCCTCCCGGTCTACGGCCGCTTTTATGCCCCATATTCACGGTTGCAGGGAGCATGAGGTGCACAGGCGGATACCCACCTGCTGTAAGCGGGTTTTATTGTTCGGGCGACGGCAAGGCGGAGATTGATTTGCCGCGGATGGTTCCGGAAACGGTTCCATCCGCTTTTTTATGGGCAAATCGTGAAAATCACTTGCATTTTTTCCGGAAATATGCTACAATAACAGTATAAGCCATTGGATCCTGTTCATTCATGGTGAAATGTATATATTTAGGAGGTTTTCCAAATGCCGAATCCGACGCCGATGGAACCGGTCACCAACCCGGTTCTGGTCGATGCAATGGCGACCTTTAAGCTGGACCTTGCAAACAAAGCCAATGCCGCAGCATTCCGGGAGCACGAGCGTGCTTTCCTTCAGGCTGCGATTGATGCAAAATATCTTCTCCCTGCACAGATCGAACAGCCTGCCGAACCGCCGAAGGAGGGCGAGCCGGTTCAGGCGCGTGTGTCATTCCAGATCATGACGAATCCGAAAAACGAAAAATTCATGCCCGCTTTCACCGATGAGGTCGAGCTGAAAAAAAACCGCAAGCCCGGCGAGCGATTCAATGTCGCTGTCATGGGCTTCAAGGATCTCTACCAGTTCATCAAGAGCAATGAGGCCATCAACGGCGTTGTCATCAATCCGTTCGGCAGTGCGCTCTGCCTGATCCGTCAGCAGATCATTGCAATCGGTGACAACGACCTTCAGCCCGTGCTCTCCGCTCCGGTACAGAATCCGGATGCAAACGGCGGGGACGGCAGCGATACAGCCGTTGCGCTGGCAGCGCCGCAGCCTTCCAATGCGCTCGGTGCCGCGGAAAATTCCCGCGAACAGCAGCAGGATATGATCCGTGCTGCAATGGCACAGCTTGATGCGGACAAGGCCGCAGCAGCAGAAACAGAGGCAGAACCGGAAAAGGATCCGCTGACCGATGATCTGCTCGGCGCGCTCAAGGGTGTGCTCAAAAAGCAGAAGGCCGTCAAAAAAGCGTATATCCGTCCCGAAACCGAGAACGGCGAACGCTATCTGCTGATTGCACTGGAGGCAGACGATAATACCGATACCGACGCGATCGGAAACACCCTGCGCGAGGAATGCGCGGATTATTCCGATCTGCCGTTTGACTGTGTTGCAGCAAGCTCCATTCGGGCTAAGGAGCTTGTCGCCGAAGGCAAGCCTTTCTATGAGAAAAAGCGCTTCGGCATTTTCTAAGGTTCCAGCGGCTGCGCAGTATGAGGGTGCTGCGCTCCGTTGATTTTCACCGTGCTGTACCGCACGGAATTTTTACGAGGGGGAATCAATTATGAGGAACAAACATTTGCTGTCACTTTGTCTGGCAGCAGCCGTCACGGCTTCGTGTACGATCGGCTTTGCGGGAGATGCATCCACAAAAGAGCTGAGCGTTGCTGCCGCTGACGACAACAACGACGACTGGCTGCACTGCGAGGGCAGCCGCATCTTCGACAAGGACGGC
>JAFYBM010000003.1 GCA_017540225.1 Oscillospiraceae bacterium | reverse complement strand
GTCGCCCGTCGCAACGGGCGAAATCCCCCAGCGTTCTCTAAGGGGAAGATTGGGGCTTGGGGAAAGTACCCCGTAGGGCTGCTTTCCCCATTCTGAATCGCATCCGCGCAGCGGATACTTCTTTGAGGACATTCAAACGGACATACAAAATCGACATGCACAAGTCAGACATGCAAACGCAGCATCTCATCTATAACCGCTGCCGGATATCACTTCGCCTTATAATGCCGGACATAGAACCGGTAGGCTTCCTTCCAGCTGCGGAATCTGCTTCTGTAAAACGCAAAATCATCCTGCCCGTATCTGTCCGCGGCGCGGTGCGCGGTATCAAACCAGCGCCGCCGGAATGCTTCCCGCGTGTATTTGTTTTCCGTCCAGCGATAGTCGCTGATGTCCCATGAATCGTAATATTTCCGGTACTGTCTGCCGTCCGGAACATCGGCTGCTCTGCGCACCGCCGCGGATGCCTGCCGCTTGCCGAACCGGCTGTTCTGCTCTTTCACATGCAGCAGCGTGCCTTTTCGATGCTTATAACTCCTGCTCATCATGCACGCCCCTGTTCAAGCTGATAGAGCCGCCCTGCATTTTCGTGGAACACCAGCCGTTCGGTCTCCGGCGGCAGATGCATGTCACGGAGAAACCGGATATGCTGCGCCATGCTGCACCCGAAGCTGTCCGAGCCGAACAGCACACGCTCCGGCACGGCTTCGGTCAGTCTGCGGACACCGGACGCGATCTGCTCCGGCACCTCTGCTTCATCCGCGACCGAGGAAAGATCAAAGTACAGATTCGGATACGCAAGCATCTGCATGCATTTCCCGATCTGCGGATACCAGCAGTGACAGCAGACAAGCCGCAGTTCCGGATATCGTTCCAGAACCGCAGCAGCGGCATCCGCATCGCCGTATTCGGGATGCTCCCAGCCGGAATGGAACAGCACCGGCACCTGATATTGCAGCGCTGTCTCGTAAACGGACGACAGCCGCGCATCGGTCAGACAGAACGGCTCGTGACCGGGATACAGCTTGATGCCGACGATCTGCTTCTGCTCCAGATGCCGCCGCAGATCGGCAAGTGTCTCCTCAAACTGCACCAGCGGACTGATCCCGCCGACCACAAATACGCGGGACTGCGCCTGCCGCGGAAACAGCGCCGTCAGTTCATCGGTCGTGCCGATCTCCGTTTCCTGCCACGAATCCGCAATGACAATGCATCGTGCAGCATGATTTTCGTCCAGTTCAGCGAGCAGCTTTTCTTTTTTGGATTGCAGCGTGGGATATGCGTCCCCGACCGGCAGATGCAAATGTGCATCGGTTATCATCATGTGAAATCTCCTTTTTCGTGTTGCGGTATGCGGGCTATTGCAATGCAATTTTATATATAGTATCTTACCCGATGCTGCGGCAATTGTCAAGAGCTGCCTGAAAATCTTGACAATGCAGTCCATTTCCGATATAATCAAAGTATTCGTATAAAGAAATACGCGCAGTCAGCCATTCAGCCGTCAGAACGGAGAAGTCAGATGAAACAGGGAAAGTATGTTTACAAAAATAAACAATGTGAAAAGCAGATGCACGCCTTCTATGACAAAACGCTTGCAGAGCAGATCTTTTCCTGCCCGATCAAAAGAATGCTGATCCACAGCAGGCATTTACCGTCAGAGAACACGATGAGAAGCATTTGCCGGAAGACGATTCGTTTTTTCGGGGAGTGACCTGCGTATGAAATATGAGGGTATCCGCTGCACAGCCCTTGCTTTTTTCATCTATATATAGTATAATAAAGCGGATGTTTCAACCGAAAAGGGGGTTCATATTATGGGAGTCCGGTACTGTATGTACTGCGGAATGCCCGTTCCGCGCAAAGCAAAAATCTGTCCGGAATGCGGCAATTCTCTGAAAGCGGCTGCTCCGAAGCCGGCTGCGCCCCGGATTGATCCGGCAGACAGAATGCGCCGCCGCAAGCAGCATACACCAAACAAAAAAGCAGCGCTCACTGCGGTGAGTCTGCTTGCCGTGACCTGTACCGCCGTCATCATCATTCTGAATGCAGGCAGCAAAATTGAGAACGCACGCTCCCGGCATCGGGAAAACATGATGGATGCACAGCGCAAAGAAACACATCTGAAAATCGACATGCCGGAATTTAGCATGCCGGATATCTCGATTCCGGATCTGAAGCTGCCGGAACCGCCCGAAGCCGAATTTGCAGTCGAAAGCTATGCGGTTGAAACGGATCTCATGGGCAATACGGTTTTGTATGTGAACATCAATTATACCAACAAAGCAGAGACAAAGGAACGCTTTCTCTCAAACTTTCGCGTGACGGTTCAGCAGGACGGCGGGACATGCAGACAGACTGCCGGCGATCCGGAAAAGGAAAATCATCTGCTGGATTCCGTGGAGCCGGATGAAACCGCCCTGATCTCAGAGGCTTTTATCATTGAGCCGGAAAAGAAAACAACGGTCTCTTTGTCCGCATTCTTCGGCGAAGGCAATTATCTGGAAGAAATCGTTCTGCCACATGCAGACGGAACGGTAACCGTCCGCGAATAAAAGGAGCCTGCCAAAAACAAAACAGCATCAAAAAAGCCGTTCAGTGATGAGCGGCTTTCTGCTTTCGTTTTGCCGGACTGTGCCGACTGCGCGCCTTGTCACCATCAACGTACATGCTGTCCGTCTGCATCAGGCTTTCATGATTGCCCAATGCAGCGACCAGAGCCGTGAGCCTCCCCTCACCCAGCTCCAGGAAACACCGTGCAGCACTTCCTGTTCCTGACAGGCAAAGCGGACATCCTCAAATTTCACGGTATGCGAAGTGCCG
>JAFYBM010000037.1 GCA_017540225.1 Oscillospiraceae bacterium | reverse complement strand
CTTGGCGGTATTGTTCGCTTCCGCTACGAGGTTTTCCGCCAGCCGCTTGGAATTTGCATCGAGTGCGGCGGCATCCTTTTTCGCCATACTGACAAGCAGATCGGCAGACTTCTGCGCTTCAATGAACACAGCACTGAGTGCTTCGCCGTCGGAATTCGCTTCCAGATAGGTCAGCTTCTCATTCTTCTGTGAAAGCTCCTCCTGCAGTGCCTCGACCTGTGCTTTCAGCTGCTCTATTTCCTGATCGCGTGCCGCAATATCGTCCTCTGCCGCACGGATCTTTTTGGTTACGGTCTCATTCTGCGCCTGCACCTGTGCCATTTTCACGCGCTCACCGGCAAGGATCTCCTCCAGTGCGGCGGCCTCATCGGAGCCCTTTTTGAGCTCTGCCAGAAGCAGCTTGGTCTCCCGCAGCTCATTCTTCAGTGTGAAAAGCTGCGCATTGAGAGATTCAAACCGTTCCTCGACAGCCGATCGCTCATAGCCGCCGAACAGCACAGTCTGCATAAATCTCGATTCAGACATATTTCACCCTCCTGTATCCAAGCAGTCCGTACCCGGCAGAGCCTTCGCGCGGCCGTTCAGACGGTACCCGGGGATCCCCGGGGTCACTGCATCCGCAATGCTGCCCGTAATATATTATATTATACTACAGATTTCATGAAAAGTCAATATATTTTCGCATCACTGAAATATTTTTTATATGATTTTCACAGCAAAAAACGGAGAGGGGAAAATCCGTTTCCGGTTTCCCCTCTCCGACTGTTTCGGTTCTGTTTTCGGATCAGATATTGACGACCTGCAGGATCTGACCGCCGCCTGCACGCTTGGCATTGCGGAGCACATTGTCCATCTTGACCAGCAGCGAGTTGACATTCAGGCAGTCACCTGCAAGATAGTGGTAGGTCGCTGCGGAGACAGAGAGCTGCACCGTCAGATTGAAGATCGTGTACGGGCTGCTCATGACGGCTGCAATGCTGTCCACAAGGCGCAGTGCCTGCGTATCGGAAACGGTCCGCTTAAAGACGAAGCAGAACTCGTTGCCGGTGATGTTGTAGATATCCGCGAACTGATCGAACTCGGAGCGCAGACGCTCTGCGACCTGCGAGAGATACTCGTCGCCGAAGTCATAACCGTAGGTATCGTTGATGCTGCGGAAATTATCCATATCGAACACTGCGAGATTGAACTGCTCCTCCGCGAGGCGGTCGCCGATATCCTGCTCCAGCGCATAGCGGTTCTTCAGACCCGTCAGAATGCTGGTGACAGCGATGTCCTCCATTTTTTCGCGGGAACGCATCAGCTTGCTGGAAGCATCCGCGAACTGTGCGCTCTTGCGGCTGATTTCCTCGTTTGCGCGTCTTCTGAAGCGGCCTGCCAGAATGATTGCAATCTCGCCGACAACCAGCAGAGCGATCATAAGCACACGGACGAGGTTCATATTTGCAGTAATGGAATCCGTTCTCTCAGAAGCAGCATTGTTTGCACTTCCTATTGTAGCCGTCAGCATCTGAGAGGCGGCGGACTGCAGCGGTGCGATTTCCTCCTCGTAGATATCCGGAAGCTTTGCATAGAACGCGGCCTTTTCCTCAGCCGGTGCGCTTTCCATCAGATTGATCTGGTTCTGATAGGCAACGATTTTCTGCTCATAAGCCTCGATATAAGCACGGGCGTGCTTGAAACGGCGCTTGGAAAGCTCACTGTGGCCTTCCATCTTGTCGTAGTTGTCCAGCGCTCCCTTCACAGCCGGAAACAGCGCGTCGATCGTTCCGTTATGCTGCTCCAGCATACCGACCTGTGCGATCATTTCCATGAAGTTTTCGTTGATCGTCTGGAGCTGACCGTTTGCAGAGTTGACGAACTTACTTTCCTTGGAGATCACGTCAAATGTACTCATGGATCTGTTTTGGATCCAGTTGACAAGGAAAAAGTTGAGTACCATGACCAGCGCAAAGCCGATCGCAGCGATCAGATAGCCGTATCTTCCGGCTGCTTTTTTATTACCCGATTTTGCCATTTCTGTATCCTCCCTTTCCTTATTTGCCCAAATATTTCTTCGGATCCAGAATCAGCTGAATATCGTCGTTGTCAATGTTCTCCGCCGTCACGAAGGTAACGCCGGTGTCGATATTTGCGGCGATCGACTGACCCGATGCAAGCTGTCCTGCGTAGTACACGCTCAGGTAGCCCATGTTGTACGGATTCTGAACGACCAGTCCGTCCAGAATGCCGGCACGAAGATACTGGATTTCTGCATCGTTTGCGTTAAAGCCGATGACCTCAAGATCATCCGGTTCAAAGTCCATTTCCTGAATTGCCTGGCAGACGCCGAGCGTCGAGCTCTCATTGGTTGCCAGAACGATCTTGACTTCCGGATGCTCCTGCAGAAACTGCATGGTCTGAGCCTTTGCGGTATTGACATCACCGTCGCAAGTCATCTGTCCGGCAACTGCGCTGAAATCGCCCATGTCGCCGGCACCCGCCGGAGGACCGCCTGCACCCTCGGGTGCACCGCCCTGATCGCCCTGCACACCGGCAGGAGGACCGCCTGCGCCCTCGGGCGCACCGCCCTGATCGCCCTGCACACCGGCAGGAGGACCGCCTGCACCTTCCGGAGGACCGCCGGCATTTTCTCCGTCCGGATTAGCCTGTGCAGCAGCCTGCGCCGCCGCCTGTGCAGCAGCAATTGCCGCCGCAGCTCTTGCCTGACCGGCAAGCGGCTGGATCGTGCTCTCCACGACGGAACGGAAACCGCCGACACGGGCGGTTGCAGAAGATGCCGATCCGGAGTGCGCCATAATGAACGCCTTGTCATTGATCGGATCCTTATATGCATCCACGACATGCTTTCCGGCGATCTGGCCGCTGATAAAGTTATTCGTTCCGACAAACGCAGCCCGTCTGTCAGAATCCTCGCGGGCAAAGTCCGCGTTCAGCGTCATAATCTTGATGCCGGCATTCTGCGCCGCCTCCAGCGGTGCCTTGAGCGCCTCGGTGTCATTCAGTGCAATGACAATGACATCCGCCTCCTGTCTGATTGCATCATTGACCAGATCAATCTGACCCTCAACATCCGCGATCGACTTTGCATTTGAATAGTGCAGTTCGTACTTGAATTCCTCTGCTGCATCGCGGGAACCCTGCTCAACATCGTCCCAGAACTGAATGCCCTCTGACTGACCGATCACATAAATCTTTTTCTGATCTTCTTTTTTCGTGCCGAGATCGGCAGTGGCACAGCCTGACATTGCGAAACCCGTCATCACGGCGAGCCCGCAGAGCAGTGCCCTGATACACGGTTTTCTGCTCGCTTCTTTCATGTATGCTTCCTCCTGTTTCAAATGTATTGTAAATACCCGTAATGACCGGCACGCTCCCGCCCTGAATGCGGAAAAGTGCCTTCATATATATTATAATATCACATTTATGCAAAAATATCAAGGCTTATTCAATTCTATGCAATCCAATCTTTTTGATTCATTTTTATGCAAAATAAACAAATGGAAAGCAAAATAAAGTCAAACAATATTGACTGTGTTTATCCGAAAATATACGAATCTCCACACTATTTATGCATTTTGTTTTTGATTTCCGCAAATCGTCCGAACCTCCTTTTTTTCTTAGCGGATACGCGAAATAAAGCACCCTGCCGTCTTGACAATATCGCAAAAACATGTTATAATGTCAAAAGTAGTAT